>NZ_JALKCW010000008.1:0-142042 GCF_046883345.1 Hydrosulfovibrio ferrireducens | reverse complement strand
GATCAGGTCTTCCGGCTTTTTGTAATCGGCAATCAGTTGGTCAAGCACTTCTTTGGAAATGGCCATATCTCTCTCCTTGGTTGGGGGCGAACTTTTCTACCCCCGGAATGGCCATTTACACAATCCTTTTTACACCCTCCTCCAGGATGGCATGTCAGGAAATATGACGACACCACATTTTATCGGAAACATTTTCAATCATTTGCCGGTGGCTCCGAGGCGGTCGATTTTCTCGCATTCAATGCAAGCGAGAAGGAGTGTTGGCTGATCGAATCGAAAGATTACCGGCACCATCCAAGAATAAAAGCGAAGGATCTTTTTGAAGAAATTGCCATGAAAGTGCGAGCAACGCTTGCCGGACTATGTAGTATGCGGGCCAACGCTGGCGATGACGAGCGAAAATTTGCAACAGAGGCGCTAAAAAAAGTCAAGTATCGGGTCGTTTTCCATCTTGAGCAGCCAACACACCCTTCGCGCTTGCGGCCCCAGATTTATGACCCAAAGTCGTTACGCGACAAATTACGACAAATAATGCGGCCAGTTGACCCTCATGCGTTAGCCGGAAACAATAAAATCTTGAATGGCAAGGCGGCATGGACGATCACTTGAAAGGGCGAAAACTGGAACAGACCACGTTTATCGATATCGGGACAGACCACGTTTTATGAAAACCATGGACGCGTACAGCATCAAATAAAAATCGCCGAAGAACCCCGAATCGTGCCGCCAGGGCCTTGGTCTGCCGGGCATTGATCTCGCGTTTGCCGACCAGTATCTCGCTCACCACGGATTGTCCGCCGATCTCTGCGAAAAGATCGGACTGCTTGAGTCCGCGGAGTCTCGGGGTCACAGGAGTCTCGGGGTCAGATCTTGAAAAATAAGTTTTTTTGCACCATTCTGTCTCCCTCAACCCGCCTCCTCCCGACCATCGCGTCCAATCAGAAAAATGCCGTAAGTGGCCCGCAGGTTGGGGAGAAAGGTGACGATATTACCCGTTTCCTGCTGCCGGTGGGTGTTGATCGCCACCTCCTTGAGGATGGCGATCTCCTTTTCCCGTGCAAAGTTGCGGAAATCCCTCAGGGTGATCACCCGGATATTGGGGGTGTTGTACCATTCGTAGGGCAGCTCCTTGCTTTTCGGGGCATAGCCCGCGAAGAGGAGCTGTAGGCGGATGCGCCAGTAACTGAAATTGGGGAAGCTGACAATGACCTTTTTGCCGATGGCAAGCAGGGTATCGATGAGGACAACCGGTTCGTAAACCTGTTGCAGGGTCTGGCTGATGACGATGTAGTCGAAGCTGTCCGGCGGATAATCGGCGACCTCCAGGTTGAAATCCCCCTGGAGCACGGAAATCCCCTTGGCGATGCAGACCGCCACCTCGGCCTCATCCTTCTCGATGCCCGTGGCCTTGACCCTTTTCTGCTCCTTGAGGTACTGGAGCAGCTCCCCCTCCCCGCAACCGAGGTCGAGCACCCGCGAACCGGGCTCGATCCAGGAGGCGATGATCTGTAGATCAAAACGCATGGCTTTCCCCCTCACACGTCCGAAGACTCTTCCCGGAAAATCCGGGAGAGAAACGCCGCCACCAGGGCGTGCAGCCTTTCGCTGGGCAGCAGGAAGGCGTCATGGCCCCAGTCCGATTGAATCTCGCAAAAACTCACATCCAGGCCGTTGCGCTTGAGGAGTTGCACCAGGGCGCGGGACTGCTCAGTGGGGTAGAGCCAGTCCGAGGTGAAGGCCACCACCAGGAAGCTGGTGCGGGAGTCTTTGAATGGAACGGCCAAGCCGCCGGCTGCGTAGTCGTCCAGGTCGAAATAATCCGCGGCCTTGGTCAGGTAGAGGAAGGAATTGGCGTCAAAACGCTCGACAAACTTGTTGCCCTGGTAGCGCAGATAGCTCTCCACCTCGAAGCCCGCGTCAAAATGAAAGGAAAGGGCATCCCTGCTTTTGAGCTGCCTGCCGAACTTCTGGCGCATGGATTCGTTGGAAAGATAGGTGATATGCCCGATCATCCGGGCCACGGCCAAGCCGAGATCGGGCTTGGCTTGGCCGTAATAATCGCCCCCTTGCCAATGGGGATCGGCCATGATCGCCTGCCGGGCCACCTCGTTGAAGGCGATTGATTGGGCCGAATGCCGTGGCGTGGTGGCCAGGGGAATCGCCGCCCGGACCATCTCGGGATAGCGGGCGCACCAAGCCAAGACCTGCATGCCGCCCACCGAGCCGCCCACCACCGCGAGCAAGCGGGAGATGCCGAGATGATCGATCAGCGCCTTTTGCGCCGTCACCATGTCGCCGATGGTGACCAGGGGAAAGGACACCCCATAGGGCTTGCCCGTGACTGGATTGAGCGAGGAAGGGCCGGTGGAGCCCATGCAGCCGCCCAACACGTTGGCGCAGATGACGAAATAGCGCTCCGTATCGATGGCCTTGCCCGGACCGACCATGATCTCCCACCAGCCGGGCCGGGCATCTTCTGTGGTGTAACAGCCAGCCACATGGGAATCCCCGGTGAGGGCATGGACCACCAGGATGGCATTGCCCTTGTCCGGCGTCAGGGTGCCGAGGGTTTCGTAGGCAAGGGTCACCGGGCCCAACCGCTCGCCGCTTTCAAGCACCAGCTCGTGGGGCGGCTCGCCAAAGGTGAAAAACTGCTTTTCTACCAGGTTGAGGCAGGCGGGGTTCATGACCTAGATCTTCGCAAGCGCCTGGGCAAGATCGTCGATGATATCCTCCGCCGCTTCGATCCCCACGGAAAACCGCACCAGATCCGGGGTGATGGAGAGATTCTTCTTCGGCTCCTCGGCAAAGGAGAGGTACTGGCTGGAATAGGGATGGATCACCAGGCTCTTGCAGTCGCCGATGTTGGCCAGGTGATAGACCATCTTCAAGTTATTGATGAAGCGGAAACAGGCTGCCTGATCCGCCAGGCCGAAGGTCAGCATGCCGCCGAAACCCAAGCCCCCGAACTGTTTTTGCGCCACCCCATGCTGGGGATGGTCGGCAAACCCGGGGTAATTCACCCATTGCACCTTGGGCTGCGAGGCGAGAAAACCGGCGACCTTTTCGGCATTGGCCAGGTGGCGCTCCATCCGCAGGGCCAGGGTGTCCAACCCCAGCATGGTCAAATAGGCATGGAGCGGCGCGGCGGTGGTGCCGAAATTGATGTGCAGCTCCCGCCAGACCCGGTCCAGATAAGCAAGCTCGCCCTTGCGTTCGACAAAGGGGGCAAAATCGGGAAACCGCTCGCTGCTCCAGTTGAAATTCGCCCCGTCGATCACCACCCCGCCTGCCGCGTCGCCGTGGCCGCTGAGGTACTTGGTCGTGGAGTGGATGACGATGTCCGCGCCCAGCTCCAGGGGGCGGCACAGGTACGGAGTGGCCAGGGTATTGTCCACCAGCAGGGGCAACCCGTGGCTGTGGGCGAGTTCCGCTGCCCGGGCCAGGTCCGGCACATCCATCTTCGGGTTGCCGATGGTTTCAAGGTAGAGAAACCGGGTTTTCCCGTTGATCGCCGCCTCAATGGCCGCCAAATCGGTGGGCTCCACAAAGCGGGCCGTGATCCCGTACTTCTTGAAGACATTGGCAAAAAGCACATAGGTGGACATGAAGAGCGAGTTGCCGCAGACAAACTCGTCCCCGGCGCGGAGCAGGGCCAAGCAGGCGTTGGTGATCGCCGCCATGCCCGAAGCCATGAACACCGCGCCGCGGCCGCCTTCGAGTTCGGCCAGCTTCTTTTCCAGCACCCGGTTGGTGGGGTTGGTGAGCCGGGCGTAGATATGCTCGGTGGTCCGCCCGCCAAAGGTATCGCTCAAGCTCTCCGCCGTCTCGTGGCAATGGGCCGCGGTCTGGAAAATAGGGGGCAGGGTGGCGCCCTGCCACTCCCCCGGGGTGAGGGCGGCATGGATCACCCGGGTATGAAAATGCATTTTCTTCTCAGTGTCCATGGTGCCTCTCCGGCTCGCTTCGTTTTCGGGGATACAGGATTGCCTGCGGGGTTTTCCGGCCCAGCTTTTCGAAAAGACTACCACATTGTGGCAGCATGTTCATAGGAAAAAACCGCCGTCATTCTCCATTTTTCACTTTTCATTCTTCACTTTTTCCCCACCCGGGTAAAATCCGCCAATTGCCCGACCAGCTCGGCATGGATCCTGCCATTGCTCGCCACCACCTCCGGGACATAGGGGGTATATTCCTCGCCGTCGTAGGTGGTCAACCTGCCCCCGGCCTCGCTCACCAGCAGCATGGCGGCGGCGGTATCCCAGGGCTTGAGGTTGATCTCCCAGAAGCCATCGGTTCTGCCGCAGGCAAGATAGGCGAGATCAACCGCCGCGGCCCCGGTCCGCCGCACCCCCTGGCATCGCGTCAGCAACCGGGCAAGGACGGCCATCACCCCCTCGACCTCCTGGGCAATGGCATAGGGAAAGCCCGTGGCCAAAAGGGAATCCTGCAAGGTTGCCGCCCCGGAAACCTGCATGCCCCGCCCATTGAGCCAGGCGCCGCTGCCGAGGCAGGCGCAGAAAAGCTCGTCCTGCATGGGCGCGTACACCACGCCGACCTTGCTGACCGTGCCCACGGCATAGGCGATGGACACGGCAAAAAACGGAAAGTCGTGGGCAAAATTGGTGGTGCCGTCCAGGGGGTCGATGATCCAGACCGGACCCTGCGGCAGGTTTTTATAGGAGGAGTGCGACTCTTCCGCGAGAAAATCGATGCCGGAGCCCGCTTCCCGCAGCATGGCAAGCACGGTCTGCTCCGCGGCCACGTCCGCTTCGGTGACCAGGTCAATGCTCCCCTTGTGGGTTATACGGTGGGGCTTATTGTGCAGGTCTCGCAAGACGCTGCCCGCGGCAAGGGCCGCCCTGGCCGCCGTCCGCAGAATCTCCCCCAGGGCCGGGTCCTTGCAAGCCGCGACACACCGGGCTATCCTTTCATCCTCGCCTTCGTTTCGAATACCAGCCATTGTTCTCCCCATAATCGCTCAGATTCACCTCGTGAAATACCATGCGCACAGCAATCCCCTTTGCAGGATTAGCCGAGTTGCGATACACTGCAAAAAAATCAGCCGGCTCCAATACCACCGGCGCGAAACCCCGCTCTTTTTTCCAGAGGCAACAGATCCCTTCCGTGTCTTCCCCTGCAAACAAATGGCCCACCTTCCTCATCGTGGCCACCGGCGTCTTCATGTCCACCCTGGACAGCAGCATGGTGAACATCGCCCTGCCCTTCATCATGGAGGAGTTCCACAGCTCGCTCAGCGACACCCAGTGGGTGGTGATGATTTACCTTCTCACCATCACAGCCTCCCTCCTTTTCTGGGGCCATCTAGGAGACCGGCTGGGCAGGGGCAGGATATACACCGCCGGATTGTTGATCTTCGGCGTGGGTTCCCTGGCCTGCGCCTACGCCCCAACCCTCTCCTTCCTGATTTTTGCCAGATTCTGCCAGGCCCTGGGCGGGGCGATGATGATGGCCGCTGGCCCTGCGATCATCAAGGAAACCTTTCCTAAAGAACAGTTGGGCCGCGGCCTGGGGTTGATCGGCATGGCCGTTTCCCTCGGCCTGATGAGCGGCCCGAGCCTGGGGGGATTTTTGCTCGGACTCGCTTCCTGGCGCGTCCTTTTCTTTATCACGGTCCCGCTGGGGCTGATCTTCGCCTTCCTCGCCATCCGGATACTGCCCGGTCCGGCCAGGCGATACACCGGCCCGCTGGACTGGCTTGGCAGCCTGGCCTGGGCCACCGCCCTTGTTCTTTTTTGCCTGACCCTGGCCCATGCCTCCTCGGCCAACTGGTCAGCCACCCGGTTGCTCCTCACCGGCACGGCCGGGACGGGCGCCCTGTGCTGCTTTGTCGCCGTCGAATCCCGGCTGCCCCATCCGCTGCTGTCCTTGGCGCTTTTTCGCAACCGTCACTTCAGCCTGGCCATAACCAGCGCCGTGCTTTCCTTCATGGTGCTCTTTGCCGTAATCCTGCTCATCCCGTTTCATCTCGACCGCATCCTCGGGTTGCCGCCTTCGAAAATAGGCATGGTCATGCTGGCCATTCCCTCCTCGATCCTGCTGGTCTCCCCCCTGGCCGGCTGGCTTTCCGATTATGTCGGGGCGCGATTCATCTCCACCCTGGGGCTGAGCGTCTCCACCCTGGGGGTGTTGCTGCTCACCACGATTGAAGCCGCAACCTCGCCGCTGATTATTGCCGGGCATTTGATGTTGCTTGGCCTGGGCCAGGCCCTGTTTTTGTCGCCAAACAGCGCCTCGGTCTTAAGCCACGTGGAGGCCGACAAAGCGGGAGCAGCCGCGGCCCTGCTGGCCACGGCAAGAAATCTGGGCATGCTCCTGGGCATCGCCCAGGCCGCCCTGCTTTTCTCCCTGTTTTTTCGCGGAGAAACCAACGGCCTCGACTTGCGGGATTTCAGGCCGGAACATACCGCCTCCTTCCTGACTGCCCTGCACGCAACCTTGCTGGGAGCAGCCCTGAGCGGCCTGCTCGGCATCACCGCCTCCTGGCTCCGGGGCAACGTTACACCCCAAACCCCTCCTGCCGTCAGGCCTCCAGATCAACGATCCTGACACTCTCCAATTGCGCCGCAGCCTCCATCCCGGACTTCAATGATTCCAGCATGGAACCTTTGGCGACCCGGCAGGAAAAATGGACCGTTTCGTAACCGAGCTTACCCAGCAGCTCGTCCAGCTCACCGAGTTGCGGAGCCAAATACTCCCGCACCGCTTCGGTGCCCACGACACACTCCCCTTGCAGGGAACGGTCCTTGACCCGGATCTGGATCTGCACCTCCCCCAACCGGCTCATCTCCAAAAAAAATGAGAGCGCGTAGCCCCGCTCTTCGCCGGTTGCCGCCTGATCCTCCCCGCTGTCCAGGGTGAAAAGCCACTGTCCCACCCCGGCGCCCATGGCAAAAAGGCAGGGGAAGAGGAGAAATTGCGTCTGTTGGGGTGAAGCGGGCAGGACATTGATTTCGCCCTGTAATTCCAGGAGCAGCCCGAGCTTCTGCATGGCGGCGGCGTTTGGTTTGCCGAGAATCGCGGTCTTGTCCGCAGTCAGGAGGGCAAGCAGCTCCTGGAGCTTCCCCCCCTCCTGGCTTGAGCCGCTCTCCTCCCCAACGGCGCCGCTGCCCAGCATGCTCAAGAGACGGATGATCCGGTCCGGGTCGGGTTCCGCCCCCACGGCGGTATTGGCGAAATTCTGGAGCATCCCGGCCTGCTCGGCCAGACCCTTTTCCGCGTCCGCAAGAAAGGCGAGCCCGAGCAAGGCCCGCAAACCTTTGCCCATGGCGGCGGGATCGGCACAGTACTGACGCAGAAACTCCTGGGTTGCGCCTTTCTTGTCGGCCACCCGCAGCCACAGGGGCTCGGTTTGCCGCACCTCCAGCCACAGCGTGCTGCCCGGTTTCAGCGCCACCTCGCTTCTCGCCTCGACAAGCTGCCCGCCGATATCGAGCACCACCTTGCCCTCCGGGGTAATCCCGGTTACCTCGCCCCGGACCAATTGCCCCTGTCCGAACAACACCGAGGCAGGCAACCCCGGCTTGGGCGCGCCTTCACTCCGGTCCGCAGCCGGCACTTGTATCCCCTTGGCCACAAAGGGGGATCCTCCAATTTTCATGCGTAAACCGCCTTGTCTGCCTGATTCAGGAGATGTTCGGGAAAAAATCGCGGGAGTTACTGGAGAGGCAGAACCACCTGAACTTCCAGACCGCCGCCCGGATGGGGCTTGAGGGAAAAACTGCCGCCATGGGCACGGACAATTCGTTCCACCAGGGTCAACCCCATGCCGGTCCCATAGGTTTTCGTGGTAAAGAATGGATCCTTGGCCTTGTCCAGATAGGATTCAGGGATCCCGGGGCCGGTGTCGATGACCGAAACAACGGCTTGCCCTTCGACAACGGAGACGAGGATGGTCAACCTGCCCCCATCACCCATGGCCTCCACCGCATTCTTGAACAGATGGAGAAACACCAGGCGGATCTGGTGCATGTCTCCCTGGACCACCGGCTCCACCGGAGGACATTCCATCTCCCAGGTAACGCCGTGTTTCGTCATGCTCGACTGGAGCAGGAGAGCCGTTTTCCTGATCAGCTCGCAGAGCGTGAGTTCCTCCTTGTGGATCTCGCCCTGCCCCACAAAGTCAAAGAGATCCTCCAGGGTGGATTCCACCCGCTCCGTTTCGTGGATAATGACATTGAGATATTTTTCCCACTCGGCATCGACATTTTTTTTCCTCAGGATACGGGAGACCCCGCCGATGGAGGTGATGGGGTTTCTGATGATGTGGACCAATTGGGCCGCCATGTGACCCAGGGCGGAATACCGCTCCGCCTCGACCAGCAAGTCCTTGTTCCGGTCAAGCTCCTGGTTGGCCGCCTCAAGCTCCGCCACCTTCTGCTGCATCTCGTTGTACAGATGGCTCTGTTCGATGGCGAGGCTGGCCTGGCTGGCAAAAAGCTCCAGGGCGCCGACATGGCTGTCCTCAATGAACCGCCGGGTCACATAATTGTCGGCGATGATTACCCCGAAGGCCCGGCCGGGAGAGTACAGCGGCACCACGACAAAGGCATCCTCATCAAGGATATTGATGAGATCCCTGGGCACGCCAAGGTCGGGAAAACCGGTCTCTTCCCTGTCCCTGCGCTCACGAACCTTGCCCCCGTTGTGCTTTCTGTTATTTCCGAGACGCCGTTCAATGGGCATCGGCACCCAGCCGTTTTCCGGTGAAACCCTGAAGCTCCTCCGGCTCAGCACGGAATTGATCAGGATATTGTCCGTTTCCTCGGCCGAAACCACCAGATTCCGGGCTATGGCATTGACCGCTGCATCATGGCTCTTGCTGGTTTCCTTGAGATTGTCAACGATCTCCAGAAAATTAAGATCCCGCTCCTCGATCTCCTCCCAGACCCGCCCCGCCTCCTCCCGGGAACTCGGGCCAATGGCCATCTTCCCCCGCAAAAACCGGCCATCCGCATCGAACATAAGCAAAAATGCCCGGTTGAAGCCCAAACCTTCCCGGGAGGTGATCCCCACCAAAACCGCGCGCAGGATCTGGTCGAGCTCCACGGTGCTCAGATAGACGCTGTTCATCTTCACCGACAACTGATGCAGGAGCTGGATTCTGAAATGCGCCTCCTCCAGCTCCTCATGGTATTTGCGGTTTTCAAATACCAGCCGCCGCTTTTCCAGGGCCTTGCGCGCCACATGGAATATTTCCTCAAACTGCACCGGTTTGGACAGATAGTCCGTGGCGCCCTTGCGCATGCAGTCCAAAACCACCCGCAGCTCGGAAACACCGGTGAGCATCACCACCGCGACATCGGGATATTGGTCTATGATTCGGGGCAGAAGGGAGAGGCCATCGGTATCAGGAAGACCGATGTCAAGAAGGACCAGGGCCACGTTGCGGGAGGCCAGCACCTGCATAAGCTCCGTCGCCGAGGCGCATTCCGCCACGGCCAGCCCATGCTCTTCGAAATAGATCCTGAGCGGTTCGCGGATTGCCGCGTCATCATCAACAATGGCGATAACCTCGCCGTTTTGCAGCAATTGCCCCAGGGAAAGAGAGACATGGTGATGTAATCCGGAAACCGCCTCGACCATTAGAAACACCCTGCGGACAAAAAACGCTGCGCCTCGGCATGAGGATTAAGGCCCGTCACAATATCCTTTCCATTTCAGGCCATTGCACCAATGGGGAACTCGGTTTTAGCGCCTGGCCCCATATGCCGTCACAATCTTTACATATCAAAATACTTTTTTTGCGCAACGGCTTACCACAATGCTAGGACGACAGGCAAAGCACTGTCAAGGGAAATAACCTGTGCCTGACAGGCCGCGGAGCCAAAGGGCGGACAAAAAAAATCGCATTCCCCGAAGCACCCGGGGAATGCGATCCATCATCACCCATGCCGACCAGCGGCATGATGAACGTTACATCTCAACCATCAGCTTGCCGGTATCCTCATTCCAACTGACGATGAGGTACCAGAGGCACATGGCCAGAGCGATCACCGCCAGGGTGCCGCCGTATCCCAAAAAGGTGTCCGGCATGTAGATCCACTGGCCGAGCAATCCGCTTTCCTCGGCAGTGCCTTCCCAGGCCCATTCCTTAAACTTCGGGGTCAGAATGGCATTGGACACGCCGAAGGTGACAACGGTCAGCCACAGTTTGACCTGGCCTTCGCCCACCCGCCAGAGGCTGCCGGAACCGCAGCCGCCCGCCAGCATGGCGCCAAGCCCGAAGACAAGCCCGCCGAATACCGCGCCGAAACCAAAGGTGCCGCGCACATAATGCACCGGCTCACGGAGCCCGGTGGCCTTGACCACCGCGACGCCGACGGCAAGGAGCAGGATGCTCACCATGACGCCCCGCGCCAAGGTCCAATCGCCGGTCATGTGCGGCTCACGGAAAGCCTGCACCATGCACCAGCGACCGCGCTGCATGGTGTAGCCGATCGCGGCGGCAATGAGCAGCAGGCCGCTCAAACCGCCGGCAATGCCAAGATAGTCCTCTTCGCCGAGGTTGTCATAGTCCGCCACATGGATAACCTGATCCCCATAGGCATAGGCGCCCCAGATCAAGCCAACCAGGGCCAGGATGCCGAGGATCCTCCGCATGGGTACCGGAACCTCGATGGTCTTGGCGCCGCCGGCCCCCCAGGAGATGTTCTCCATCTCCCAGTAGATGTATTTGAGACCAAGGAGCACGCCCATTATCAGACCCAGCCACATGGCAAAGCCGTTGGCGGCCAGATTGCCGATGGCGTTGTACATGCCGCCCACGTTGCAGCCGCCGGCAAAGGCGGAACCGATGCCCATGAGCACACCGGCCACCAGCCCCTTGACCATCTCCAGGACCGGCGGGATGCGAATGTCGAAATTGTCACCCAGATTGGCGGACAAAAAGGCCCCGGCCACGAAACCGATGCCTATCACCGAGCCGGTGTCGAGCAGGGCGCTCTTGGGAGCGGCAGCCTCCCACAGGCCGATGGTATCCCACAGGCCAAGTCCGTAGATGATCCATTCCCCCCAGTTCCGGATGGCGCCAACCGCACCCCACGGCCGCGCCCAGACCAGGATCAGCACGCTCAAAAACGCGACGATGATCCCGGACGTGACGGAGTTCCACTCGTCCTTGCACAGTTTTTTGTACAGCCCCTTGACCTTACTCCCCATAACGCTTTCTTCGCCCATTCCAGACCTCCTCTCCCATTTTTTTGCAAATAATTACAAAACGATAAGCCTGCCATCCAAAAAACGAAAAAACCCGTTGAAATTGTCAGGACAATACTGTGACCGTACCGATAACCCCCTTTACCCGTGCCTTAAAATTTTGTCAAGTTTGACAAACCATTTTCCCGGATTCTCCCCCCGTATCCCCAATGCATCCATGCCCCCCATGCAGTATAATCTTCTTGAATTATGGCCTCTTTTCCTCCCTGTCGCACCATGAACCGCCATTCACAAATTCCCTTGACAGGCCCCATGAATATTGGTAGAGACCCAATGGTACATGAAAGAGCCTTGAGTGTTTTTTTGTGTAAAAAAAATCCCGCCAAGCCTGGTGGGATCCGAGTTGCCGTGTATAATTCGCTGGCACTTATTTCTTAAATTTTTTGAGTTTGCAGAAATTACCCCTACACCCTTTTTAAGGAGGAAACCATGAGCGACGATATTAAAGTAGCCCCCGATGGTATCACCCCGACCCGCACCCTGGATGCAAAAGGCCTGAGCTGCCCCATGCCCCTGTTGCGCACCAAGAAAGAGATGGACAAGATCAACGCCGGCGAGATCCTGGAGATCCTCGGCACCGATCCCGGCTCCCGCAACGACCTGCCCGGCTGGTGCACCCGTTCCGGCCATGTCTACCTGGGCGAAAAGGAAGATTCCGGCTTCATCCGCTTCTACCTCCAGAAAAAATAAGCTTTTTTACTCCACACGACGCGGCCAGGGCACAAGCCCCGCGCCTTTAATTTTGCATCAGGAGACAGGAAATGGCTAAAAGTTTAGGTATTTTTGTTACCTCCCCCCAGAACATGCGCCATGTCATGGGGATCACCAAGGCCGCCAAGGCCAAGGGCTCCAAGGTAAAGGTTTTCTTCAGTTGGTACGCCGTTCATCTGACCAAGTGCCCGGAGTTCCCGGCGCTCTGCGAGCTGGCGGACGACGTGTCCATCTGCGTGGACAGCTACAAGAACGCAGGCTATGATCCCGCCGACATTCCCAAGGGTCTTGAGGCCAAGAAGATGGCTACCCAGTCCCAGCATGGCGAAATCATCGAAGACTACGAATGCTACCTGACCTTATAAGGAGAGAACCATGTCCAAGAAAGTAGGTTTTCTGTTGGTAAACAAGGAATACACCCTGGACGGCATCCGCTCCACCCTGGGTCTGGCCGTCGAGAACATGTACTCGTATGCCTATGTCATGAATAATGAGCTACCCGACCTGAGCGACTACCACAAGGAGAACATCGAGTGGGTTCGCGACATGGAAGGCGAGGTCTACAGCACCGTGGATGCCAATGTCGAGAATCACGGCATGGTCAAGATCACCCTTGAGGAAATCGGCAAGCAGTTGCGCGACCTTGAGATCATCATCCCCTACGGCATCCTCCGCTCCGACAAGAGCTAAGATACTTATTGACCCACAACGACAAGGAGTGTTCCAATGAAACTCTTGAATGTATACCGTTCCGCGCCCAGTGACGACACCAAGAAACTGGTGGAGATCGTCTCCGAGGGCCGTGATGTTGAATCCTTTGATCTCAACGTTGAGAGCCCGGACTACAGCGCTTTGCTGGATAAGGTTTTCGCGGCCGACCAGACCATCTGCTGGTGGTAAGCAAGACTTTTTCAGCCCATGCGGACTGAAGCAAATCCCTGGCCGTCATCGGCCGGGGATTTTTTTTGCGCCGGAAATCGAATTTTCCTGTGCATTCCCGCCATGAATATCGTATGATTTTTCTAGGCCAGTTGCTAATGAGGCCTGTGACCTCCTGACCGGACGCCGACAATTTCCGGCAACGGCAACACTCTGGAACGTGTCTGCGAATTAACCTCATGACGGACTTCGCATTATGATCTGGAAATCGCGACCCACCGTGAAGGGAATCTCCCACCCCAAGACCTTCCTCTTCCTGTTGCTCACCCTTTCCTTCCCTTTGCTGCACAGCGGTTGCTCCACCACCACCCAGGCTCCTCCTCAAATCGCCCAACTTCCCCCGGCGGAGAGCCCGTGTCCTCCCCCTTTTTTGGATAACGAAGATATCGATCCGGGCCTGCCGGTTACCGCCCCCCTCAAGGCCCCGAAAATAGTCATCAAAAAAGCCAAAAAAAAGCTTTTCCTCTATTCCGAGGAAAAGCTGCTCCGCACCTATCCCGTGAAGCTCGGCTTCAACCCGGTTGGCGACAAGGTCCGCCAGGGGGATAAGCGCACCCCGGAGGGAAGCTATTACATCTGCATGAAAAACCCGCGCAGCAAGTATTACCTTTCCCTGGGCTTGAGTTACCCCAGCATTGAAGACGCGGAACGCGGCCTGGAGCAAAAGCTCATCACCAAAAGCGACCGCGACCGGATCATAGAGAGAATCTCCAAAAAATCCATCCCCCCCTGGAACACCCCCCTGGGCGGCGAAATATTCATCCATGGCGGGGGTGAAACCTGGGATTGGACCTATGGCTGCGTAGCCCTGCGCAACAAGGACATTGAAGAATTATTCAAGGTCGTCGCCCTGGGCACCGAGGTTGTCATTCAGCAGTAACCCCGCCTCATTCCCCCATCGCCACCGGTGTTTCATGCACCCAGACCCAGGTTCCCGGATCACCCTTGGTCGCCTCCTGCCAATTCCCCCTGCTTGCCTTGGGCCTTGTCCATTCAAAGAGCCAGAGGGCGTCCTTGGGCGCCAGATTCACGCAGCCGTGGGAATTGGGCAGCCCAAAAAAATCGTGCCAGTAGGAGGTGTGCAACCCGTATGATTGATGGAAATACATGTGCCAGGGCACATCCTCCACATAGTAACGATCCGCATCACCTTCCCCGCCGCTCATTTTGCCGATTCTGACCTTGGCCCAGATCCGGAACAACCCCTTGATCGTTGGAAACCGCTCATCGCCGGAAGAGACCAGGGTGGCGAAAATCAACCGGTCTCCCTCATACGCCGACAGGGTTTGCTCGGTAAGATTCACTTCGATCCAGCGCTCCGACTCTCCGACTTCCTGCGGGCGAAGCGCGGGAATGACCATGGCCAGCCGGTTGTAGGGAACCCAGACGCCGGTGCCGATCCTGCACCACTTGCGCTGCTCGACCTCCCGCGTCTCATGGACAATGACCAGGGATCTCGCCGGCACCACGGCCGGATCCTCCTCTTCAACCGGCGGCACGCCGGGGCCTGGCGAGACGCGGGTGTGGAAGATCATCCAGGCAAATTTCTTGTCAAAATCCCGCGGCACCAGAACCCCTTGAAAGTTAGAAGGCTTGGCGAGCCGGAGCTTGTCCGCCCGGAGGTATTCCCGCTCATTGATTTTGTACCACCCCTGGCCATCCACCATGATCGGTTGGGTATCGCTGAGGCTGACCCACATAAAGCCCGTCCTGGTAATCCGGACAGGGGCCACCCCGGCACGCTCGTCCTGCGGCTGGCCATAGACGGGCACAGCATCCCCCAGAATCTGGGCATAGGTCAGCGACAAAACATCGCCTGTCCTTTCGGGAAACGGACAGACAAACTGTTTTTCCGTAAGATCCTCTTCGGTTCCGGCCCGGCACAGTTCGGCCTGAAATCCAAAAAAAATCCCCAACCCCAGCCATAAAAAAACGGCTCTCCGCACCATCAGCCCCTAAGCCTTGATATGTTCATCCGCAAGCATCCGGTCAAGGAATCCAAGCAAAAACTGGCGTTGGGCCGGGGTGGAATAGCTGATGCACGAACAATGCAGGTTGCTCTGGCTGCGGACCAGAAATTCGGCAATCAGCCGGCTGCGTCCCAGCTCGATCCCGAAGAAAAAAGGGCCGCATTGCTCATGCCCCTGCTGGGCTTCGGCCAGCAAATCCTCCGGAAGCTCCAGCCAGAACATCCCCTCCATGGGGCCGGCTTTCAAGGTTCGCTTCAGATATGATTCCAGATTATCCTGTTCTTCCTTGCTCAACTCATCAACAACAAACTGACGCATGGCACACCCTCTGCTGGTTTCCGGTGAATGTTCCTGTCTCGGCTCGCTTGTGCCCGGCAATCCCCAGGCGAAAAGCACGACATAACAGTACCAGAATAGCGGCAAACTGTCACCAGGGAGACTGCCCCCCATGGCCTGCCGCTCTTGCTTTACATTTGACAGAATCCGGCCCGGACAGTATCCTGCGCCAAACCATGCCCCAGCGAACCACGAAAAACAAGGAGAAAAGGATGAGCAGCCCCTGTCTTTTCTGCAGGATCGCCAGCGGTGAAATCCCTGCCAAAAAACTGTACGAGGACGATGAAGTCTTCGCCTTCTGGGACATCTCCCCCCAAGCGCCCACCCATTTTCTGGTCATTCCCAAGAAACATCTCAGCGGCCCAGAGGCGATTTCCGCCGAGGACGAAGCGCTCATCGGCAAGGTCGTCCGCATCGGCGCGCAACTGGCCCGGGAAAACGGCGCGGAACACTGCCGGCTGGCCATGAACAACGGCGCCGAGGCGGGACAAACCGTCTTCCACCTGCATCTCCACGTTCTCGGCGGCCGGCCCATGTCCTGGCCGCCGGGCTGAGCCGAAAACCTTCAACACCACACCAGATACCGCCATGCCTCCTGTCATCGCATTCATCGGCAAGCCCGACTCCGGCAAGACCACGCTTCTTGAAAAGCTCATCCCGGAACTGCGGGGCCGCGGCTACCGCATCGGCACCATCAAGCACCATGTCCATGCCTTTGAGATGGACAAGCCCGGCAAGGACACCTGGCGTCACAAGCAGGCCGGCGCCAATACCGTGGCCCTCTCCTCCCCCACCGGCCTGGGCATCATCCGCGATGTGGCCGGGGATCTGACCATCGAGGAGCTGGTGGGCCGCTATTACGGCGATATCGACCTGGTGATCGCCGAGGGCTACAAGCGGCTGAGCCTGCCCAAGATCGAGGTCTTCCGCAGCGCCCAGCATGAGGCTCCCTTGCCGGATCGGGATGACACCTGGGTCGCCATGGTCAGCGACACCGACGGGGTCACCGACCTCCCCTGCTTCGGGCTGGAGGATGTCGCCGGGCTGGCGGATTTTCTGGAAGAACGGTTCATCACACCCTTTCCCAAGCAAAAAACCAGCCTGCTGGTCAACGGCCAACCCGTTTATCTCAACGCCTTCGTGGAGAGCTTCCTCCGCCAGGCCATCACCGGCATGACCTGCTCGCTCAAGGGGTGCCAGGATCCCCGGGAAATCATCATCACCATCCGCCAGGACCCGCAGGAATGACCCAGCGGATCAACCAGGTTGCCGGGGTGATTCTGGCGGGCGGAAAAAGCTCGCGCTTCGGAAGCAACAAGGCCCTGGCCCTCCACCAGGGCGACGCCCTGATCCAGACCATCGCCCGCAGGCTTGCCGCACTGTTTCCGGAAACCCTGCTCATCACCAACACGCCCGAGGAGTACGGGTTTCTCGGCTGGCCCATGGCCAAAGACCGATACCCTGATTGCGGCCCCCTGGCCGGCATCCATGCCGCCCTGCGCACGGTCTCCCAGCCCCGCATCTTTGTCTGCGGCTGCGACATGCCGCTGGTCAATCCGGATCTGATCCGTTTCCTCTGCGAGCTGGAAGGCGACCATGACATCGTGCTGCCCTGGCTGGACGAAGGGCCGGAGCCGCTCTACGCGGTATACAGCAAAAAAGCCCTGCCTATTATCGAAGAACAGCTCTCCAAAAACCAATACAAAATAGGCATGGTGTTTGAAAAATTGCGCATCCGCAAGGTTACAGCCGAGGAGATCTTGCAGATCGTGCCGGATCTCACCACCTTTCAGAACATCAACCACCAGCATGACCTTGCCCGTCTTGCCGCCATGGGGGTGTGAGCCATGCCGACCCTCTCGCTGAAAGAAGCGCAACACCTGATTGTCCGCCACTGCTCCACCCTCGCCGCGGAGGAGGTTGCCCTTTCGGAGGCCGCAGGCCGCATTGCCGCGCAAGCGATCAAGGCGACCCGGGCGGTGCCTGACTTCGCCCGTTCCGCCATGGACGGCTATGCCGTCAACAGCCGCAACCTGACCGGCGATACTGTTCCGGTCTCTTTACAGGTAACCGGCGAGATTGCCGCTGGCGCCACCGATCTGCCACAGCTTACCGGGAAAAACGCCATCGCGATCATGACCGGCGGCGCCTTGCCTGCCGGGGCGAATCAGGTTGTTCCCTTTGAGCACTGCCAAAGAAACGGATCAGTGGTGCTGGTGGACACTCCGCCCCACCCCGGCGCCTTTATCCGCGCCAGAGGCGCGGACCTGGGAGCCAAGCAAACCATTGTCCGCGCCGGGGCACGGATCGAGCCCCAGCACCTGCCGCTCCTGGCCGAAAGCGGGTTACCCCAGGTTTCCGTGGTTGGCTGCCCGGAGCTGGCCATCATCTGCACGGGCAGCGAATTGCTCGATACCCTGGATACCCCGGAGGCCGGCCAGATCGTCGGCGGCAACCGCTTCCTGCTCGCCTCTCTCATCCAGGGCGCGGGGTCAACACCCCGCGATCTCGGCCTGGTGGCCGATGACTGCGACCGAATCGTCGCCTTACTCAAAGAGGGTCTGCACGGCCCCTCCCAGGGCATGATCACCACCGGCGGCATGGGTCCGGGCAACTACGATCTCCTGCCCCAGGCCTTTGCCAAACTCGGCATTCGCCCGGTGTACACCGCCCTGGCCGTCCGCCCTGGCCGCTCGACCATGTTCGGCCTCTACAACAACAAGCCGGTCTTCGCCCTGCCCGGCCCGCCGCCCGCGGTTTTTCTGCTGTTCCACGAGCTTGTCCTGCCGGCCTTGCGCGCCATGCAAGGGCAATCGCGCCCCTTGCCCCCGCTTATGCGCGCCACCCTCACCACCCCTGTAACCTTGAAAAAAACCGGGTTGCTCAACCTCAAAGGCGCGGTGGCCAAACTCAACGGCAAGAACCTCACTGTCCGCCCCGCAGGCAAAAACGAACCGGCCAACGCCATCATCCATCTGCCACCCAGCCGGAAGCATCTGCTGGCCGGGGAGGATGTCTCCCTGCGCCTCTGCACCTCCGCCTTTTTCTAAACGCAGAGCACGTCCCGCCCTCTTGATTTCTGCCCTGCTCCATGATACAACCCCCTCTGGTAGAGACTTTTAGCGACACGGCACTATACTCAAGGGGATATCCATGCTCGAATTGCGTTTTATCAGGGAAAACCTGGATCTCGTCAAAGAAAAACTCGCCTTCCGGGGGATCACCGATTCCCGCATTGACGATTTTGCCGCCATCGACCTCAAGCGCCGCACCCTGCTCTCCGAGGTGGAATCGCTGCGCAACAAACGCAAGACCGCTTCCCAGGAAATCGGCAACCTGAAAAAAGCAGGCGTCGACGCCGAAGGACCCATGGCCGAGATGCGGCAGGTGGGGGACCGGATCAAGGAGATAGAAACCGATCTGGTCGGTCTGGAAGAAGATCTCCAGTCCATCGTCATGACCCTGCCCAACCTCTGCGATGATTCCGTGCCCAAAGGCTCCGACGACAAGGACAACCTGGAAATCAAGCGCTGGGGCACAGTGCCGCAATTTTCTTTTGCCGCAAAGGCGCACCATGAGCTGGGGGAAGCGGCCGGGGTCATCGATTTTGAACGGGCGGCCAAGCTTGCCGGCGCGCGTTTTGCCGTGCTCAAGGGATTTGCCTCCCGCCTGGAGCGGGCGCTGATCAACTTCATGCTCGATCTCCACACCCAGAAACACGGCTACACCGAGATTCTTCCTCCGTTTCTGGTCAATACCCAAACCATGACCGCCACGGGCCAGCTCCCGAAATTCGCTGCGGATCTTTTTGCCATCAAGGACTGGGATCTCTGGCTGATCCCCACCGCCGAGGTGCCGGTGACCAATCTGCACCGGGACGAAACCCTGGCCGAGCACGAGCTGCCCATCAAGTACACGGCCTACACCCCCTGCTTCCGTTCCGAGGCCGGGGCCTATGGCCGCGACACCCGGGGGCTTATCCGCCAGCACCAGTTCGACAAGGTGGAACTGGTGAAATTCACCACCCCGGAAACCTCCGGCGCAGAGCTGGAAAGCCTGCTGGCCGACGCGGAAGAGGTGCTCCAGCTATTGGAACTGCCCTACCGGGTGGTGCAGCTCTGCAGCGGCGATCTCGGTTTTTCCGCCAACAAGACCTACGACATCGAGGTGTGGATGCCCGCCCAGGACACCTACCGGGAGATCTCCTCCTGCAGCAACTTCGGGGATTTTCAGGCCAGGCGGGGGGGAATCAGGTACCGGCCCAAGGGCCACAACAAAAGCGGACTGGTCCATACCTTGAACGGCAGCGGCCTGGCCGTGGGACGAACCCTGGCCGCCATTTTTGAAAACTACCAGCAGGAGGACGGCTCCATCGCCATCCCCACGGTGCTGACGCCCTATTTTGAGAAAAGATTTTGATGAAAAGCTTCTTTTCTTGCAAAATTCTGCCAAATTGAATCCCTCCCCCTTGACGGGAGGGGGCCAGGGGGTGGGTGAAGTCGCAACCTGCCGATTTCATAGTTGTTTCCCCACCCTAACCCTCCCCCGCCAAGGGGGAGGGACCTTTTTGGATTTTTGCAAGAGGCTCTGAAGAAAGAAAAGCGGCTTAACCTGCGCCGCTTTTGAGGAACTGCTACTTCAGGACATACTGGTTCTTACCCCTCTGCTTGGCCTCGTACATGTTCTGATCGGCCCGCTCCAGCAGGCTCTGCCCGCTTTCCCCAGCCCGGTATTGGGTTACGCCGATGCTCACGGTTTTGCGCACCGTGTCCTGGGGGGTGGGCTGAAAAATCTCCCCGGCAAATCGGGCCCTGACCCGCTCCGCCACCACGGTCGCCTGTTCGCCGTTGGTTTCCGGCAGGATGATGGTGAACTCCTCCCCGCCGTACCGGCAGGGAACATCATTGACCCGGAGCGACTCCGCGATCACCTGGCCCAACCGGGCCAAAACCCGGTCTCCATCGGCATGTCCGTATGTGTCGTTGTGGTGCTTGAAATTGTCGATATCCAGAAGGAGCAGGGAAAGCGGATGGCCGTGCCGGTTCGCCCGCTCCACCTCAAGCTGCAGATGGGTGTTGAAGTACCGCTTGTTAAAAAGTTTGGTCAGCTCATCAACCAGGCTGAGCTCTTTGTAGCGGCGCTCGCTTTCGGCCAGGGATTTCTCGGCCTTGACCCGTTCGGTGATATCGATGATATGCTCGACAATCCCGATGAGATCCCCAGACGGCCCCTTAAAAGGCGTGGAAACGATGCTGTAATGGACGTTCTGCCCATTTCGGCTCACCCGTTCTATCTCGCGCTCAACGCGCTTTTCCCCTTTTTTGATCTGCTGGAGCGGGCACGCCTCTGTTTCGCAGATACAGGAATGGAAGATCTCGTAACACTTGCGGTTCTGGGACTTCTCCCTGGTCACTCCGGCCATCTTGAGAAAAGAGTCGTTGCTGCGCAGGAGATTGCAGTGCTTGTCCACCAGGATAATGCCCCCGGCAACGGTCTTGAATATCTGATTGATCTCGATATAGGCCTGCTCCGCCTCCATGGCCAGGGCGTTGGCCCGGCTCAACGCCTCTTCCAGTTGGAGATTGTTGTCCACCAGTTCCTTTTGCATTGCCGCCAGGGCCAGGTCGTCCTCTTCCCGTTGCAGGCAATCGCGCACCTGCTGGGCAGCGGCGGACAGCCAGATATCGAGCACCCTCCGCTCAACGGGCTTGGCCATGAAATAATTGACCCCGGCGGCAATGGCCGTGGCAATGTCATCCGGGCTGTCCTTGCCGGAAATCATCAGGATGGTGAGGTATTTCCCCCGTTCCGAGGCGCGGAATGTTTTGGAGAGCTCCAGCCCGTCCATATCCGGCAGCATCCAGTCCATGAGAACGAGATGCGGGAAGGAGGCAGCAAATGCGGCCTTAGCCGAGGCGGCGGTGGGACAGACCACAACAGTGTAGCCCTGGCTTTCCACGATCCTTCGCAAAAGATCGCAAACAGCCTGATCATCCTCGACAATCAGGGCGGTAAGCCCTGTATTTTCCGCCGCACGCTCTGTCAAGACAGATGCTCCGCTGAATTCTTCGGCGGTATCCCGCCGGAGTCGTGTCACGCCTCGTTACAAAGTATAGCAAATCCATCCGCTTTGTTTCAAAAAATCTGGCGCCGGCCTCATTCCTTGGCCAAGGCCAGCTCGATCAGCCGGTCGAGCAGGGCAGGAAAAGGCAAGCCATGGGCGGCGGCCGCCTGGGGCAGCAGGCTGGTCGGGGTCATCCCCGGGATGGTGTTGGTCTCAAGCACATAGATGCCATCCTCGGCAACGATCATGTCTGTCCGGCTGTAGCCTTTGAGATGCAAGGCCCGGTGCGCGGTCAGCGCCATCGCCTGAGCCTTGGCGGTCACTTCGGGCTTCAACTCCGCCGGGCAGACCTCACGGGAAGCGCCCACCTGGTATTTGGCCTGATAATCAAAAAAGGCGAACTCTTCGCCCGGAATGATCTCCACCAGGGGCAGAGCAATGAGTTCCTTGTTGCCCAGCACCCCGCCGGTGATCTCCCGACCTCGCACATACTGTTCGACCATGACCTCGCTGTCAAAGGTGAACGCCTTGGCCAGCCCCTGCACCAGCTCCTCTTCGCTGCGGGCCAGGCTCATCCCAAGGCTGGAGCCCTGGCGGATGGGCTTGATGACCACGGGCAAGGAAATCCGCGAAAGCAACCGGCCGGGATTCTGCTGATCCTCCGGTTGCGCCATCTCCCAGGGGGCCACAGTGAGCCCGGCTTGCTTATACAACACCTTGGCCAGATTCTTGTCCATGGCCAGGGCGGAGCCCAACACCCCGGCCCCCTGGTAGGGAATCCCCAGCAGGTCAAGAAAACCCTGCATGGTGCCATCCTCGCCAAAGAGTCCATGCAAGAGGATAAAGGCCACGTCGATCGTTGGGGCATCCGCAGCCAACTGGGCCAAGTCCGTGGCCGGATCGTAACGGCGAACCTCATATTTTTCCCGGTTGAGCGCCTGCTCCACCCCTTTGGCCCCGGCCAGCGAAACCTCGCGCTCGCCGGATTTGCCCCCGGCGATCAGCGCCAGACGAATCTTGCACCCAGAGGGTATAAGTTTCGTAGGAGCAGACAAGCTGCTCAACTCAGCTTTATTTTCCATAGCTTTTTTCCGAATAGTTGCGTACTGAATTGTAAGGGAACATGCTGCCAATGCGGCGCAATCATGAAGTGCCCGCCAAGGCACGTTATCCTTATAATAAGTTCCCTGCTTCTTTTGTAGGGTTTTTTATAGCTATCCGGAAAAACTCCTGCCAGGCGGAAAACACCCCCATGAACCAGCACACCATCGACAGACTGCGGGAAATTGTCGGCCAGGATCAGGTAAGCACACTCCCGGAAGAGCTGGCCTGCTACTCCTATGACGGCACCGGCCAGGAATATCTCCCCGCGGCCGTGGCCTTTCCCGGCTCCACCGAGGAAGTGTGCCGCATCATGCAACTCGCCTCCGCCACCCCGTTTCCCGTGGTGCCGCGGGGGGCGGGCACCGGCATGACCGGCGGCGCCTTGCCGGTGGCGGGCGGCCTGGTTCTGGTTATGAGCCGCCTGAACCGCATTCTGGAAATCGACCCGGCCAATCAGATCGGGGTGGTAGAGCCGGGGGTGATCACCGGCGATCTGCGCAAAGAGGCGGCCCGCCACAACCTCTATTACCCGCCGGACCCTGCCAGCCTGCAATTCTGCACCATGGGCGGCAATGTGGCCGAATGCGCCGGGGGCCCGAGCGCGGTGAAGTATGGGGTAACCCGCGACTATATCCTTGCCCTGGAAGCGGTGCTGCCCGATGGCCGCCTCATCCATACCGGGGTCAGGACCGCCAAGGGGGTGGTGGGCTACGATCTTACCCGGTTGCTGGTGGGCTCCGAAGGCACCCTGGCCATCATCACCAAGATCACGGTCAAGCTCCTCCCCGCCCCGGAGGCACGCTCCACCCTGCTGGTTCTCTGCGGGACCATGGTCGAAGCAGCCTCCCTGGTGGCGCGCATCCTCGCCCACCATACTCCCTGCACCCTGGAATACATGGACCGGACCGCCCTGGCCATTGTCCGGGACAAACTGCCCTTCCCCTTTCCGGAAGAGGCCGGAGCCCTGCTCCTGATCGAGCTTGACGGCCAACAGGACGCCGTGCCCCACGCCACCCGCCAGCTCACTGATTTTTTGCAGAGCCAGCCGGGAATCGTCCAGAGCCGCACCGCGACAAGCCCGGCCGAGGCCGAACAGCTCTGGGCAGCACGGCGCGCCATCTCGCCCGCGGCCTTCAGCCTCAAGCCCCACAAGATGAGCGAGGACGTGGTGGTTCCCCGCTCCCGCTTGCCGGAGCTGGTCTCCTGCACGGAAAAATTGAGCCGGGAGCTGGGAGTGGTCATCTTCACCTTCGGCCACGCCGGAGACGGCAATATCCACGTCAATATCATGTTGGACAAAAATGCTCCCCAGGAGGTGCGCCAGGCCAACACCGCCAAGCAGCTTCTTTTTGAGGAGGTGCTGCGGTTGGGCGGCACCCTGTCCGGCGAACACGGCATCGGCCTGACCAAGGCGCCCTATCTGGACATGGAGCTTGACCCGCCGACCCTGGCGCTCATGCAACAGATCAAAAAACTCTTTGACCCGCGCAACATCCTCAACCCAGGCAAGATCTTCCCTTCCCAGGTCGCGCCGGAAAAAAATATTTGACAATCAGCGCAAGGATCGGCTATATAAACGGTTTCTTTTTAAAAATCTGCGCCATTTCAAGTTGTTCTGAAACAGGCGTTGGCTGAAAATTCTGAAACGTGACGTTGCAACCCGCATACTGGAGAGATCATGATTGAAATAGAGGTAAGAGGGGATATCGAACAGGCGATCCGGCTGCTCAAGAAGAAAATGCAGCTCGATGGGATGAAAAAGGAACTCAAGCGCCGTGAGTACTACGAAAAACCCAGCGACAAACGCCGCCGCAAGCAGGCCGAGTCCAAACGGAAACTCCGCAAGCTCATGATGCGTACCGAGCGCGACTAACGTGCCGCTCTTCCTCGAATGAAACCCAAACGAGGAAAACCCGCTGATCATTGCCCACGCTCCGACCGGGCCCGGCCCCAGTTGCCGGCTCCTTCCTCTTCATCCGGCGGAGCGTCTCTTTTTTCCGAGCCTTTTCTCGACCAATTCATCCAGTACCTCAGCCTGGAACGCCGCCTGGCGGCCAACACCATCCTGGCCTATCAGGCCGACCTTGTTTCCTTTCTTGATTTTCTTCGTCCGCAGCGCCTTACCCAACTCAGCCAAATTGACGCCGGCCACCTGCGCGCCTACCTGGCCCATTGCCACGCCCAGGGCATCTCCAACCGCAGCAATGCCAGGCGGATCTCCTCGCTGCGCGCTTTTTTCAAGTTTCTCCTGGCGGAAAAATGTCTCACCATTGATCCCTGCACCATCCTGGATCTGCCCAAGCCGGGCCGGCCGCTGCCCAAGGTGCTCACCATCCCCGAGGTGAACCGGCTTCTCGCCCCGCCAACCAACGACAATGCCCTGGCCCTGCGCAACCACGCCATGCTGCACCTGCTGTACGCCACCGGCATGCGGGTCTCGGAGCTGGTCAACCTGCCCCTGGCCGGGGTCAATCTCATGGGCGGCTATGTCCGGGTTTTCGGCAAGGGCTCCAAGGAACGGCTCATCCCCTTTGGCGAGGCGGCCCGGGAGTACCTCAAAATCTACACCCAAAACGGCCGTCCGAGGATTCTCAAAAAAAGAACCAGCGATCTCCTCTTTGTCACCGGACACGGCAAGCCCATGACCCGTCTGCGTTTCTGGCAGATCGTCCAGCAAAGCGCGCGCCTGAACGGCATCACCAAGAAGATCAGCCCCCACATGCTCCGCCACTCCTTTGCTACCCACCTGCTGGAACATGGCGCGGATCTTCGCTCCGTGCAGATGATGCTGGGCCATGCCGACATCGCCACCACCCAGATTTACACCCATGTGGACAGCAACCGCCTCAAGTCCGCCCACCAGAAATTCCACCCCCGGGGCTGATTTTCCCGGCCTCCTCCGCTCCATCCATTGTCACCCCGCCCCCGATGGTCTATAGTTGAAAAAGGAAATAGGCACACACCCTGCGGAGGCCTCACCAGCTATGGAAGTCATCACCACCCATGTAAACGCCGATTTTGACGGGCTGGCCTCGATGATCGCCGCGCACAAGCTCTATCCCGAGGCGGTGCTTGCCTTTTCCGGCTCCCAGGAAAAAAACCTGCGGGATTTCCTCGCCCAGTCGGTGCAATACCACTACACCTTCCAGCGCTTAAAAAATATCCCCCAGGATCAGATCCAGCGGCTCATCGTGGTGGACACCCGCCAGGGCTCGCGCATCGGCGATTTCAGCCAATGCCTGAACAACCCCGGCCTGGACATCCACCTCTACGACCACCACCCGGACACCCCGGAAGATCTGCACGGCTCGGTGGAACACGTCCGGGCCGTGGGCTCCACCACCACCATCTTTGTCCACCTCCTCCGGGAAAAAGGGATCCGGCTCACCCCGGAGGAGGCCACCCTCATGGCCATGGCCATCTACGAGGACACCGGCAACTTCGCCTTCGACACCACCTGCCCCGAGGATCTGGAGGCCGCGGCCTGGCTGCTTGGTCGGGGCGCGAACCTCAACGCCATCTCCCAGTTCATCGCCCAGGAGCTCACCAGCCAGGAAGTCACCCTGCTCCACGCCCTGATGAAATCCGCCCACACCTACACCATCCACGGTCTGGACCTGGTGGTGGCCAAGATAGAACTGCCTGAATATGTTGACGAATTCGCCGTTATTGTCCGCCGCTTCATGGTGATGGAAAACCTCGACACCCTCTTTGCCCTGACCCACATGGCAGGGCGCACCCAGCTCATTGCCCGCAGCCGGATCCCGGAGGTGAACGCCGGGGCCATTGCCCGGGATTTCGGGGGCGGAGGCCATGCCTCGGCCGCCTCGGCCACCATCAAGGATCTCACCCTGATCGAGGCGGAAGAAAAACTGATCCAGCTTCTGCACAAGCATGTTCACCCCCAGCGTCTGGCCAGGGAGCTGATGTCCGCGCCGGTGATCTCCGGCCCGCCGACGCTGACGATCAACGAGGCGGATGAGATGCTCAACCGCTACAACATCACGGTGCTGCTCATCGTCAATGACCGGCACGAGCCGGTGGGCCTCATCTCCCGGCTGGTGGCAGGCAAATCCATCCACCTTGGCTTGGGAAACTCGCCGGTGAGCGACTATATGACCACCGACTTCGCCACCCTGCCCCCCACCGCCACCCTGGCCGACATCCAGGAACTCATCATCGAAAACCGCCAGCGCTTCATTCCGGTGGTGGAAGAGGGTAAGGTTGCTGGGGTCATTACCCGCACCGACCTTCTCCACCTGCTGGTCAACGATCCGGCCCACATCCCGCGCCGGTTGCTGACCGGCACCGATCAACCCTCCACGGCTCGCAACCGCAACCTGACCGGCCTGATGGCGGAGGTTTTAAACCGCGAAATCATCACCCTGCTGCAAACCCTGGGCGAGGTGGCGCAGGAAACCGGCGGCCATGCCTACGCGGTGGGAGGGTTTGTCCGCGACCTGCTGCTGCACATCAAAAACCTCGATCTGGATGTGGTCATCGAGGGCGATGGCTTGGCCTATGCCAAAAAACTGGGGAAAAAACTCGGCGGCAGGGTGCGCACCCATGAAAAATTCGGCACCGCCGTGGTAACCCTGCCCGACGGCCTCAAAATCGATATAGCCACCGCCCGCCTTGAATACTACGAGTATCCGGCCGCCATGCCCACGGTGGAGCTGAGCTCCATCAAGCTCGACCTCTACCGGCGCGATTTCACCATCAACGCCATGGCCATCCACCTCAACCCGGACACCTTCGGCACCCTGGTCGATTTTTTCAACTGCCAGAACGACCTGAAAGACCGGCAGATCCGAATCCTGCACAACCTAAGCTTTGTGGAAGACCCGACCCGGATCTTCCGCGCCATCCGCTTTGAGCAGCGCATGGGCTTCAAAATCGGCAAGCATACGGAAAAACTCATCAAAAACGCGGTGAAGATGGAGCTGTTCGACCGCTTCTTCGGCAAGCGGTTTTTCAACGAACTCACCTCCATCCTCTCCGAGGAAAACCCGATCCCGGCCATACACCGCATGGCGGATCTGGGGCTGCTGCGCTTTCTCCACCCCACCCTCCGCATCGACCCGAGGCTCTCCACGATCCTGGAGGAAACCCGTCAGGCCCTGGACTGGCATCGGCTCCTCTACCTAGACCAGCCCTGCCGCCAGTGGCTGGTCTATCTGCTGGCCCTCATGACCGGCCTTACCACCCGGGAGGTGTCCGCCTTTTGCGAACGCTTCGAGGTGCCGCTCAGGCAGCGGCAGTTTCTTGTCCGGGAAAAACTCGCTGTTACCCGAATTGGACAGATCATGAAACGCGCCATGCCGGAAAACCCCAGCGAGCTCTACCACCTGCTCAAGGATCTTTCCCCGGAGGGGCTCCTGCACCTCATGGGGATCACCAAAAAGAAATCCGGGAAAAAGGCCATCTCCCTCCATGTCACGGAGTGGAGCCACCTGAAGCCGGAAACCGACGGCAACGACTTGGAAAAAATGGGCTACCTGCCGGGGCCGCTCTATGGTACCATCCTGCGCTGCCTGCTCAACGCCCGCCTTGACGGCCTGGTGCACGACCGAGCCACGGAAACCGCCTTTATCAAGGAACACTTCTCTCTCCCGGATCACGATACCGCCCATGGACATCCCTAAACTCATCCAAGAAATTGCCATCCTTGCCCCGCCGTTTCTGCTGGCCCTCACGGTGCACGAGTTTGCCCACGCCTATATCGCCTACAGGCTTGGCGACCCCACCGCCCAACAACTGGGCAGGCTCACCCTCAATCCGCTGAAGCATCTCGACCCCCTCGGAGTTTTGGCCTTTCTGATCATGAAGATCGGCTGGGCCAAGCCGGTGCCGGTTGATGCCCGCTATTTTAAAAACCCGCGGAAGGACATGGTCTGGGTTTCGCTGGCCGGGGTTTCCGCCAACTTGGCTCTGGCCGTGGCCAGCGGCCTTGCTGTCCGACTGCTGATCCCGGTCGCCAACCTGCTGCCCATGGCGATCTTTTGGCCGCTCATCCAGATGATTGCCGCCAGCGTCTGGATAAACGTGATGCTGGCCGTGTTCAACCTGATCCCCATCCCGCCCCTGGACGGTAGCCAGGTGCTCAGCAACCTTCTTCCCCACAATCTTGCCAGGGTGTACAACAAGCTGGAGCCCGTGGGCTTCTTCATCCTGCTGGCCCTGTTCTACACCGGTGTCATCCCGAAAATCATGCGCCCGCTGATCTCCTTTGCGCAGGGGCTGATCCTGGGCTGAACGTTTACACAATCAGAGATTGATCTACGTTTTTCCGTTCCAGGTAAAAGATTACGGAAAATTCTTACCGATCCGCCGTATCTTCCGTGCTACACTTGTTTGCAGGATAACAAAGCAAGCCTGCACCATTGTCGAGAAACCCAAAAAGGGATGCATCGTAATGAGCCCGGACAGCCCAAACATCCATGATGTGCTTGCCTACGAGATTAAGAAGGAGATAGCGGATCGCTATTTCGGCTTTAGAAAACTCATCGAGGACGACAAGCTCGATTTTGCCGAAAAAATACGCCAGCACTCCTTTATCCTGGAAAAACGGATCAGCTTTGACCTGATCCGCATCTACATTGTCCTTAAAAACGAAGACCTCATCCAGCGTTTCTTGGCGCTCACCGGCCTGCCCCAGGATCTTTTCTACGACCCCTACCTGACCCAATCGGGTACCATCCGAGCCCGGGTTTTTTCCGGGGTGCGCATCCACGGATTCACCCATGCCGGCCGTTTTAAAAATCTGATATTGGACTGCTACGAACGGTTGGAGGTGCATCTGGCAGAGTACCGGGCCAAGTTTGAAGAACTCAGGAAATACCGCGAGGAGATCAACGAAGAAATCGAGACTTTCTACCGGAAAAATGATCTAGGCTCCATCATGGGGTTCCTTAAAACCCTGGGGGACACCCACAAGGCGGGCAGCATGGAGGGCGGCATGGAAGCCGGAATGGCCCAGAGGATGGAGGCCAAAATGCACATCGCCCCGCAACCGCCGCCGGAGCACTTCCTGCCGATCATCCAGTCGCTGCCCCCCCTGGCCACCATCAAGGGGGAGCTGAAAGCCATCATTCGAGCCGCCTACGAGGATCACGGCTCGGAACTTATCCAGCTTTTGTCCCGGAAAGACACCCCTGCCCCTAGATGAACTCCTCCACCGATTTTTTTTGCTTTTTTAAAAAACACCAGGTATGGTGCTCGGTAACACGTTAATTATTAATGTAACACCGGAGGAGCTCATGAATTTCCCGTCCGCCGTTCGCCTGCACCATCTCTCTGCCCCTGTTGTTTTCTTTTCCATCCTCTCCTGCTCCACCGCCGCCTTTGCCGCCCATCCGCTGATCACGGACGACACGGGCACCATGGGCACGGGCAAGGCCCAACTGGAAATGAACGGCGAATACGGCCGTGACAAGGAAGAGGGCGTTACCACCACCACAACCCAGGGAGACGCCTGTTTCTCCTATGGGCTCAGCGAATCGGTGGATTTCGTTATCGATCTCCCCTATATCCATTCCCGGGAAAAAAGCGAGGAAGCCACGGTGAGCGAAAACGGCTTCTCCGACACGGCCATCGAGGTGAAATGGCGATTTTACGAACAAGGGGACGCAAGCCTTGCCATCAAACCAGGACTCACCCTGCCCACCGGCGACGATGAAAAAGGCTTGGGCGCAGGCAAGGCAACCTACAGCCTTTTTTTCATCGCCTCACAGGAAATGGACCCGTGGGCCTTCCACCTGAACCTCGGCTATCTCCGAAACGAAAACACCCTGGATGAAGAACAGAATCTCTGGCATGCATCCATCGCCTCCACCGTTGCCTTGACCGAACAGCTCACCGCCGTCGCCAACCTCGGCGTTGAAAGCAACACCGACAAACTCGCTGGCACCGATCCCGCCTTTGTCCTGGCCGGGTTGGTCTATGCCCTCTCCGAGGAGTTTGATCTTGATTTCGGGATCAAATACGGGCTCAACGATCCTGAAACCGACCGGACCGTGCTGGCCGGGGTGACCTGGAAGTTTTAGGCGTTTTTGACCCAAAAAAAGAGGCAGCCCGGAGTTCCGGGCTACCTCTTTTTTTTGAAACATTTAAAACAAGTGCAATAAAATCAACAAGTTACAAATGGTGGAGGCGGCGGGAGTTGAACCCGCGTCCGAAAATACTCCCCTCCCGATATCTACATGCTTAGTTCTGTTTGGCTGCTTATCGTGCCTTGGCCCCTCCAGAACAAGAGGCTTTCGGCACTATCCTACTGAATTTCGCCATTCGTGCGGCAGGCGCGCGCGAAGGGCTATCCCGCTAGTCGACGTTCTTTTCGGCCGCGCAGGAGTAAGCCGAAAGACCGGTAGCATTTAAGCTGCTACAGCGTAAGAATAGTCGTCTGCGACTATATTTTGCTCTACCTATTTTACGAGGTTGGTAGAAACCTCGGCATGCAACCTGAGCTTACATATCCCCGTCGAACCCGTTTCGCCCCCTTATTTTAGTGTTGAGCGCTGAGTACTCGGAACTGTGTACTCAGCACTGGTTTTACTTGTATTTCAACATGGCCCGATCAATCTCGCGGTCCGTGTCTTTTTTCTTCAGCGATTCCCGCTTGTCGTACAGTTTCTTGCCCTTGGCCAGCCCAAGAACAACCTTGGCCTTGCCCCGCTCGTTGAAATACATCTTGAGGGGAATCAGAGAATACCCTCTTTCCTGGGTTTTGCCAACGAGCTTGAGGATCTCGCGCTTCTTGAGCAGCAGCTTGCGCTCCCGCACAGGGTCCGGCGCATCGTAGGTTGCGTGGCTGTAGGGCGAGATATGCACGTGCAGAAGAAAAACCTCTTCGTTTTTGATCCTGGCATACCCGTCGCGCAGATTGGCCTTGCCGGCCCGGAGCGACTTTACCTCCGAGCCCAATAATTGGAGACCTGCCTCGATTTCCGCTTCAATGGTAAAATCGTGGTAGGCTTTTTTATTGGTGCAGACAACCTTGGCAGCCACATGTTCACCCGCAGGCCCGTACCCGCAAAAACTTCAAGAAAAAAACCCTTGCTCCGGAGGAACAAGGGGATTGTGTTTACACTATAATACATCCTGCCCTAAAAAGCGAGGGGCGCGGGCGCGGCTAATCTCCGCCGGTTACGCGCAAGGCCTCCTCCGGGGTGGTGATCCCGCTTTTCACCTTTTGCCAGGCATCCTCCTTGAGCGTGGTCATGCCTTCCTCCATGGCGGTTTGCCGGATCTCCGTTTCCGAACTTCCCCCGCTGATCTGCTTGCGGATCCTGTCGCTCATCTCGAAGATTTCAAAGATGCCGCTCCGGCCAAGGTAGCCGGTCCCCCGGCATTGCTGACACCCCTTGCCCCGCCGCAGTTCGATCTCCCCGTCCTCGGTCACGGGCAACCCGAAGCCGCGCAGCTCGTCCGCGGACATGCGGTAGGTTTCGCTGCAATGGGGGCAGATTCGCCGCACCAAGCGCTGGGCCATGGCCCCCAGCAAGGTCGAACCGATCATGAACGATTGCACCCCCAGGTCCAACAACCGGCTGATGGAGGCAACGGCATCGTTGGTGTGCAGGGTGGAAAAAACCAGATGCCCGGTGAGCGCCGCCTGCACGGCATTTACGGCGGTGTCCAGATCGCGGATCTCGCCGATCATGATGATGTCCGGGTCCTGGCGCAGGATGTTGCGCAGGATGGTGGAAAAGGTCACATCCAGCAGCGGCTGCACCGGAATCTGGTTGAATTCCTCATGCACCATCTCCACCGGGTCCTCCACGGTGACCACGTTCTTCTCCGGAGTGGCGATCTGCTTGAGGGTCGAATAGAGGGTGGTGGACTTGCCGCTGCCCGTTGGCCCGGTCACGAGGAAAATGCCATGGGGCGCGGACATGAAACTCTTGTACACCGCAAGATCGCGCGCTGAAAAGCCGATCGTCTCCACATCCTGAAACAGGATATCCGGGTCCAGGATTCGCAGCACCGCCTTTTCGCCAAAGGCCACCGGCACGGTGGAAACCCGGATCTCCGCCTCCTGGCCGGAACGATCCACCTTGATCCTGCCGTCCTGGGGCCGCCTTTTTTCGGCGATATCCAGACGGGCCAGGGACTTGATCCGGGAAACCACCGCGGCATGGACCACCTTGGGCAGCTTGTAGATGGTATGCAGCACCCCGTCGATGCGCAAACGGACCAGGGCCTGCTCCCGCTTGGGCTCGATGTGGATATCGCTGGCCCGCTGCTCAAAGGCATAGTTGAACATATGGTCCACCGCCGAGGTCACATGCTGATCCGAAGAGGCCGCCTCCTCGGTGGAGGAGATGCGCACATACTGCTCAAGATTGCCCAAATCCACCAGAGGCCTGGCCAAATGGCTTTCCGCTGCAGTGATGGAGGACTGAAAACCGAAAAACTCGGCCAGGGTTTTGCGGATGTCGCTCTTGGTGGTGAGGTAGCGCTTTACGGTAAGCTGATTGGCCCGCTCGATCTCGGCTAAGACTGCACTGTTTTCCGGATCGCAGACCGCCACTTCCAGAATACCATTGGCAAAACCAAAGGGCAGCAACAGGTGGCGAAAGGCAAAGGTGCGGGGGATGGTCTTGGTGACCACCTTGAGATCGAGTTGCAACGGATCAAGTTTGACAAAAGGCAGACCGCGATCCTCGGCAATGGCCTGGAAGATCAATTCCTCCGTAAGCAGTTGCCCTTTTTTGTCACCGAGCTCCAAATTCATGGAGACGATGATGTCCACCAGAGTCAAGGCTGTGTCACTTGCACGCCCGGCCTTATTCTTGTGGTGTTCAGCATGTTGTTTGAGTAAGAGTTGCCGCTGCTGCGCCTTATGGTCGGAGATGAATTTCCGTTGCACCGAAGTAATCAGCCGGTTGCGGACCAATAGGTCGAGGATGTATTTTTCATCGCTGAGAAGCGGCATGGTGATGGATTTCCCTTGGTTGTCGTTTCTTTGTTGCAGCCTGCCTTTGTATGCCAGAAAACGGAAAGCCTAATGACCCGCTTTGGGCTTTGCTCAAAGAATTTTTCCTCACACGGCCATCCTAGATCATTTTCTTTATCTAGGACAGCCCAAATTGTGTATGATACATGCACATCATTGGCACTGAATATGCATTAATTTTAAACGTAGCCAAAAAATTGTTTCCTTGCCCGCACAAAAACAGGGGGAACACAAGAAACAATAACACAAACTCAACAAGATAATTTTTCCCCGGCGGTTCTTCACATATCAAGCATACAATATTTTTGTATAAAAAATTTTAATAGATGGGGGTAGCCAATGAAATTGAAAGGGATGCTAACCTGTGCCTTTATGTTTCCTGGCATTTTGTTTTACTCGCAGGCCTTCGCGGTGGACGAGTTGTATCTCTGCGGAGTTGTTCAGGAAATCAATCTCCAGACCGCACAGGTCACTGTGGATGTCGTCTCCGACAGTTGCCGTGGGATGAGAACGTTCAAACTCCCCGCGACCAAGGACACAACCACTTTTAATATGGTTGGGCGGAAATGTTTCCTCATAAACAGCAACAATTGCAAAGCGGGCTACATCTATACCATAACCAAAATCGTCCCGGAGTAAGGCCATGCGAAAATTTATAGTGTTTACCGCGATGGCAATTTGCCTGATGGCGGATCAAGGGTACGCCGCCATGGAGTCGTATTGCCAATCCCCGCCTTTTATCAGTACTGCGGCTGCCCCAAATGTCCTACTGATGATCGATACCAGCGGCAGCATGGGGTGGAAGGCCTATTCCTATGGAGATGTTGACACCACCCCCAATGATGGGAAACTGGATCACTATGATGCCACCAAGGTTTATGAAGGCTATTTCGATCCAGTGAAAAATTATACTCTAGACATCAATGGCGTCTACCAAGAAACTGCTGGAAGCACATGTACCAAAAAATGCGGCGCGGCTAATAATAGTTGGACCTGCGCGAGCAACACCTCTAGTTGTTATTATTTCGAAGCCAAAGGAACACATGGCTGCAATAGTAACAGATATGCCTGCTGTTCATCGTCAAACTTGATAGCCGTCGACTGCGGCGCCACCGATACCGGCAACTACCTTAATTACAAGAACATGGCAAGGGTCGATCTGCTCAGATGGGCGCTGACAGGCGGGAAGCCGGACGGTTGCAATAATTCTATTCAAACTTGCGAGGCATCTCTTTGGCAAGATCCCAGCTCCAGCGTGCCTTGCGATAGCAATGGGTGCACCATGGTGACTGCCGGCGGCCTGAAAATAAGGATGCCATGGGCCCGCATCACGGGCGAAGAAGGGGGCTTGCTCTATCAGCTCAAAAACCTGCCTGTACAGCCACGCATAGGGAGCATGTATTTTGGTGGTGACGGGGTAAACAACACTGTTCTTATTGGTGATTTTACCAGTGGAAACAGTATCGATGGCGTCAACCCTTACAAGGGTACCATTACCGCACTCAATAATGAATCGCCAAGCGGCAGCACCCCCATAGGTCCGGCTTTGTGGGCCGCCTATGCCTATTTTGCCCAGAACCCTTCCGTTTTTGGCAGCCCAACGCCAGACACCAGCGCGCACGGAAATCCATACAAGAACCCCATGTATCAATGCTTTGATTTCGACAACAATGGCCTTTGCCAGGGCAATGAGTTCGCCCTGATTCCCTGCGCCAAAAATTTCATGATCCTGCTTACCGATGGCCAGTGGAACAGGGGAGGGGTCGACGGTTCTGTGACCAGCACCTGCACCATCAACACAGGATATGAGAGTGCATCCGCCGACCCCGTGGTCCCTGCCTATTGGCTGCACAAAAAGGGATTCACCAATCAGGCAACCGACCCCCAAATCGCATCCAATGTGGAAGCCCTGTACGGCGTCGGTCTGTGGTTGGGAGGCACCGGCGCGACCTCACTGAAAAATGTGGCCATGTACGGCAGCTTCGACACGAGCAAGACCTGGCCAGGCAATACGACGGGATATCCCCAATCCACTTGTACGGTGGATGATTGCGGTAGCGGCAAGGGCAGCCCCTGCACCGCCTTGCCGCCTTCCTCCTCGGATTGGGACAAAAATGGCAATAACATTCCCGATACCTTCTTCGGTGCATCCGATGCCTTAGAAATAAAAGAAAAAATAAAGGCTATTATCGACGAAATAATGCGGAAGGCTTCCTCCGGCACGGCTGTATCGGTATTGAGTTCCAGCGAGGGCAGCGGCGCCAATCTCATGCAGGCCCTGTTTTATCCCCAACGGTCATTCGCCAACAACACGGAGGTCTCCTGGACAAGCGACCTGATGAGCTACTGGTACTACATGGATCCATTCTTTAAATCATCGCAGATTCGAGAAGATACGATCAGGGAAGGGGCGAACTACACATTGCTCGACCTTACACAGGACTACATCACTAACTTCGCGTTCGATCCGGGCCAGAATAAGACCTTGGCGCATCGCTGGTGGGATACAACAGGCACAAGCACCGTTGTTACAGACATGGGGACTGTACCAATAGAAAGCACTATTCCCATCTGGCGCGCTGGTTTTAACCTCTGGTGGACAGCCCCCGCCGACAGGACCATTAAAACCACGGTGGATGGCGCAAATCTGATGTCGTTCGACACGACAAATTACGCCACCCTCGATGATTATATGGGGCAGACCGCAGTCGCCGCAGACGCCAAGGCAACCATCAATTATGTGCGCGGCTATGATTGCGTGGATGCCGCAGGCGCAGCCTGCGTATGCGGAACAGCCAATTGCAACAAAATTGGCAGAGACCGAACTGTGACGAACGGAGTTTGTTCTTCACGGAGAAGTCCGTGCAACGACTTAATTAATTCGACCGATTGCCCGAACGGAGAAACCTGCGCCCAGGAAACACATGTCTGGAAGTTGGGCGACATCATCTCATCCACCCCACGCATCATGGGGCCAGCGTATTTAAACAACTTCAATCTCCCCGCCCCCTTTGGCTACAACGACCAAACCTATAAAGATTTCATCACAAGTAACGATTACAAAGACAGACAGCTCGTTTTTGTAGGCTCCAACGATGGCATGTTGCATGCTTTCAAGCTCGGCAAGCTGCTGCAGAACTGGACCGGGAAGCACTGGTATGAAGCCGCCAAGCAGGAAGGCGATACCGGCGCAGGAGGGATTGGCTCTGAAAGCTATGCCTTTATCCCTAAAAATGCCCTTCCGTATCTGCAATACCTTCATGATGAAGATTACTGTCACATCTATATGGTGGATGGCCCGATAGCGATAACAGAGGCCTCTATAAACAAGCCATCGACTTGCACACTCACTGATTACTGGAACTGTCCAAAGCTCACCACGATGCAAAAAGTGTGCTCCACAAGCACAACAACAGCATGCACTGTCAACACAGATTGCCCCACAGACGAAACATGTGTTAACAGCGGCGATGTGGATTTCGCGAAAACAAGCTGGCGCACCACCTTAATAGGCAGCATGGGCATCGGCGGCGCCACCTGCGATGGAGCTGCCGCCGATGCTGATCGAATCAGTACGCCGCTTTCGGTATCGGGGAATCCGGTTGGGTGGTCATCATACTTTGCCCTTGACGTGACTGACCAGGCGACCCCACAACTCTTGTGGGAGTTCAGCAATGCTGATCTGGGTGTTACCAACATCGGCCCGGCGATTGTCAAGGTTGGTGGCAATGAAAAACGATGCACCAACAACAACGCCACCTGCTCAGCCGACGTTGATTGCGACACAGGCATCCAGTGCGTCAACACAAACGGCAGGTGGTTCGCCATCTTGGCTTCAGGATCAACCGGCCCCATCACTACCAAGGAATTTAAGGGCACCTCGGACAAGAATCTGAGACTTTTCGTGCTTGACCTTAAGACGGGTGCATTGCTGCGCACCATAGACACCGGTATCACCAATACCTTTGCAGGCTCCATCTCCACAAGCGCGATCGATCTAGAAAAGGATAGGGCCAGCAATAGCGGCAACTACCAAGATGATGCCGTGTATATCGGCTACGTTAAGGACACCACCAACGGCGGGGTGCTGCGACTCGTCATCAATGACGACATCAATCCCGCCAATTGGACGGTCAGCAAGGTAATTGAAAATATCGGGCCGGTCACTACCTCCGTGGCCAATCTTCTTGACCGGAGAAACCAAAAACTCTGGCTCTACTTTGCAGAAGGCCGATTTTTCTATAAAACGGATGACCCAACCACACAACGCAAGCTGTTCGGTATTCAAGAACCCTGCTTTGATCCGGCGAGCAACAGCATCTCTCCCTCCTGCACGAGCACGTTGGTATTGGCCACCGACCTGATAGACCAGACAACTTCGCCAAGCACCACATTAACGGTCGCGCAAAAAGGCTGGTATATCAGCATGAACGCAGCGGGAGCATCAATAAGTGCGGAGCGCGTTATTTCAAACCCCACGCCTGACCCCCTTGGCGCCATTTACTTCCTGTCTTTTGCCCCGACTGCTGAAATTTGTGACTTTGGCGGCACCACATATCTCTGGGCATTGGACTACAAGACCGGGGGCAAAGTGACGTTTGTCATGCAGGGCAAAGCTCTGGTGCAAGTATCCACCGGTGAGATCAAAGAACTCAACCTGTCCGAGGCGTTCACCGAGAATGAAGACCGTAAATCTCTCGGGTTTAAGGGTATTCCGCCAACAGGAGGACAGAGCGTGCAGATCCCTCCAACCCCCATAAAAAAATTCATGCATGTGCAGGAACAATAAAAAAGGCGGTTGCATGAACATGCCAAGGAGCAACAATGCAGGCAGGCGAAAAAACACATTTCCATTCTAGGCGATGCACAATGACGGCCAAATCTGGCTTCACATTGGTCGAACTCATGGTGGTTGTTGCCATAATCGGAATCGTTCTGACAATTGCAACCATGAATATTAGACAATGGAATGATAAATATACCGTAGAATCCTACACCAAGGAGATTCACTCCATTTTGATGAAAGCCAGAAACGATGCGGCGAACACCAACACCCAAAATCTGGTCACATTGACGGCTAACCAAGTGCAAGTTACCCAGGACGATGACGGGGATGGTATTGTTGAAGCGACTGACGGGAATGGCGTTGTTGACGCAGGCGAACCCACAACAACAAAGCCCTATCAACAATTTGCTATTCAGTTCGCAATTTCTCCGATTGTTTTTAACAGAAGAGGCATGACCAACAACATTCAGACCATAAGCATTACTGGTTATTCCCCGAATGCCTCCCCTGGCGTGGATTGTATCACGGTAGCACCAACCCGGATCAATATGGGCTTAATGCGAATCATTGGAGGAGTAGCGACCTGTGAACAACAATAAACAAAAATTACACAGGCAACAGGGTTTTACCCTGGTGGAAATTATGATTGCCCTGCTTGTCTTTATGGTGATCATGCTGGGGGTGGCCGGAGGGCTTCTAACCGTCCTCCGGACCAACAAAGGAAACGTCGTGCGTGACGAGGCGCTTAGGCTGGCGGAAGATGAGTTGAATCGACTTAAAGGAGAACAGTTTTCCGTCTTTGGTACTTCAGGTGCCCTGGCTGCAACAGATCCGCCGACATGGACCGCCCCAGCCAACGTGTTGAGCAATATACGCGGGGGGGCATTCTCCTTTGTCAGATCAACACAAATCGACGACCTGGCGACTGCCGCCATCGAACTCAAGCGCATCGATGTGGCCGTGGGCTGGGACGATCCCGCAGGAGGGGCTGCCCTGCCGGCCACAGGCATGAATCGTCAGGTGTCCTTAAGTACAATAATCGTGCGCAGTGATTAACTTTGTCCTTGCAAAAAAAGGGACGGGTACACGACGGGAACTGATGCCAGCGCGGCTTTTTTGGGGCCGATGCCATCATTATTAAAGGGCGGACATGAAACAGCACGGTAAAACCTTGTTACAGGAAGAACTCGGCTTCTCCCTCATAGAGCTGCTAATCTATATGACTCTTTTGGGAATCCTGATGGCCATGGTGTTTAGCAGCTTCACGCCGGTTATGCGAACAAGCTCCCGCCAGTGGCGCATTGCGGAAACAAAGGTTGAAACAGGGGTCGGCCTGGATTTACTGCGGTCCGATCTTGAACACGCCGGCTTTGGCCTACCTTGGGAATTCCCGGTCGGGGTAACGCCAAGTCCTTATTCTGAACCTGCTGCGCCTACAGCGCCTGCAGCGATGAATGATTTCCCCAATGTGCCAAGGGCAGTGACCAGTGAAGATGCCTCCGCCTTGAGCCTGAATGGTTCCGATTATCTGGCAATCAAGGGTTTGAACGTAGTACGGAGCAATTCCAGCCAAAAATGGGGTTGGCTGGGGCGGGATATCGCGCACGCAGTCTCCATTCAATCTTTGAGCGACGATGCTTTCGATGACTCGGGCGCTGACGCGGACAGGGTAATTGTCATCCGCCCCCAGGTCAGCCCCGGCGAAAACCGCCGACTTGTCCTGGATGGCACGAACTATTTTGCTAAACCGACAGCCGCTGCTTTGGCGCCCTTTGCCCCACCCGAGACGCCCAGAGACCCCAACGGCGAACGCTATCTCCTTTACGGGCTTGATGACAGCGATCCGAGAAGGCCATTCAACCGCACCGATTACTATATCAACAACGCAGGCGTACCGGCCCAATGTGCACCAGGCACGGGCACTCTGGTCAAGGCTACGCTGAACCATGGCGACGACAACTTTTTCATCTTGCCCATCGTGGATTGCGTGGCCGATTTCCAGGTGGTCTATTATCTTGACACCAATGGCGATGGGGGATGGGATACGAGAGTCGACGCCAGTGGACTTAATGGCCTGACAGCCCAGCAGATCCGGGAACGGGTGAAGTCCATCCGATGTTATGTGCTCACCCATGAAGGCGGCGTGGATGCCACCTACACGCATCCAAACGCCAATATTAATGTCGGTCAAGTGGATACGGACGGAGTTACCCTGCTGGCTGGCGCGGGCCGGACGTTTGACCTGAACGCAAGCATCGGCGCAACCTGGGCCAACTACCGCTGGAAGGTATACAGCCTGGCAGTAACACCCAGGAATTTACAATGAACACTATGGAGGAAAGCCATATGCGGCGGCTGATTATCCGAAAAATATCCGTCTCCCCTGCAAAAGAGAAAAGCACACCAAGGCCCACGACAGGGATACGGCTTTCTGCGCCGCCAGCAATCCTTGGTAACGAGAGAGGCGTTGCGCTGGTCATGGCTTTGATTTTGGGCCTTATTGGCATGCTCATGATAGCGTCTCTCCTTTATATGGCGGGGACTGGCACTTGGACGAGCGGCTCAAAAAAACGATACCAGACGGCGCTGGAAGCTTCTCATGGCGGCATGAATTTTTTTGCAAAAGAAATCATCCAAAGAGGGGTGGGAGGCGCTCCCCTGAGCACCATGGGAAACTACGGTGGTATGTTGACCCCTCTGATTGCTGACGCGGATTTCACCACAAAACTCACGACGACTGGTGATATTAATGACGGAGTTTATCCTGACGATAACCCAGATGCGACCTTGACGATGGTGTTTACAGCGTCAACCCCCAATATGACAGTAAATACCGCCATATTGAGGACAAGCCTCGGCAACAGCGGCACATCTTCAAACGTTCTGGTGGGCGGGGGGGTGGTCAACAACAGCAGTGGCACGGTTATCCCGCAACATATCCCGTATCTGTTTCAGACTGAAATCCAAGGCCAAAGCGCGGGAAATTCAAGGGAAAGGGCTAGATTGTCAGGAACATACGCATATTAAGGCTGCTGCCTGTTTTAGAAGTCAAGCAAGCCCCCCGCTTCTCCCATTCATTAATCTCTATCACAGCCCGTATTCCTTCATTTTGCTCAGCAGAGAAGGATAGCTGATCTCAAGCAGCAGGCCCGCCTTGCTCTTGTTGCCACCGGTGGCTGCCAGGGCCTTGGCGATCAAAGCACGCTCCATTTCCCGCTGCTCCCTTTTCATGGAGTAGGAGGTGCCCAGCACCTTTTCTATGCCAGTGCTGCATGCATCTGCCATCCCCGCAAGATTTTCCGGCAGATGCTCCGGCATGATGACGCTTCCCTCGGCCAGCACCATCGCCCGCTCCAAAGCGTTTTCCAACTCCCGGACGTTGCCGGGCCAACGATGGCGAAGCAGCGCCGCCAGGGTAGCCGAGCGCAGTTCCGGGGGCTGTCTGTCGAGTTTGGCCGCGATCCGGTCGAGCAAACGGGCGCAGAGTAGGGGGATATCTTCCATGCGTTCGCGCAACGGCGGCACATGCAGCCGGATTACATTAAGCCGGTAAAACAGATCCTCCCGAAACCGGCCCACCGCCACCTCCTCTTCCAAATCCCGGGCTGTCGCCGCCAGCACCCGCACATCGACCGGCACTGCCCGCGCCCCGCCCACTGGCCGCACCTCCCGCTCCTGCAACACCCGCAGCAACTTCACCTGGGCATCGGGCGGGAGTTCGCCGATCTCATCCAAAAAGAGGGTGCCGCCATGCGCCTCCTGGAATATGCCCTTGCGATCTTTTTCCGCGCCAGTGAAAGCGCCTTTCACATACCCGAACAACTCGCTTTCGAGCAGGCTCGACGGCATCCCGCCGCAATTGACAGCCAGAAACGGCTTGTCGGCCCGACCGCTTTTGTGGTGAATCCCCCGCGCCACCAGCTCCTTGCCGGTGCCGGATTCGCCGGTGATGAGCACCGTGGTGTCGTATTGGGCCACCTTGACCACTGTTTGCAGAAAGGAGACCATGACGCCGCTCTTGCCGACCATGTCGGCAAGCCCCTGCTCCCGCTGCAAATCATCGATCTGCCTGCGCAGCAGAAGATTTTCCCGCCGTAACCGCATATGCTCCGCGGCCCTGCCCAGAGTCAGGAGCACCTCATCCGCCTTAAACGGCTTGGTGATAAAATCATAGGCCCCGGCCTTTATCGCTGCCACGGCATCCTCAATGGCCGCATAGGCGGACATCATTATAATAGGCGCCTCAATGCCCTGTTCCTTGGCTTTTTCCAAAAATCCCATCCCATCAAGGCGGGGCATCTTCAGATCGCACAACACCAGGGAAAAACTCCCTTTTCCCAGGGCACCGAGGCCTTCCTCGCCGTTTCTGGCCAGGGTTACCTGGTATCCCCCCTTGGAGGTGACAATGGAAAGCATCTCCAACATGCTTTCCTCATCATCGATTATCAGCAACCGCCCTCCATCACCCGCCATGCCCATCTCCTGTCATGCCACCTTGCCCGTGTCGGCAAGGCCTTTTTCCTTATCTAAGGATGCGGCCAAGGGCAGCGAAATCCAGATCGCCGCACCCGCGCCATCTTCAGCCCGGACGTTTTCAGCCCAGATCCTCCCGCCCCAATTCTCGACAAGCGCACAGGACACCGCCAGTCCCAACCCTGTCCCTCTGCCCGGCTCCTTGGTGGTGAAAAAAGGCTCGAACACGCTCTCCAGATGTTCTTGTGCAATTCCCGGACCGTTATCCTTGATAACCACCCGGATATATCGCCGATCCCCCTCCTGCCCATTAAGGCACCGGGCAACGACTCTCCCTTCCGGAAGCGTGCCAAGGGCATCAACCGCATTCATGATGCAATTCACAAAGACCTGCCGCAAACCGTCGGCGTCGGCCAGAACCAGATCGTCTTCCGCCTCCGATTCAAGGAAAAAGCCGATGTGGGCATGGTTGCCATGGCGAAACAGCTCCAGGCAATCCGCCAAAAGCTCCCTTACCCGCACCGGCGCGGGGGCGCCTTCGATCGGCCGGGCATAGTCAAGCAACTGCCGGATCAGTCTGCCCACCCGCGCCACCTCCTGTTCGGCGCGCCGCGCGAACTCCTTTCTTTCCTCGGAAGAGACTGCCCCTTGCCCGAGAAGATCCAGATATCCCTGCACAACACCCAGCGGATTGCCGATCTCATGGGCAAGACCTGCTGCCAGCCTGCCTATGGAGGCCATCTTTTCCGCCCGCACCATCTCCCGCCGGTTCCGTTCCAACTCCTCGTTTGCGCATTTCAGCGAGGCCACCTTGTCCAGCAGCGCTCCCCGATCCTCTTCAAGTTGCGCGATCATACGGTTCAAGCTGGAAGAGAGACGGCCAAACTCATTTCCGGGCCGCCCTGGAAAAGGCAAAAAATCATGCCGCAGGGAATAGGTATCCGCCTGTTCGGCAAGGCGCTCCAAAGGGCGGACAACGAGCTTGACCATGCGAAAAAGGCCGACAACCGCCAGCACCACCGCATTGGCAAGCATATAGGCAAGGATGATTTTTTCATTCTCCCACAATTGGGCATCAATCGGACCGGTGGAACGGACCATGGCCATGGCGCCCCTTGATCCATCCGGGGATGAAAAAGGCTGCGCGACAAGCAACAAATTGCTTCGCGGGCCTGACGCCACGCCGGGGGGAGGAGAAAGCCGGCGGCTGCTCGCAACCCCGGAGTGGGCGGCGTTCGTCAAGGCGCTCTCAAGAGCGGTGGCATAATCAGCACATCCCGCCGAGAGGGTGATGGTTTTGCTCCGTCCAATTACCGCGCCGGCGCAGACAATGGCTTCCTCCGACCGCACCATCTGCTCGATTTCAACCCGAAACCCTTCTTCTCCGCCAACCGCAGGCCCAAGCCTGGCCATGACCGCCAGCAGGCGCCGGGCATGATCCAGTTCGGCGCCCACAGCCTGCCGTTTCCAGAGTTGCATGGACACAACGTTTACCAGCAGCATGCCAACCCCGAGAACCAGAAAAAAGGCGAGAATAGTCTGCACCTTCAAATTCCAGATCCGCATGCCTTTCCTCCAAGATTCTGTAGGGTTTTACAACCATGAAAAAACAGTATCGCCACCTATCCAGCATACACGCCATACTCTTTTCCTAGAATAAAAATACATCGGGCATGACCGCACTGACACAGAACGTCAGTAAAAGATGACAAAATATGTCACGACACCCACTCCAGCCTCGTTTCCTTTTTTACCCCTCGAGACAACACCCTAAAATCAAAGCACAAATCCTGATTTTCAAAATAATAACCGCGCTGGCATGAAAATTGGATTTGACCCAAGCCGTGGCTAGACCATATAACGTATTCAGTTGCATATTTACCGGACACCACCACACACAAAGGAGCGTATCATGAAGAACCAAAAAGGTTTCACCCTCGTAGAGTTGATGATCGTTGTCGCGATCATCGGCATCCTGGCGGCCATCGCCATCCCGCAGTTCGCAGCGTATCGGATACGGGGATTCAATGCGGGAGCAATGTCTGATTTGAGAAATCTCGGTACAGCTCAAGAGGCTTTATTTGCAGATACACAAGGCTATGGCTCCGCTACAGCGGCAGCTGTGTTGGCGCCAGCGGCCGCAGTTGCTGCTCCTGCAGTGATTACTGTTGGGCCTCTGCAAGCCGCGACTGCGACTGTAGCTGGGGCTTTTCTTCATAACGCTTTGGGCACTGTTGGGTTTGCCGTCAGTAATGGTGTTGTTACAGGCTATTCAACTGTAGTAACAGCTGCTGCTCCAGTAATAGGCACTTCTTACGTGCTGCTGGCTAAGCATACCCAGGGTGATAGCGCATATGGACGTGACTCCGACAGTAGTTCTATGTTCCGTGCGACTCATGTTGCGGGTACTGCATTATTGGTAGCCGATGTTCCTGCGGCAGCTCTCGGCACCCTAGAATTAACAGGAACCACAGGTGCTGCGAAAAACTGGGCATCAATGTAGTCAATTGAAGTTTCAGCAAAATATCATACTGTAGTCAAAGTAAGGCCGGGTTACACCCGGCCTTACTTGCTTTATCAGAAAAAAAATGGGCCGGATTTATTTATATTCCAATTTCACCGAATCCCCACAATGCTTTTCGCCCTTGCAACAAGACCCGCCTAAAGGGTTGACTTGTTTTTCTCCCCCTGCTACTCTGCCATATCGTCTTTTCCCGCTCAACAGCAGTCGCCTTTTTCAATCATTTGCCCAACAGGCTAGTTACAAAATATCCCCGTGAGGTGGGTCATGCCCACCATCAGCAAACAAAAATCGGGGTCAGACCACAAAATCAAGCCCAATTCGCCTTTATCTGATCCAGTTTTCGACGACCAAACCTGGAATGCGAGAGAATTCTTTCATCTTTCCCGGGGAGCCAGCGGGGGACGCTGCTTGCTATCTTTCTATCGTCCGCCCTCAGCCAACAGCCTTTTTTCATTTGACTTCTTTTGCAGGCCTTGTACCATTTCCGCATGATTATATTTGATACTGTTTCAAAGACCTATGCGAAAGAGCTTACATCCGCAGCTCATACCGCACTTACGGCCATCTCTTTTTCTCTCTCCCGAGGAGAAACTCTTGGCCTTATCGGCGCCAACGGCGCGGGCAAAAGTACGGCTATCAAGCTGCTCATGGACTTTATCCGGCCTGATGCCGGTTCCATCTCGATACTAGGATCATCTCCGAAAAACCCAGAAATCCGCCGCCGGATCGGCTACCTGCCGGAAACCGCCAATTTTCCCTCGAACCTTACCGTCCTTGATATGCTGCGCTTCACCGGCCGCGCCTGCGACATGGGGCAACAGGAGGTTTGCACCGCCTCGGAAAAATGGCTCCGCCGCCTTGGCCTCTGGGAAGCACGAAAAAGACCTCTCCGCAATTATTCCAAAGGCATGCAACAGCGGGCCAACTTTGCCATCGCCCTGCTCAATGAGCCGGAGTTGTTGATCCTCGACGAACCCATGAGCGGCCTGGACCCCATCGGTCGGGCCGATATTCTTGCGCTCATTACCGAACTGAAATGCCAGGGCAGGACTATCCTCTTCTGTTCGCATATTCTGGAAGATGTGGACCGGCTGGTGGACCGGGTTTTGGTGCTGCACCAAGGGCAGAAAATCTTTGAGGGCCAACCCCACTCCTTGGCGGAGCAGCAGGGCTGCCCCACCTTTGTTGATGGCTACCTCAGCCTTGTTAATGAGGTAAGCAATAATGCTTAACGGCCTGAGACGCATCACTGCCCTTGCCCGTCTGGTCCTGCTCGACGGCCTCCGCCGCCATGCGCTCCTCGGACTCATCGCCCTTTCAGTGGCGGCCCAGGCCGGGGCGCTCTTGTTCTTTGACTTTATCCCCAGGGATATTGGCAGGGCCTCCAGTGATTTCATCCTCTCCCTGGCCTGGCTTTCCGGCTTTATCTTTCTTTTTTTCCACGGGGTGCAGGTCATCGCCCTGGATGAGGAAAGAAAAGTCATCTATTCCCTGCTGGCCAGGCCGATTTCACGGGGAGAATATGTGCTCGGCATCTTCGCCGGGCTTGCAGGACTCCTCCTGCTGCTGAACCTGCTCCTGGGCGGTCTGGGCTTCGGCGCCCTGCTGGTTATCAAACAAATGGTGGCGCCGGTCTACTTCAGCCAGTTCAATATGCTGTCGTTCCTGCTAGCTTGGTTCGGCCTGGTGGCCATGGAGATGATGCTGCTTTCCGTTATCCTCTTTTTCTCCGGCCTGGTGCGCGGCAGTTTTGCGGTGCTGCTCATCTCTCTTTCCTTTTACGCCATCTGCTCCGGCTTGCCGGTAGTGCGGGAGAGCGTAATTCCGCAGGCGGCAAGGAGCGAAGGATTAACCGGCCTGAAGACCATGCTTCTCTGGATGACTGCGGTTTTCCCGGATTTCGACCGGCTGGACTTCAAGAATATGATTGCCTCGTCAGACCCGTTACCGGATCTCTCACTTATGCTGATCAACTTCGGACTGACCATCTCCTACATTGGCCTTTTTCTCTGGCTTGCCTGCGTGGTCTACCAACGTAGGGACCTACAATGAGCGCCAGGCTGCCCCTGTTTTTTCTCCTTCTTTTCTCCTATGGGGCGCTCTTCTATCTCCAGGAAGCCCGGTTTTCCGAAAGCAGCCAGCAGCTCTCCCACCCCCTACCCCCCGCAATCCAGAAAATCTCCCTCGGCTACCTCCGGCAACTGGGCGGGGAAATGCAGTTCATCAAGGCCAGCGTTTTTTATGGCGGAGTCAAGCCAGGTCGTGATCCGTTGGAATATGCAGATCCCCTTGCCCAGCACTTTACCACTGCCGCCACTTTGCATCCGCAGTTCATCGACACCTATTTTCTCTGCCAGGCAATTTTGCCCTATATCAACAACGACTACGCCCGGCGCGCAAACAGTGTTTTTGCCCAGGGGATGGCCGCACTACCAGACAACTTTGTATTGCCATTTTTTGCCGGGTTCAATCATCTGTACCACCTTGACGAACCCTTGCAAGCGGCGCGGCTCTTTCATCTTGCCGCGGCAAAGCCCAACGGCCCCCCCATGTTGGAGCACCTTGCCAACCTCCTCTCCGCCGAAGGCGGAAATATTTATGCCGCGTTGATAGGGTTGCGAGGCATGTACGCCTCTGAAAAAGATGAGCAGATCAAAATGCGGTATGCAGAGGAAATCGCCGCCTTTGAAAAGGCGGTTACGGTGCTTAACGCTATACAGCGTCACGAAAAAATGAACGGGACGCCTCCTGCAGCCTTAAGCGATCTCGTCCCGGAGTATCTTCCCGCGATCCCTGATATCGGTCCGATTTTCACACTCGAATGGAAGCCGCCTCATCTTGGCGTTGTGCGGGTTGCGAAAAAGACGAGCCCCCGTCGATAGTCCGGTGCCCAACACTAGACCCATCGAGTAGAATCCATATCCGGTCCGGCTTGACGGAACCCCTCCCATGTTGTACAGTATTCCTGTACGTAATATAATAAGGGAGAATGCCATGCCAATCCAAACTACCTACACCGATGCACGCGCCAGATTCGCTGGCCTTTGCGATGCCGCGACAACAAATCGGGAAACCATCATCATCCAGCGGCGTGGAGCCGAAGACGTGGCCCTTATTGCCGCCGATGAGCTTGCAAGCCTCCAGGAAACCGCCCACCTCTTGCGCTCCCCAGAGAATGCCCGGCGGCTTCTTTCCGCTTTGGAACGGGCATTGAATCGGGAGGGACGAGCCGAATCACCGCAAACCCTCAAAAATGAACTGGGGCTTGAGTGAAAAAGTCCACCCCGGCCAACGACAAAAACTCCAGGGCCGCCGTGTTTCATCCTGAATTCCGGGAGGACCTCCGTCATTGGGTGGAAACAGAGCGAAAGGTTGCCTTGCGCGCCTTCACCCTTATTGAGGCGATCATGCGCGCCCCTTTCTTTGGTATCGGTAAACCCGAACCATTAAAATACCTCGCACCGGGCATGTGGTCCCGTCGGTTAACGCAGGAACACCGAATTGTCTATCTGGTGACCGATGATCGGGTAGATTTTCTCCAGGCACGGTATCATTATTGAAATAATTGAGCCTTGTGCAAAATAACGCCATACGCAAATTCCGTTATTCCGGAAAAACCGGAGGTACGCGAACGGAACGAGACCACAATCCTGTGTTTCCACACCGTTGATGAGTTCTGGACCCCGGCTTCCGCCGGGTTGACGACATGTTGCAGAGGGTCGGTTGAAAAAACAACTCAAAAAGAAGATTGCTCTTGAGAGCCGAAAAGTATATATATAATATATATACGACAAGGGGTGCTGACATGGAAACCGCTAAACTTTTTCAAAATGGAAGTTCACAGGCCGTCCGGCTCCCAAAGGAATTTAGAATGCCTGGCGATATGGTTAAAATATCCCAAAAAGGCAACCAGGTCATTTTGGAACCGCTGGAAACGACCTGGGATTCGTTGTTCGACTCTCTTAACGAATTCCCCGAAGACTTCATGGCAGGTGGGCGGAATCAACCAGATATGCAGAAAAGAGAATCTTTCTGATGCACTATTTGCTCGATACCAACATCTGCATTTATCTTATCAAAAAACGCCCCCCGGAAGCGCTTGCGCAATTCAGGCAGCATTCACCGCAGGATGTTGCAATCTCCACGATCACGCTCTTCGAGCTTGAGTATGGGGTTGAAAAAAGCCAATACCGCCAACGCTCTCAGGAGGCCCTGGCCAAATTTCTTCTTCCTCTCAATCTCATTGACCTGGACCGTTCTGCCGCTGCCGACGCAGCAATCATCCGGGCAGAACTTGAAAAAAAAGGCATGCCCATCGGCCCCTACGACCTACTTATCGCTGGATTGGCTCGATCTCAAAACCTAACCTTGGTGACCAACAACACCAAGGAATTCGAAAGGGTTGACGGCCTGCGCCTGGAAAACTGGGTGCAATAGCTGCCAGAATATTCTGGAGTCTCCCGCAAAATCCCCTCCACCCTCATCCACGAGTCCCATGACAACTGCCACCAAAAACATTCAAATAAAAGAGATCGCCGACGGCCAGGCAATCCACGACCTTTTCCTTGTCCGGGAGATAAACCGGGGCGAGACCAAGGCTGGCAAACCTTATCTGAGCTTGGTCCTCATGGACGCCAGCGGCGAGATCTCCGGGCGGGTCTGGGAGAATGCCGAACAGCTCATGGGCGAATGCCCGAGCGGTGCCATTGTTGCCGTTGCCGGTCAAGCCCAGGCCTACAAGGGCATCCTCCAACTCCGGATCGACTCCCTCACCCGGGTTGCGGAAAGCGAGGTTGACCTGGCCCTGTTCGTCCCTTCCACCAAGGGCAATGTCAGCCAGATGGCCAAGGAGCTGGTCAAGCTGGTCGGCAGCGTGGAAAACCCTTTTTTGAAAGAGCTGCTCCTTACCCTGTTCGGCGAACGCAAGCTCATGGCCGACATGAAAAAAGCGCCCGCCGCCAAGGCGATGCACCATGCCTATGTGGGCGGGTTGCTGGAACATACCCTCGCTGTGGCCCGGCTGGCGGAGAGCATCTGCACCCTCTATCCAACCCTGGACCGCTCCCTGCTCATAACCGGGGCGCTTCTCCACGACATCGGCAAGCTCAAGGAATTCAGCTTCGACTCCTTTCCCTTCGAATACTCGGATCGGGGGAGGTTGGTGGGCCACATGGTTCTGGGGATCGAGATGATTCAGGAAAAAATCAAAGGGATATCCGGGTTTCCGGAAGAGCTGGGGGACCGGCTCAAACATCTTATATTAAGTCATCACGGCCGGCATGAGTTCGGCTCCCCCTCCCTGCCCATGATGCAGGAGGCGTTTGCCCTCAACTTTTTGGACGACTTGGACGCCAAGATCAACTACCTGGATCGGCTAGCCGGACAGGTGAAAGGCGAAGGGTATCAGTGGACGGAGTTCCAGCGCAACCTGGAACGGTTCCTCTTTGTTAAGGGCCATCAAGCGGATGACGGCTCATCCCCCCGGGATCAGGGGCAGGACAACGGGGTTGACCCGCGTCAGCGCACGTTGTTTGGCCTGTAGCCCCCTGCCCCCTACTTCACGCACCACTCATAGGCATTCTGGAACATCCGCAACCAGGGCGAAACTTCCAACTGCTTCATCTCCTCGGGCAACCAGTGGCATTGCCAGGGCAAAAAGGCGCGTTCCGGATGCGGCATCATGGCGAGATGACGGCCATCGGGCGAGCAGAGGCCGGTGAGGCCGCCGGGCGAGCCGTTGGGGTTGAAGGGATACGCCTCGGTGGGCTGGCCCGCGTCGTCCACATAGGCCAGGGTGGCAAGGTTACCGGCCAGCACCTGCGCCTTGATGGCCGGGTCTGGGAAATGCAGGAACCCTTCGCCATGATCCACGTGGATACCGAAGGTCAGATCCTCCATTCCCGCAAGCATCATGGCCGGGCTTTTGAGCACCTTGACCGTGACCCAGCGCGATTCGAACCTTCCCGAAAGATTGTGGATAAAGCGGGGCTGCTGCGCAGCCGGGAGCCTCCCCTGCCAGGGCACCAGCCCCAGCAGACCGAAGAGCTGGCAGCCGTTGCAGATGCCCAGGGTAAAGGTGTCGGGCCGGTCGTAAAAGGCCTGGAACATCGCCTTGAGCCGGTCGTTAAAAAGGATCGTCGCAGCCCAGCCCTTGGCGGATTCAGGCACGTCGGCGTAGGAAAAGCCTCCCACCGCGGCCAACCCCCGGAAGCCGTCCAGGGTGATGCGGCCGTCCAGCAGGTCGGTCATGGTCACGTCCCAGGGCTCAAAGCCAGCGGCATAAAAGGCCGAGCTCATCTCCCGGTCGGAATTGGACCCCTCGTCGCGCAGGATGGCGACCTTGGGTTTGTTCGTTTTTGCCAGCAGTTCGGGTCCGGTCTTGGCCGGGGCGAAGCGCAACTGGTAGGTCGGCCCCTTGCGGTCATAGATATTCTGCTTCTCTTCGTCGGCACAGGAGGGCTTGATCTGGAGCCGCTCCAACTGGTAGCTGGTCTCCTCCCACCACTGGCGGAGAACCCGCATGTCCTCGCCCAGCACCATCGTGCCGTTATAGCTGATGCGGATCTCCTTGGCCGGGGTGGTTGTGCCGAGCAGGACAACAGGCACCCCATATTTGGCAAGGATTTCCCGCACTGCCTGTTCCTGGCCGGCCACGCATTCCAGCACCATTCCCAGCTCTTCGCTGAACAGCGCTTCGATGGCAGAAGCCGTGCCGGTCATGGCCAGGTCCAGACCGCAGTTGCCGGAAAATGCCATCTCCAGCACCGTGGTGATCAGCCCGCCGTCGCTGCGGTCGTGGCCTGCAGCAATCATTCCTTTTTCGATCAGCTCCTGCACCGCGCAAAAAGCCTGCTTGACCTGGGCCGGGTTGTCCATGTCCGGCGACTCGTTGCCGAGCTGGCCCAGGGTCTGGGCCAGGGCCGTGCCGCCGAGCCGGTTCTTGCCATTGCCCAGATCCACGAACAGCAGGGTGGAGCCGGGCTGCTTGATGTCCGGGCTCACCACCTTACCGATATCCGCCACCGCGCCGTACACCGAGATCACCAGCTCCCGGGGCGATTTGACCGTTTCCTTGCCCACCTTGGTGGCCATGGAGAGGCTGTCCTTGCCGCCGTCCACGGCGATGCCCACGCCGATCATGGCCTCGCGCATGGCCAGGGCCGCGTCGTACATGGCCGCGCCCTCGCCTTGGAGCTTGGGGGCCCACATCCAGTTGGCCGAGCATTTGACCTGCTCCAAATCAACCACCTTGGCCCAAACCAGATTGGTCAACGCCTCGCCCACCGCCATCCGCGCCCCGGCCGCCGGGTTGACCAGCATCTTGATGGGCTGCTCGCCAATGGCCGTGGCCACGCCGGACTTGGCAAAATGGCTCTGCGCCAGGACGGCCACATCGCTCACCGGCAACTGCAAGGGGCCGCAGCATTGCTGCCGCACGATCAGCCCGGTCACAGCCCGGTCCACCTTGTTGGTGAGAAAACGCTTGGAGCCCACGGAAACCAGACGCAGAACATTGTGCAGGGCATCCTTGACGCTGAGATCCTGCACCACCAGGGGCTTGAAGCCCGGCTGGCGACGATTATCGCTGAAGGTCTTGACCGGCACATTGCCCAGCAACTCGTTGAGTTCGATATCCACCGGGGTGGAGCCATCCTGTGCGTCATGCACCACAAAGCGCAGATCGCCGGTCACCTCGCCCAGCACCTCGCAGGCCACCTTTTCCCTCGCGCAGATGCCCTGGAACTTTTCGATATTCTCGGGCCGGATCAGGAAACCGTTGCGCTCCTGGTACTCGGCCACGTAAATCTCCAGCACGCTCATGGTGGGGTCGCCCACCCGGATGTTGCGGATCTCGATGCGGCCGCCGGATTTCTCCACCAGCTCCTTTAAGACATTGGCCGGGCCGCCCGCGCCCTGGTCGTGGATCACGTCGATCAGGGTCTTGTCGCCCATCTCGTTGCAGGCCCGGATCACCCGGTTCATCTTCTGCTCCATCTCGGCGTCGCCGCGCTGCACTGCGTCGAAATCAAGCTCGGAAACATTCTCGCCCTGGAGCATGCTGGAGGCGGCGCCGCCGCCAAAACCCACCCGGTAGGCCGGGCCGCCCACCTGGACGATGAGCATACCCTTTTCCTCCTTGGCCTTGGCGGTGTGCCGGGCATCGATCTGGCCGACGCCCGCGGTGAACATGATGGGCTTTAAAAAGCCCCAGCGCTCGCCATCGTCCAACCGCAGATCAAAGGAGCGGGTAAAGCCCAGGACCAGGGGCTCGCCGAATTTGTTGCCGTAATCCGAGGCGCCGTTACTTGCCTCGATCTCGATGGTCAGGGCCGAGGCGAGGTTGTCCGGGCAGTCGTAGCGGTTCTCCCAGGGCAGGTCGTAGCCGGGGATGTGGAGATTGGCCACGCAGTAACCCGCGGTCCCGGCCATGACAAAGCCGCCTTTGCCGGTACCCTGCACGTCGCGGATTCGGCCACCGGTGCCGGTTTCGGCGCCGGGAAAGGGGGCGACCCCGGTGGGGAAGTTATGGGTCTCGGCGGTGAGCAGCACATGGTAGACCACCTCCTGGGCGGAGAGGGGAGACGGCGCGCCCGGCTCATTGGGGAGGAGGGTGGTGATCTTGTGGCCGGTTACGGCGCTGGAGTTGTCCTTGAAGGCGATGACGCTGCCCTTGGGATGGGCGGTGAGGGTGTCGGTGACCAGTTGAAAAAGGTTCTTTTCCTGCTCCTTGCCGTCGATGATCTGCTTGCCCCTGAAAAAGCCGTGCCGCGAATGCTCGGAGTTGGCGTTGTTGAGATCCATGATCTCGACAATGGTGGGGTTGCGCTTGTGCTTGGTGACAAAGTAGTCGTAGTAGAAATTCCGGTCCCACTCGTCCATGGAGATGCCGGGGATGGTCAGCAGCCCGTCCGGCCCTTGGCTCATCAGGTCGATTGTATACACCGGCTCGGGAGTGACCCCGGTTTCAAAGGTGGTGAGCGGCGCAGGGTAGAGGCACTCGGTCATCCGGTCGTGGTTGGCCGCGACAAAGGTGGGGATATCCTCGCCTTGAGCCACCAGAAAACGGCGGGAGCGTTCCACCCGGGTCACCGCATCAAGGCCGATGGCCCGGCAGATGGAGACCAGGTTCGACGACCAGGCCGTGGCAAAATTAAGCCGCGGCCCCAGCTCCACCACCCGATCGCCTGCGAGATTGGGGGTGTCGGTAACGGTTTCGGCCAAAAAGCCGTCCGCCAACACCAGCCGGAGCCGGTCCAGCTCGGCTGCGGCAAGGGGGGAGGTGCTTTCGATGTTGAAACAGTATTCACAATTGCCGTCAATGGCGCGGTATAACTGACTGACTGTCGTTCCCATGGTCGTATCCTAAAAGTATATATGCACACGTAGCGGCGAAAATAAGCAAGCACCCAACCTATCATTAAACCACACTTTTTTCCGCAGGAAATTGCGCTCCCCCGGCAAAAAGACTTTTTTCCTCCACCCGCCTCCCCTCAAGCCCTGCGGAGGCTCGCCTTGCTCTCTTGCAGCCTTTCATCTTGCGCCTTTCCCCGTGCCCCTTTATGATACGGACATGAAACCGAGCCAGGAGAACACCGCCCTTTCTTTCGCCGAAATCATCGGCCAGGACAAGGCTAAAAAAATGCTGCGCCGCGCCGTGGAACAAGGGAGGCTGGGGCACGCCTTTCTCTTCAAGGGGGCCATGGGGGTTGGCAAAAAAACCTTTGCCCGGATCTTTGCCGCCGCCCTCAACTGCCAAAACCCGGCAGGCCACGAGCCCTGCGGCCGGTGTTCCTCCTGCCTCAAATTTCACGCCGGCAGCCACCCGGACTTCCTGGTGCTCGAGCCGGATGGGGCTGCCATCAAGATCAATCAGGTGCGCGAACTGAAAAAAACCTTGGCCTTTCCTCCCCTGGAGGCGAAAATCCGGGTGGCGCTGCTCTGCGAGATCCACACCATGCGGCGAGAGGCGGCCAACAGCCTGCTCAAGACCCTGGAAGAACCGCCCGATCAGACCATGCTGATCCTCACCGGTGACGAAGCGGGGGGTATTCTGCCCACCATCCTCTCCCGCTGCCAAACCGTGCCTTTTTTCCCGCTCCCCCAGGAGGAAGTGGCCAAAATCTTGTGCCAGGAGGCGGACCTCGAGCCGGAAAGCGGCGCCGCCTTGGCGGCCATGGCCGAAGGCAGCCTGGGCCGGGCCAGACTCCTGTTGGCCAAGGATCTGCTGGGGTTGCGCCGCGAGATTGTCGACACCCTGATGCAGCTTGAGCCGGACACCCCGGCCGCGGTCCAAGCCCTGACCAAACTGGCCGAATCAGCGGCCAAGCTCAAGGAGGATCTGGGCGAACTTCTGGAATTGCTCACCACCTGGCTCCATGATCTTCTCCTCTTGAGCCGCGGCGCGCCGGGGTCGATCATCAACCGCGATCTAAGCCCGTCTTTTCCCGCTGCCTGCCGCCGCTGGTCCGGCACCCAGCTCGCCGACCGGCTGCGGCTCGTGGAAACGGCCCGAAAACAACTGGCCCGCAACTGCAACCCCACCGCGGTATGCGAAGTACTTTTCTTTGGCCTGCTTTAATGGTATGATCCTCCTTCTTAACATGGTCGACCAACCACGATTGCAGGCCATGAGCCCTACCAATTTTGGGAACTATCCAGTAACTGTTCAGCAGTGCCGCAGATGCGCGAAAGAGGTTGATTCGCTATACTCCAGTATGCGAATCGACCGATGACAAAGCAGATGCGGTGCTGCTGGGCAGTTACTCAATTTTTCAGCCAACTGGCTGTTTGAGCGCGATACATGAACGAAACACCGGAAACACCTCCTGCTGAAGAGCTGGTGCATGAAGACCAGCACAATGCGCCGGAAACCTGCTACACCATTCATTTTCGGCCAGGGGACCAATTTTTCTCAGCCGTCTCCCGCATCCAAAACCTCAAGGTGGGTGAGCTGATCATGGTCCAGACCGAACACGGCCTGGAGCCGGCCACGGTCCGGGCCCGGACCTTGCCCTGCCCCGGTCGAACCGCGCCGGAAGAGTTGGGCAGCCACCTGATCGTCCGACGGGGAACCAGGGACGAAACCGAAAAATTCGCCCGCCTCCTTGAGCGCGAACGGGAGGCCTTTGAGGTCTGCACCCGCTTCATCGGGACCCATGGCTTGCCCATGAAGCTCATCAAGGTGGAGCGTTTTTTAAACGGCAGCAAGATCATCTTCTTCTTCACCGCCGACACCAGGGTTGACTTTCGCGAGCTGGTCAAGGATCTGGTCCAGGAGTTTCGCACCCGGGTGGAGATCCGCCAGGTCGGAGTCCGCCACGAAACCAAGATGATCGGGGGGTTGGGCTGCTGCGGCAGGGAGCTCTGCTGCTCCTCCTACCTCAAGAACTTTGCCCCGGTTTCCATCAAGATGGCCAAGGAACAGGGGCTGCCGCTCAATCCGGCCAAGATCTCCGGCATCTGCAACCGGCTGCTCTGCTGCCTCACCTACGAGTACGAAACCTACCACGCCATGCGGAAAAAAATGCCCAAACCGGGCAAAATCATCACCATCGGCGAGAAAAATTACAAAATCATCAAGGTCAACGCTCTGGAGGAGACCCTGGAGGTCTCCTGGCTGGAGGGTCAGGAGAGAAATATCCTGCTCACCAAGGAGGAATGGAGCCAGGCCAAAACGGCGCAACCGGCCTTGAACCAGCCCCAGCCCCGTGCCCAAACCCCGGAAGCGGAAGCCCCGCCCAGAAGAAAAAAACCCAAACAGCACAAAGCCCCGGAAACGCCAGAGCAATGAACGCCTATTACCTCACCACCCCGATCTTTTACGTCAATGCCCAGCCCCACTTGGGCCATGCCTATTCCACCGTGGTGGCTGATGCCGTCTGCCGGTATCAGCGGCTGCTGGGCAAGGATGTCCGCTTCCAGACCGGCACCGACGAGCACGGCGACAAGATCGTCCATGCCGCGGCGGACGCCGAGGTTTCCGTGAAGGAATACGTGGACAAGATCAGCGCCATGTTCAAGGCTGCCTGGCCGGGGCTTGCCATCGTGCCGGACACCTTTGTCCGCACCACCGACCCGGCGCACATGGCGGTGGTGCAGGATATTCTCCAGCAGGTCTACGACCGGGGCGACATCTATTTCAGCGAGTACACCGGCCTCTACTGCAAGGGGTGCGAGCAGTTCCTCACCGAAAAGGAGCTGGTAAACGGCAAGTGCCCGGACCATCTCACCGAACCGGAGCGGATCAGCGAGCAGAATTATTTTTTCCGGATGAGCAAGTACCAGGAGTGGCTCATCGACCATATCAGCAAAAACCCGGAATTCATCACCCCGGAGCGCTACCGCAACGAGGTGCTCTCATTCCTTAAGGAGCCCCTGGAGGATCTCTGCATCTCCCGGCCCACCACCCGGCTCACCTGGGGCATCCCGCTGCCCTTTGACAGCCGCTTTGTCACCTATGTCTGGTTCGACGCCCTGATCAACTACCTCTCCGGCCTGGGCTACCCTGCGGGCGAGAATTTTGCCCGCTACTGGCCCGCGGCCGAGCATGTCATCGCCAAGGATATCCTCAAGCCACACGCCATCTACTGGCCCACCATGCTGAAAGCCATGGGGCTTGAGCCGTACAAAAAACTGCATGTCCACGGCTACTGGAACATGAACGAGACCAAGATGTCCAAGAGCCTGGGCAATGTGGTGCGGCCCGGCGAGCTGGTGGCGGAGTTCGGCGCGGATTCGGTGCGCTATTTCCTGCTCCGCGAGATGTCCTTCGGCCTGGACGCCGGCTTTTCGCACGAAGCCATGGTGGCGCGGCACAACTCCGACCTGACCAACGACCTGGGCAACCTCTTTTCCCGTTCGCTGACCATGGTGAAAAATTTCGCGGCCAGCACGGTGCCGCAACCGGGCACCCCCTCGGACCAGGACCAAGAGCTGGCCGAGGCCACCCTGGCCATGCTGACCCACTACCGCGAACACCTGGACCATTTCGCCTTCCACCGGGCCTTGGCTGCGGTGTGGGAGGTGATCAGCCGGGCCAACAAATACATCGTCACCACCCAGCCCTGGGAGCTGGCCAAGGAGCCGCAACAGGCTGACCGGTTGGGCACGGTGCTCTACACCCTGCTGGAGACCCTGAGGCTCATCACCCTGACCCTGCACCCCATCATGCCGGAAACCGCGGCCAAGATGGCCGAAGCCCTGGGCGTGGCAGGCGAAAACAATCTCGCCGACTGTGGGGTCTGGGGGAGGCTCGTGCCGGGCGCACCCATCACCCCTGGTCCGCAGCTTTTCCCCCGGCTGCAACGGGAAGAAAAAGAAAAATCTCAACCGCCGAAGGCAAAAGCCATGAAAGAACCAGCCGTAGCCAAAGCATCCGCTCCCGAAATCGCGCCCGAAGCCGAGGGGCTTGTCACCTTCGACGCCTTCCAGAAGCTGGAACTGCGGGTGGCGGAGATCATCGCAGCCGAAAAAATTCCCAAATCCGACCGTCTCCTCAAGCTGACGGTCAAGGCGCCGGAGGAGCGCACCATTGTGGCGGGCATTGCCCAGCATTACCAGCCGGAAGAGCTGGTGGGCAGGCAGGTTATCATTGTCGCCAACCTCAAACCCGCCAAATTGATGGGCGTGGCCTCCCACGGCATGGTCCTGGCCGCCAAGGAAGGCGATCAGTTGGTGCTGTCCGCCCTTTCCGGCCCGGTCGCTCCGGGCAGCAGGGTGGCATGAGCCGGAAAACGCCATCGGATACCGCGCAACTGTACCGCAGCCTGGAGGAACAGGCCCGCCACCACCCGGTCCGCGCCATCAAGCTTACCGGCACAGGGGCTGCCCCCCTGGGGTTGCTGCTCATCGACGACATCATTCCCGCTCCCGAGGTGGCTTCCCTGTTGGCCGGACTCCGTTTTCCGGACCAGCCCCGGGCGGCTTCGCTCGGTCAACCCGAGGGAAAACTTCCGGACCTTGCCTGGCTCCGCCGGCAACTGGCCATGGAACTGGCCCAGGTCCAGCAGACCAGATTGCCCTGCGCCCTCCTCCTGATCGCCCCTTCCGGGGGTGCCAGCCTGGTCGGCCAGGCTGCGGCAGCGCTGGCTCCCTGCCTGCATCCGGGGGATCTGCTCTCCGGCTTTCAAAAAACCGGCCTGGCTCTGATCATGCCCGGCGCCTCGGTGGGCAAGGCAAGAAAACGGGCGGAAGAGATTCGAACTATTCTGCGCACTGCTGCTTCCAGTAAAGGCACGAGCCTGGCCTTGGGCATTGCCGTGTGCCATGCCTATGAGACCATCCCCCCGGATCAATTTTTGGCTCTGGCCGAAGCCGAGCTGGCCCGGGCCGCCAAGATGGGCAACGACGCCATCTGCCAAAGTGCTGCTGCCCGGGCCGAGGATTCCTGCCAAGTGACCGTGGAGGAACGCGCCCAGTTGTGGATGCAACCGCGCATGAGTTCACGGGCAGCGGGGATGGCGGCATAATTTTAGGCGCTTGCGATAATCTTGTTTGTGGTTCGACAGGCTCACCAAGAACGGAAAAAAGAAATGGACTTACGATGACTACCGTTCGCCCTGAGCCTGTCGAAGGGTGTTTCCAAAATGTTGAAAAATACTCTTTAACGGATGTCCCATTGAGATATCCGTCACTTTTACAGCTTTTTGCAGAGGAAAATCGTCCATGACCGCGAAAACCAAGCGCTCTCCGAAAATCATCTGTATCAGCAGCGGCAAAGGCGGGGTCGGCAAGACCTCCTTTTCGGTGAATGTGGCCACCGCTCTTTCCCAGCAAGGCAAATCCGTCCTGCTCATCGACGGCGACCTGGGGCTGGCCAACGTCGATGTGGTGCTGGGGCTCAACGTCCGGCACACCATCCGGGAAACCATTGAAGAGGGGCGCGACCTGGCAAGCTCCCTGGTGGAGATCAACCCGAAGTTTCAGGTCTTGCCCGCCAGTTCGGGCGTGCCGGAGATGGCCAACCTCTCCTACGAAGAACAGGCCTTCCTCACCTCCAGCCTGGAAGAGATCATCGACCGCTTCGATTATGTCTTGATCGACACCGCCGCCGGAATCGGCGACTCGGTGCTCTGGTTCAACACCTGGAGCCAGGAGAATATCGTTATCCTCACCCCGGACCCGACCTCGCTCACCGATGCCTACGCCCTGATCAAGGTGCTCCATTCCCGCCACGACAGAAAGCGCTTTCACCTGCTGATAAACAGTGTACAATCCAAAAAAGAAGGCCAGGATGTCTTCGCCAACATGCGCATGGTTCTTGAACGCTTCCTGAAGATCACCCCCCTGGCCCTTGGCTCCATGCCGCAAGATAAAAGCGTCTCCATGGCCATCCGCCAGCAGAAGCCTTTTTTGCTGGGGGCGCCGGACAGCAAGGCCAGCCTGGAGATCGTCGCCGTGGCGGAGCGCATTATCAATCTGTAACCTGGCCGGTTTTTGCGCGACAGCGCAACCCGGTTGCATATTTTTTTTCACCAATAGAGGTTTGTTATGTTTGTCGTCGGCAATTTTTTAAGCGCCCTGGCCACCCTGGTGGACTTTGCCCTGAGCGCCTACATGTGGGTCATCATCGGCCGGGCCATCATTTCCTGGGTGAACGCCGATCCTTACAACCCCATCGTCCGTTTTCTGCATGAGATCACCGAACCGGCCCTCTCCCGCATCCGAAGGATAGTGCCGATTTTCGGCGGCGGCCTGGATCTTTCCCCCATGCTGCTTATTCTTGCCCTGATTTTTTTGCGGAGCTTTCTGGTCCCCACCTTGCAGCACCTGGCGAGGAGCATGGGATAAACCATGAAGTTTTGAGGCACACACAAGGAGCCGAGGCATGATACTCACAGCGCAAGACATCCAATCCCAGCAGTTCCATGTTCGCTTTCGCGGTTTTGATGTGGAAGAGGTGGACGATTTTCTGGAAAAAATAGCCGCGGCTTTCCAGGCGGTTTCCGAAGAGAACCAGAAGCTCAAGGGTCGGCTGGAAACCATGGAAAAGGATCTGGCCACCTACCAGAATCAGCAGAAATCCTTCCAGTCCGCCATCATCGCCGCCCAGAATGTCGCCGACGGCATGAAGGAAAAAAGCAGGGAAGAGGCGGAGGCCATCGTGGCCGAAGCCCAGGAAGAAGCGCGGCTGCGCAGGGAAGACGCCAATCTCGAGATTGGCGAACTGAAAAGAAAAATCGAGGATCTGAAATCGCTGAGGGAACAGGCCAGAGAGGAGCTCCGCCAGCAGTTGCAATCCTACCTGCACATGCTGGAGACAGAACCCGTCGACAGCGGGCGGGCGATGGAACATTTCAGCTCCCCGTCCCGCAGGCCGGAGCCCCAGCGCACCGCCAGCTATGGCGGTCGCGCCGCAGCCGGGATGCAGACCGAGAGCCGGCGCCAGGGCAGCGGCCTTGGCGCCTCCGAGGAGGCAGATCTCAGCGACCTCTACGTCAAGATCGACATCCCCGAGAACGGCATGGGCGCCATGGCCGTAAGCAGCGAAGACGACTATTCCCCCCAGGACATTGCCCTGGCCTCGTCATTCTCGGCGCACAAAGATATCCTGGTCATGGATGAGGACGACGAGGTTCCGGATTCCATTCTCCCGGACCTTGACGGCGACATGTCCTTCAGCCTTGAAGATCCCCTGGAGAGCAATGAGCCTGCCGTATCCTTCGCCGGAAACCTGGCGGAGGCCAAGAAAAAAGCGAATGACTTCAACCCCGATGAATCGCCCCTATGACCTACCTGCGGGAACAGGCTGACAGCGCCTCGGTCAGCCTCTCCATCCATGTGCAGCCCAAGGCCTCCCGCACCCGCGTCGCCGGGCTCCACGGCGATGCGCTCAAGCTCTGCATCACCTCCCCGCCGGTGGATGGCAAGGCAAACGCGGCGGTCATCGGGTTTTTTGCCAAACTTTTCAAGATCCCCAAGGCAGCCGTCACCATTGCCAGCGGCGAGACCAGCCGCGACAAACGGATTATCCTCGCCGGAATCTCGGCCGACCAGGCCGAGGCCGTGTTGCACCCCCTCCTGAATCCATAATGGCGGGCTGAATAATGACTCCTGTAACAATCGGCATCCTTTCCGACACGCATCTTTCCCAACCCACCGAGACCTTCAAAAAAATCGCGGACGCCTGCTTCCACGACGCGGACATGATTCTCCATGCCGGAGACCTCACCGATCCGGCGATCCTCACGGTATTTTCCGGCAAGGAGGTGCATGCCGTGCACGGCAATATGTGCTCCGCCCTCTCCTGCCAACATCTGCCCACCCACAAGGAGATCAGGGTGGGCGGCTTCACCATCGGCCTGATCCACCGGTTTGGCAACACCTATGATTTTGAGTCCCGCCTCAGCGAGATCTTTCCGGAGGCGGACTGCATTGTTTACGGCCACACCCACCGGCCGGTCTGCCATCGTCTCGGCGGGGTTCTCTACATCAACCCCGGCAGTTTCACCGGCACGGGATATTCCGGGGCAGGCGGCACCTTTGCCATCCTTGAAGTCGGGGAAACACTGCAGGCGCAAATCTATCAGATTCAGGCAAAGCTATGAAAACCCTCTGGACGCCCTGGCGGATGGAATACATCGAAGGCAAGAGAGGCAGGGATTCGGGCTGCATCTTCTGTGCGGCGCCGGAACAGACCCATTCGGCCCAGGACCTGATCCTGCACCGCAACGGAGCCCTGGTGGTGCTGATGAACCGTTTTCCCTATGCCAACGGCCATCTGCTGGTGGCGCCGGCCCGGCATCTCGCGGATCTCGGCGATCTCAGCGAAGAGGAAAATGGGGCCATCGGAGCCATGCTGACCCGCTGCACCGCCATCCTGCGCCGCCATCTCCAGCCGGACGGCTTCAATATCGGCCTGAACCTGGGCGAGGTGGCGGGGGCGGGGATCGCCAGCCACCTGCACTGGCACATCGTCCCCCGCTGGCATGGGGACCACAACTACATGACCGTGCTGGCCGAGGTCCGCACCATTCCGGAACATATCGAGAAGACCTTCGCGCGGCTGCTGCCGGAGTTCGAAAACAGGTAAGGCGGGCAAACACCCCGCCTTACCCTGAGCCGTACTTACTCGGTCATGAAATCCCACGCCTTGCCGTGGATCTTCTGCTGCAACTCCCAGATATCCTTTCGTTTTTTCAAGAGATCTTTTTTGTCCGCTTTGGCATTGCGAGCCGCCTCGCCATACTCAAACTGCTTGTCGTGGAGCTTCTTCCGCAGCTCATTGGTCGCGTCCAGGAACTTCTGCTGCGCCTCCGGACTCAGACTGCCCATGCCTGGGGCCATCATCCCGCCACCCATCATCCCGCACATGCCCTTGTTGCCCATCATCCCGCCCTGGCCGCCCATCTTGCCATGCATCATGCCCTGGCCCATTGTGCCGCCCATCATGCCCGAAGCCATGGGGGCTGCCGCCGCGGCGGGAGCTGCATCGTGCTCCGCCGCCGGCGCCTGGCCATGCGCGCCCTCATGCCCGGTTTGGGCGGAAACAGCGGAGGCGGCAAGAAAAGAAGCCAATACGGATGCCAACAGAATTCTTTTTTTCATTTTTCCCTCCTGTGGGAATGTGGTGGTTGGGGCGGGCCTGTTCCAGGAGTTGCCTCCGATTATGAGAGTACAGCCCGCATCATCGATCATGGAGCATATAATTACCTGATAAGCGCTCATCTTCCGCAAGACGTTATTTGTACATAGGAGAATCCATACGAAATTCCCCCTCTCCCCCGCTTTGGTGGGGGAGAGGGCTGGGGAGAGGGGGTAAGTGGAGGCTGTTCACCCTCTCCCTGGCCCTCTCCCTGGCCCTCTCCCTCAAGGGCGAGGGAATTTGCAGAAAATTAGCGCTAATCAGGTATAATTATAAGTGACACCTCGGGCGCGGATTGGTTCCATTTCTCGGGCAAGAAAAACAGATTCCGGTGTCCGGCCCCCCCCTGCGTGCGGATCGACGCGCCAAATACCGCCGCGCTGCCCCTGCATATGCGGCCTGTGCTTGACTTTTCCCCAAAAACCTCCTATCAATCGCTACAGGAGCCTACAGGGACGCTGCGAAACACCACAGCATAAGGGACAATCCCCTTCTCGACCACTTATTTATGACCAAGACCACATCCGCCTCCGTCAAGATCACCCCCATGATGCAGCAGTACCTTGAGATCAAGGCGCAGCATCAGGACGCCATCCTTTTCTATCGGCTCGGCGACTTCTACGAGATGTTCTTTGACGATGCCGTAACCGCCTCGCGCGTGCTGGGCATCACCCTCACCTCCAGAAATAGCAAGGATGACGAAAACCGGGTGCCGCTCTGCGGGATTCCGTACCACGCGGTTTCCTCCTATCTGGCCAAGATGATCAAGGCCGGCTTCAAGGTCGCCATCTGCGAGCAGGTGGAGGATCCGAAAGAGGCCAAGGGCGTGGTCCGCCGTGAGGTGGTGCGGGTGGTCACCCCGGGACTGGTCACCGACGATCAGCTCCTCGACGGCAAGGACAACCGGTATCTGGCCGCCATCTGCCAGAAGGGCAAGGAGTGGGGCTTGAGCCTGCTCGATCTCTCCACCGGCGAATTCCTGGTGAGCGAGCGGGAAGATCTCCCTTCCCTGCTGGATGAACTCGGTCGGCTGGCCCCTTCCGAAATCCTGCTCCCGGAAGAATTGGGGGAGGATTCGTCCCTGGCCGCCGAGCTGCAGGCCTATCTGCCGCAAAGCTGCCTGACCGGGCGGCCGCCTGCCGGTTTTCATCCGGAGACGGCTCGGCAGAGGCTGCTGGAGCATTTCCGGGTGGCCAACCTGGCCGGGTTCGGCTGCGAGGAGTTGAAGGCCGGCATCGGCGCGGCAGGGGGCCTGCTCCTCTACCTGCAGGAAACCCAGAAAACCGCGCTGGATCATATCGAACGGCTCACCCCCATCGAATTCGACCACGTCCTGCTCATGGACGAATCCTCCCGCCGCAACCTGGAACTGACCCAGACCATCACCGGCTCCGTCCGGGAGGGTTCGCTACTGGACACCCTCGATCTCTGCGAAACCCCCATGGGCGCCAGGCTGCTCAAGAAGAATCTCTTGTTTCCCCTGCGGGAGGTCGAGGATATCCGGCAACGGTTGGACACGGTGGAACAGCTCTGCCTCGCCCCCCGGTTGCGGGAGGAGCTCCGGGAACTGCTGGGCAAGGTTTATGATCTGGAGCGTCTCAACGGCCGGGTGGTGCTGGGCACGGCCAATGGCCGCGATCTCACGGCCCTCAAATGCTCCCTGGCCCAACTGCCGAAAATCACGGAAAAGCTTTCCGGGGCCGACACCCTGCTGGCCGACCTCGGCACGATGGACGAACTGCGGGAACTCCACGGCCTGCTGGAGGTTGCCATCCGCGAGGACGCCCCGATAACCCTGCGGGAAGGCAACCTGATCCGGCCCGGCTACAACGCGGAGCTTGACGAACTGATAAGCCTGCTGCGCGACGGCAAGGCGCTGATTCTGGGGTTGGAGGCTCGCGAGCGGACGCGCACCGGCATTGGCAACCTCAAGGTTGGCTTCAACAAGATCTTTGGCTACTATATCGAGATCAGCCGCGGCCAACTTGGGCATGTGCCGGACAACTTCATCCGCAAGCAGACCCTGGTCAACGCCGAACGCTTCATCACCCCGGAACTCAAGGAGTTTGAGGAAAAAGTCTCCGGCGCCCAGGAGAAACGGCTGGAGCTGGAATACCGGCTCTTCTGCGCGATCCGCGCCGCGGCGGCGGCGGCCTCCTCCCGGATTCTCCAAGCAGCCGGGCGCTTGGCCCGGATCGATTTTTTTTGCTGCCTGGCCGAGGTGGCCCAGAGATACCGCTACACCAAACCTCTGATCACCGGCGGCGAAGCGATCATCATCACGGAGGGCCGCCACCCCGTAATCGAACGCGCTCTGCCGCCGGGCCGTTTTGTGCCCAACGATATCCGTCTCGATCAGGAGAGCGAAGAGGTTTTGATCATCACCGGCCCCAACATGGCCGGCAAATCCACGGTGCTGCGGCAGACCGCGCTCATCACCCTCATGGCCCAGATGGGCGGCTTCGTCCCTGCCGCCGCGGCGGAGATCGGGGTGGTGGACCGCATCTTCACCCGGGTCGGGGCCTCGGACAACCTGCGCCGCGGCCAGTCCACCTTCATGGTGGAGATGAACGAAACCGCCAATATCCTCAACAACGCCACCGAGCGGAGCCTGGTGATCCTCGACGAGATCGGCCGGGGCACCTCCACCTTTGACGGCCTTTCCATCGCCTGGGCCGTGGCTGAAGACTTGGTCAACAAAAACGGCAAGGGGGTCAAGACCATCTTCGCCACCCACTACCACGAGCTGACCGAGCTGGCCGCCACCAACCCACGGGTCAAGAACTACAACATCGCGGTGCGGGAGTGGAACGACACCATTATCTTTCTGCACAAGCTGCTGCCCGGCGGCACCAACCGCAGCTATGGCATTCAGGTTGCCGCCCTGGCGGGGGTTCCGGCCAAGGTGGTTGCCAGAGCCAAGGAATTATTGCATAATATCGAGCAGGGAGAATTCAACCGGCAGGGCGAACCGCGCATCGCCACCTCGCCCCGGAAAAAAAAGCAGCAACCCGGCCAGCTCTCCCTCTTCGGCCTCGGGGAGTCACAGGCTGTGCGCAGGCTGCGGGAGATCAATCCCGACGCCCTGTCGCCCCGGGAAGCCCTGGATCTGCTCTATGAACTCAAGAGGTTGAACGATGCGGAGTAGGGTAACGACAGGCGCAGGAAAACAGGGGAAAGGGGTTTTTCCTTGCTGGCCGCTTGTGCTTGCCGTACTGCTCCTGCTCACCCCCCCGGCCTGGGCCGGGCTGGAAGAGCAACCGGACGACATCGCCCGGCAATACGGGCAGGCTAAGGCCTACTACCAGGGGTTGCTCAACAGCGGCAAGGGCACGAATCGCAAAAGCTGGCTCACCTCCGTCACCGCCTTCCGCAGCATCTATAAGGCAGCACCCGACCATCAGGTTGCCCCCAAATCCCTGTTCATGCTGGGGCAGATCCACCACACCATGTTCCAGCAGTCCGGCAAGGCCAAGGATCTTGACCAGGCCATTGCCTCCTACGAAGAGCTGAGCGCCAAGTATGCGGGAAATTTCCTGGCCGATGACGCCTTTTTTATCCTGGGCACCATCTACCTGACCGAGAAAAAGGACCAAAGCAAGGCCGCGCGGGCCTTTGCCAAGATCATCGCCATCTATCCGGAAGGCGACATGGCGGCGGCGGCGGAAGAAAAGCTGTTGCAGATCAAGCATGGCGCAACCGCACCGGACCCGGCCTCAACCCCGGCAAAAGAAGAGCCTGGAGAAAAATGCATCACCCCCCAGATCGCCGAAGAACCGCCAGCCCCTGAACCTGCCGGGAAAAAACCCGGGCTGGCCACGGTGCTGCCCATCCGTCACTGGTCCAACAACCGCTACACCCGTCTCATCGTTGAAACCACCGGGCCGGTCACCTTCAAACACCAGGCACTCTCCGGAGACGAGGCTTCCCAGCGAAGGATTTACATCGACCTGCACAACACCCGTCTCGGTCCGGAAAACGTCAAAACCATCCCCATTGAAGACGGCCTCTTGCGCCGGGTCAGAAATGCCCAGTTTGATCCGCAAACCGTGCGCGTTGTCCTTGACACCCAAACCACGATCTCAGACTACAAGGTATTCACCCTGGCCGATCCCTTCCGGGTGGTGATCGATGTGATGAGCAGCACCGCCCCTGACAAGGCTGCAAAGACCGGCGGGAAGAAGAGTGCGGGCAGGACGAAAAAAGAAGGTTCCGGGAGCAAGGCTCCACCCCCAAACCAAGCGATGCAGGCGGGGATGGGGATTAAAAAAATCATCATCGATCCGGGCCACGGCGGCAAAGACCCGGGCACCTGCAGCCCCAGCGGCCTCAAGGAAAAAGACATCGTCCTGGATGTGGCCCTCAGGGTAGCCAAAGCCCTCAGGGAAAAACCCGGCTACGAGGTTATCCTCACCCGGGACCGCGATGTCTTCATTCCCCTGGAAGAACGAACCGCCATGGCCAATGCCAAGGAAGCGGACCTGTTCCTTTCCATCCACGTCAATGCCGCACCGAACCATGAAGCCCGGGGGATAGAAACCTATGTCCTCGACCTGGCCAGCAACAAGGATGCCATGCGGCTGGCGGCCATGGAAAACGCCACCTCGGCCAAGCAGATCAGCGACCTGCAATCCATCCTGCTGGATCTGATGCAGAATTCAAAAATAAATGAATCGTTGAAGCTGGCCGGACTGGTCCAGGAAGGAATGGTGACCGGGCTGAACAAAAAATTCAGCGGGGTCTCCAATCTTGGGGTCAAAAAGGCGCCTTTTGTGGTGCTCATCGGCGCCCAGATGCCTGCCATCCTCACGGAAATCGCCTTTCTGAGCAATCCGGAGGAGGAAAAACGGCTTAAGGACGACGCCTATCTTGCCGGGATTGCCAATCACCTCTCCAGCGGGGTGGCCCAATATGCGGAAAGCATGAGCCTGGCCACCAACCTCGCGCACTGATCCGGGCACAGGGTGCGCAACCCTATTGTTTACGGCTTTTCTCCTCCCTGTACAGGGGAGAATCCGTATCCCGGAACTCTTCTTTTATTCTGACAAACTCCGATTCCTGGCGAAGAAAAGCCGCAACAACCTTGGGATCGAACTGCTTGCCGGTATTGCGCAGGAGCTCCTGTTTCGCCTCCTCATGACCCAGGGCGATACTGTAGCTGCGTTTGCTGGTCATGGCGTCATAGGCATCGGCCAGGGCAACAATGCGGGCGCAGAGGGGAATCCTGTCGCCGGCCAGACCGTGGGGATACCCCTTGCCGTCCCAGCGTTCGTGATGTAGTTGGGCTATCTCTTGGGCAAGAAAGAGATATTCCGATTCGGTCTGGGCGTACACGTCCTCAATGAGACTGCCGCCCACTCGGGCATGATCCTGCAGGGAACGCACCTCCTCATTATTCAATTTCTCCACCTTGTGCAGGAGCTCCACCGAGATGCCAACCTTGCCAAGGTCATGCATCGGGCTGACCTTGGCGATTTCTTCCGCCACGGCTAGAGTGAGGCCGAGTTCCGGGACATTGGTGGCGAGATCCCTGGCCAGCGCCCGGGTGAAATGGTACATGCGGTCCAAATGGCTCCCGGTTTCCTTGCTCTGCAGGGCTGCAAGCTTGGTAAGGAAAAAGATCAGCTCCTCGAATTTTTCTATCTTGAGCACCCTGAATCCTCCGGCGACCCGGAGACACAGCTCGACCGGCCGCACGGGCTTTCTCAGGAAATCGTCCGCCCCCAGGGAAAGGGCGCGGATCAGGGTCTCCTCGTCATCACAGTATGTTTGGACCAGAATATAGACATAGTGGAGTTGCTTTTTCCTGATCGCACTGATGAGCTCAAACCCGTCCATCCTGGGCATCTTCAGGTCGGTAATGACGAAGCGGATTTCAGGATCAACGGCTAATTTTTCCATGGCCTCTTGGCCATCCACCGCTTCAACCACCTCATATCCAGCCTCGCAGAGATACTCCCGCAGTAAATGACGCTGCAACGCTTCGTCTTCGACGATCAGGATTTTTTTGTGGTTGTTCCAGAAAACGTTGCATCCCAAGTTTTCGGTCATGGCGCTCCCCATGGATTCCTTAAAAAATCATACGGTTCATTATTCTATGATATCTCATTTCATAAATGCAATGATTGATTGGCCATGACACATCCCCCTCTCCGCGCGGACAAAAAAAAATCCCCGCCGGCAACAACCGGCGGGGATTTTCAGACATTACGAACAGACAGATCCTTACTCAGGGGAAAAGCTTTGACGGCCCTCCTTGAGGCTCTTGCCCTCCAGGAACCGGTGGATGGACTCCGCCGCCTCCTTGGCCTGGAATACGGCCTTGGCCACGGTCTGCGGGCCAAGCACCGCATCGCCCGCGGCAAAGACCCAATCCACCGAGGTCTGCATGGTCACCTCGTCCACCACATAAGTTCCCCAGCGGGTCATGGTGAAATCGAGGCCTGAACCTGCGGTGGGGTCCACATCCTGGCTGATGGCCGGGATGATGGCGTCCGCCTCGATCATAAAGTTGGAGCCCTCGACAACCTCCGGCCGGCAGCGGCCCGAAGCATCACATGCACCCAGCTTCATCCGCAAACATTCGATCTTGGTCAACCGCCCATTCTCGCCGTGGATCTTCACCGGGGCGGCCAGCATCTCGATACGCACCCCTTCCTCTTCCAGATGGTGGATCTCGGCCTGAGCCGCAGGCATCTCCGCCTTGGTGCGGCGGTAGAGGATGAAGACCTGATCCGAACCGGTGCGCAGCGCGGTGCGGGCGCAGTCGATGGCCACGTTGCCGCCCCCCACCACCACCACGTTGCGGCCAAGGTTGAGCTGTTCGCCGACATTGACCCTCCGGAGATAATCGACTCCGTGCAGCACACCGGCAAGCTCCTCGCCCTCAACCCCGAGCTTGCGGCTGGAATGGGCGCCTGGGCCAAGAAAAACCGCGCCAAACCCCTCGTTTTTTAAATCCTGCAGGCTTTTATCCTTGCCGATGGTGATGTTGTTGACCACGGTGACCCCACAGTTGCGCAGGGCATCGAATTCCGCCTCGATGATCGGCCTGGGCAGACGGTAGGCAGGGATGCCCACCGCCAGCATGCCGCCGGAAACCGGCAGACTTTCGAAGATGGTGCAGGGATACCCCAAATGAGCCAGATAATAGGCCACGGACATCCCGGCCGGGCCGGAACCGATAATGGCTACTTTTTTGTCCTTGGGCAGGGCGCAGGCCTTGAGCAGATTCTTGTTGTTGGCCACCATCCAATCGACAATGTAGCGCTCGAGCATGCCGATGGCCACGGGCTCGCCTTTTTTCCCCCGGATGCAGTGCCCCTCGCACTGGAATTCATGGGGGCAAACCCGCGAACAGATGGCGGGAAGCGAGTTGGTCTCGCGGTCCAGCCAGTACGCTTCCTCGATCTTGCCCTCGCGCAACAGCTTGATAAAGCCGGGGATATCATTATGCACCGGACAACCCTCCCGGCATTTGGGTTTTTTGCATTGCAGGCACCGCTCCGCCTCCAATTGCGCACTCTTGGCCTCATAGCCGGAAGCCACCTCGGCAAAGCTCTTGATCCGTTCGGCAACGGGCAATTCCCGAGAAAATTGACGGGGAATTTCCATTCTCTCTTTTGTCTCCATCACTGCCTCCTACCCGGAAGATTGAAGCATCGGTACTAGTACCGATATTTATCATAATAACGACAAGTTAGACCATAATTTCCACATGGTAAACTGTTTCACTGCGCATTTCATGTATAAATTTTCGTTCCCGTCTCCGCAGACGGAAAAATTCGCCTCGCCACCGGATGCTTTTGCGCGGAAAAAAGCGCTTCCTTCTCCGTAATCAGGTAAATGGCGCTTGACAATTCCTTGGATAACCCGCAAGTTATACAATATATCTCATCAATTCAGCAGAATACATATGAGCGACATACTTTATGAAAGCAGAGTTTATCAACCCATTTTTAACCGCCGCCAAGAATGTTCTTGAAACAATGGCGCAAACCCAGGTAACGCCCCAAAAACCCCGCCTGAAAGAGGGCAACACCTCCTATGGCGAGGTTACCGGCATCATCGGCATGACCTCCGAAGAAATCACCGGGTCCATGATCGTGAGTTTCACGGAAAAGTGCATCCTGAAAATTGTCGCCAACATGCTGATGGAAGACCCCAAGGATAAAATTGACGATGAGGTCGTTGATGCGGTCGGCGAACTGACCAATATGATCTGTGGCGGGGCCAAGGCCCAGTTGGCCAAGCTTGACCATAAATTCGCCCTGGCCACCCCCAACATGGTTGTTGGCAAGGGGGTGGAGATCTCCTATTACTCCAAGGCGCCAACCATTGTCATTCCCTTTGAAACCGCAGCGGGTTCTTTTGTTGTTGAGGCGAATCTCAGCGAAAAAGCATAGGACTTTCCGCACTCTTTCCCTATAAAAAAAAGCCGCTCGTTTCCGAGCGGCTTTTTTTTATTCCATTTTTTTCTTCTTCTCAGGAAGGCTTGCGCCTTTCGGCAACCTTCAGCCGGCTCAAGGCCCGCTGCAAGGCGGCTTCGGCCCTGGTGCGGTCAAACTTTTCTTTCTGGGCCTGTGCTTCGGCCAGACGTTTTTCCGCCCGCTCCTTGGCCCGCATTGCGCGCTCGACATCAATATCCGCGCCACGCTCCGCCGATTCAACGAGAAAAGTCAGCTTATTATTGGATACTTCACAAAACCCGCCACTCACCATCAGGGTTTCTTCCTGGGCACCGGTCTTGTAGGTCAGAAGACCTGTTTTGATCGTACTCAAGAAAGGGGCATGGTTGGCAAGAACACCAAATTCACCGCCGTAGCCGGGAGCGGTGACAATGTCAACCTCCTTGCTCACTACGGCCCCTTTGGGAGTTACCACTTCCAACTTTAATTTTTCAGCCATGGGTAATCCTCAAGTCCTTGCCGACCCAGCCCCACGTGGGATTGGGTCCGGCAAGTCAGTCTTTTCCTTAAGCAGCAGCCTTCTCTTTAGTGGCCTTCTCAACCGCTTCTTCAATGCTGCCTACCATGTAGAAAGCGATCTCGGGCAGCTCGTCATGCTTGCCTTCCAATATCTCTTTAAAGCCGCGGACAGTGTCAGCAACCTTGACGTACTTACCGGCCATACCGGTAAAGGTCTCGGCAACGGTGAAGGGCTGGGACAAGAAACGCTGGATCTTCCGAGCACGGGTAACAAGGGTCTGGTCCTCTTCGGAAAGCTCGTCCATACCAAGAATCGCGATAATATCCTGCAGGTCTTTATATTTCTGAAGACTGGTCTGCACGCCACGGGCAACCAAATAATGCTCTTCACCCAAAACATTGGGATCAAGAATCCGAGAGGTGGAGTCCAGGGGATCAACAGCCGGGTAGATACCAAGCTCTGCAATTTGACGGGAAAGAACAACGGTTCCGTCCAGATGGGCAAAGGTGGTGGCCGGTGCCGGGTCGGTCAAGTCATCCGCAGGTACGTAAACGCACTCTACCGCGGTGATGGAACCCTTGTTGGTGGAGGTAATCCGCTCCTGGAGGGCACCAAGGTCGGTGGCCAGGGTGGGCTGATAACCAACCGCCGAAGGAATACGGCCAAGAAGCGCGGAAACCTCGGCGCCGGCCTGGGTGAAACGGAAGATGTTATCAACGAAGAAGAGCACGTCCTGGCCTTCTTCGTCACGGAAATACTCTGCCGCGGACAAGCCGGTCAGAGCAACACGGGAGCGGGCTCCCGGCGGCTCGGTCATCTGGCCGTAAACCAGGGCGGCTTTCGGCAGAACGCCGGACTCCTTCATCTCGTGGTACAGATCGTTACCCTCACGGGTACGCTCACCAACCCCGCAGAATACGGAGATACCGCCATGATGCATGGCGATGTTGTTTACCATCTCCATCATGATAACGGTCTTGCCGCAGCCAGCGCCGCCGAACAGGCCCATCTTGCCGCCGCGTGGGAAGGGAACGAGCAGGTCAATAACCTTGATGCCGGTTTCCAGAACATGGACCTCGGTGGACTGATCGGTGAATGCAGGGGCGGGACGATGAATGGCGCGCATCTTGTCGGAAGCAATGGGGCCAAGGCCATCAACCGGCCGACCGACTACGTTCATGATCCGGCCCAGGGCAGGAGCGCCGCAGGGGATCTCGATGGGTTTGCCGGTATCCGTGCACTCCTGGCCGCGAACCAGACCGTCGGTCTGATCCATGGCAACGCAGCGAACCACGTTGTCGCCAAGATGCAGGGCAACCTCGATGATCAGGTTGCCGGGCTCGTCACTGATACCCTTATTGCTGACCTGCAGGGCGTTCATGATCTCCGGCAGGTTATCGGGCTCAAACTCCACGTCTACAACAGGTCCGATGACCTGAACAATTTTACCAACTCTTGCTTCACTCATTGAAAAGCCTCCTCAGCTAGTACGTACATTGACAATCTATGATTGCTGAATGATTCAGCCTGATTTCAACTGGTTACTTCAACGCTTCCGCGCCGCCGACAATGTCCATCAATTCAGCGGTGATGCCAGCCTGCCGGGCCTTGTTGTAAATCAGGGTCAGGCTGTGGATGATATCCTTACAAGCGTTGGTGGCGTTGTCCATGGCGCTCATCCGGGCGGCATGCTCACTGGCGCTGACTTCCAGCATGGCATGGTAGACCATGACATTCATGTACAGCGGCAGCAGCACTTCCATGATTTCCTCGGTGCTCGGCTCATAGAGGTATGCCCCGGCCGCCGAAGAGGTTGCCCCCGTTGCCGCTACGGCATCCGGCTGGATGGGCAAAAACATCTGCTCCGCAGGACGCTGCACGGCGACACTCTTGAATTTCCCGTAGACGATGCGCACTTCGTCGCTCTCGCCGGAAAGAAAATTTCCGGCGATATCCTGGGCAATGGTCCGGGCATTGAACATCTGAAAGGTGCCCATCAGGTCGGCGTACCGCTGCCGGACCTTGCCGGTTTTCCGGAAATAGCTGATGCCCTTCTTGCCAACGCAGACGAGAGAAACCTTCTTGCCCTCACCCTCAAGTTTGGCAATGAGCTTGTCGGTCATTTTCAGGATATGGGCGTTAAAACTTCCGCACAGGCCGCGATCCGAGGTAACCACCAGGATCTCCACGGTCTTGACCTCGCGCTTCTCCATGAGCGGAAAAGCGCCGGAATCCATGGCCGAAGAGAGATTGCCCATGGCCGCGTTGAACTTTTCGGCGTAGGAACGGAAATCTTCCATCTTTTGCTGCGCCCCGCGAAGCTTGGCCGCAGCAACCATGTTCATGGCCTTGGTGATCTGGGCAGTTTTCTTCACCCCACCAATCTTTGTTTTTACATCTTTTAGGCTCGGCATGAGACCTTACCCCCCTTATTTAAGGCCCTTGGCAGCCTTGAAAGATTCCCCGAAAGCCTGCAGAGTGGTCCTGATCTTCTCTTCCAGAGCTGCATCAATGGCTTGCTTCTCTTTCAGGTCATCGTAGATGCTCGGCTGGTTTTTCTCGATATGGGCATAGAGCTGCTGCTCATACTCAGCCAGGCTGTCAACGGGCAGGGTGTCGAGATAGCCGCGGGTACCGGCAAAGAGGATACAGATCTGTTTTTCCATGGGCAGCGGCTGATACTGGGGCTGCTTCAGAATCTCAACCAGACGAGCGCCACGGGTCAACTGGGCCTGGGTGGCGGCATCCAGATCGGAACCGAAACCGGCAAAGGCGGCGAGTTCACGGTACTGGGCCAGATCCAGACGAAGAGAACCGGCAACCTGCTTCATGGCCTTAACCTGGGCTGCACCACCTACGCGGGATACGGAAAGACCGACGTTGATCGCGGGACGAACACCGGCGAAGAAGAGGTTGGGCTCCAGGTATACCTGACCGTCGGTGATGGAGATAACGTTGGTCGGGATGAAGGCGGAAACGTCACCGGCCTGGGTCTCGATGATGGGCAGGGCGGTAAGAGAACCGGCGCCCAGGGCATCGTTTACCTTGCAGGAACGCTCCAGCAGACGGGAGTGGTTGAAGAAGATGTCACCGGGGTATGCTTCACGTCCCGGCGGACGACGAAGGAGCAGGGAGAGCTCACGGTAGGAAACCGCCTGCTTGGAAAGATCGTCATAGATGATCAGGGCATGCTGGCCGTTGTCACGGAAGTACTCGCCCATGGCGCAACCGGCAAAAGCGGCAACATACTGCATGGGCGCCGGATCGGAGGCGCAGGCTGCTACCACGGTGGTGTATTCCATGGCGCCGTGCTTACGGAGCGCTTCAACAACCAGGGCCACCGTTGATTTCTTCTGGCCGATGGCCACATAGACGCAATGCACATCGGTGTATTTCTGAGCGATGATCGCGTCAACACAGAGGGCGGTCTTGCCGATCTGACGATCGCCGATGACCAGTTCGCGCTGACCGCGGCCAACCGGGGTCATGGCGTCAACCGCCTTGGCGCCGGTGTAGCAGGGCTCGTGTACGGACTTACGAGCGATAACGCCGGGAGCCAAGACCTCGATCTTGGAGCTGTGCTTGGCGTTCAGGGGACCCTGGCCGTCAATGGGGGTGCCCACGCCGTCAACGACGCGGCCTTCCATCTCAGGGCCAACGGGAACCTCGGCAATACGGCCGGTACGTTTGACGGTGTCGCCTTCCTTGATCTTCCGTACGTCGCCAAGAATCGCGCAGCCGACGTTGTCCGCTTCCAGGTTCAAGGCGATGCCGAGGATGCCGCTGGGGAACTCCAGCAGCTCCATGGCCATGCACTTCTCAACCCCGTACACACGAGCGATACCGTCACCAACGGAGATTACGGTGCCGGTTTCACTCAGATCAACTTTACTTTCGTAATCCTTGATCTGCCCCTTGATGATTTGACTGATCTCTTCGGCTTTGATCTGCATTTGTCGTATTAACTCCCCTTAATGGATTCTTTTAAACCAGCAAGCTGTGACTTGATGCTTCCATCGAGCACCAGATCACCGACCTTGGCCACGATCCCACCGATAATGGACGGATCGACCTGGGCCGTAAGGACGACCTGCTTGCCGGTTATTTTTTCCAATGTTGCCTTAACCTTTGCACTGAGTTCGGGGGTCAGCTCCATGGCCGAAACCACCGTCCCCTGACACATATTGTTATCCGCATCGACCATCGCCTGAAATACCGCGGCGATGTCAGGCAGGATGTTCGCACGTTTTTTCTGCACCAGCAGCTTGAAAAAGTTGCCCAAAACCTGGGAAACCTGCATGGAGGCAAGGAGATGCTCCATGACCTTTTCCCGCGCCTCAACCGGATACAGCGGGTTGGTCAGGGCATCGGCCACCTCGGGCATTCCGACGAAAAGCTCGGACATGGCGTTGAGGGTCTTGGTGAAATCCGCGAAGGCATTGCCTTCCTTGCCAACCGCAAACAACGCCTTGGCGTACCGTTTGGCTATTACTGTGTTCTTCACTGAATACCTCCCACCTTTTCAAGAGACAGCTCAACCATCCTGCTCTGATCCGCAGGCTGAATATTCTTTTTCACCAGTTCTTCCGCCAGCAGCACGGCTTGCTCGGCAATCTCGCCCTTCAACCGGGTCTTGGCCTCGGCAATCTCATGGGCCACGGCCATCTCGGCCTGACGCTTGATGTCGCCCGCATTGCGCTCGGCATCGGCGATGATCTTCTCCTTCTCGGCCTCACCCTGCTTAACCGCCTCGGTGATGATACCGTTCACCTCGTCATCGAGCCTGGCAAGCTTGGCCTCGGCCTCCTTGTACAGTTGCTCTGCTTCGGCCTTGCGGGATTCCAGGGCCTCAAGCTGATCCTTGATCCCGTCCCTCCGGCCGCTTAAGCCGTCGGCAAAGGGTTTTCTCAAAAAGAAGACCAGAATGAAGACCAGACCGGCAAAGTTCGTGGTCCGCCACAGGAGATCCAACCACTTCTCCTTGGGGATGGCGCCATCGCCAGCGGCATAGGCGGTGGCGGCAACCGCCAGCACCATGAGCACCGACAAGGCTGCAGAGCTGATTTTTTTCCAGGATGCGTTTTTCATTTACAGAGCCCTCCCCAAAACCTTGCCAGCCATTTCATTGGCAAACCCGGAGATCTGCCCCTGCAACTCTGCCTGGGCTGCGGCAAACTCTTTTTCTATTTCGGCAAGCTGACCGGTTTTCTGCGCGTCAACCTCCTTGCGGATCCCGGCCAGTTTCTCGGTGCTTTCGGCAAGGGCGGCATTGCGGGCAGTTTCGTACTCTTTCTTGGCCCTGATCCTGGCCTCCTTCATCTTCTGACCGAACTCATCGAGACGCAGCACGGCATTCTTCTTGAATTGGTCAATGCCCTCATCAAGGCCGGTGATCTTTTTCTGCCGCTCTTCGAGAATCGCGCGGATCGGTTTGTACAAGACTGCATTCAGGACGACAATAAGCAAGAGCATATTGGCGATCTGAATGAGCATGGTCAGGTCGATAGTAATCATTACTGGCCCCCGTTTTCTTTACAATTTATATGTGAAAAAATCTTGGTATGTGCACTTGAAATGAATGCCTGTTCATTAACAATTGAACGGTTCTAATCGAATTTATTTTGCCTGTCAATACATTTTCCCGTTGCTTTTTTTCCCGTTTTCCCCTGGGTATTTCTACAGATTCACACCCCAACCGGTTATTTTTTCAACGGTCCCGGTTCTTAAGAAGAAGCTTTCGCACCCTGGGCGGTGATGATGCCTGGCACTGCCGCGAGCGCCTCGGGCAATTTATCCGCCATGGTCCCCCCGGCCTGAGCCATATCCGGGCGCCCGCCCCCGCTGCCGCCCACCATGGTGGCCACCTCTTTGACAATCTGCCCGGCATGAAAGCGGCTGGACAGATCCTTGGTCACCATGGCCAGCAGACTGACTTTTCCCTCAAAAACGCCGCCCAAAACAGCGATGCCGCTGCCCAGCCCGTCCCGCACCCTGTCGCCGACCTCGCGCATGGTTTTCGGCGAATCCATGGCGATCTGGGCGACAACCACCTTCACCCCTCCGATCTCCTGGGCGTTGCCGAGCATGGAGTCCAGATCATTGACGGAAAGATCCGCGGTGAGCCGGCTGACTTCCCGTTCCAGCTCCTTTTGCCGGCCCAGCATTTTTTCTATCTTTCCGGGTAGTTCCTCAGGCGTGGTCTTGAGTTTGGCCGCCAGCACTCCCAACTGCGCCTCGACCTGCTGGAACCGTTCCATGGCCCCTGGGCCGGTGACCGCCTCGATACGGCGCACCCCGGCGGCGATGCCGGTTTCACTCAGAATCTTGAACAGCCCGATCTCTCCGGTCGCGGACACATGGGTGCCGCCGCACAGCTCCTTGCTGATCTGCCCCACGGAAACAACCCGGACTTTTGCTTCGTATTTCTCGCCGAACAGGGCCGTGGCCCCGTCCTTAATCGCCTCTTCCCGGTCAAGCACCGCGGTGGACACCTGTCCATTCCCCCGGATTCCCTCATTAACGATCTTTTCCACCCGGCCAAGCTCTTCGCGGCTGAGGGGGGAAAAATGGGTGAAATCGAAGCGCAGCCGGTCCGGGTTGACCAGGGAGCCGGACTGCTTGACATGCTCGCCCAGCACCTCGCGCAGGGCGGCCTGCAAAAGATGGGTGGCGGTGTGGTTGTTGGCCGTGCGCTGGCGCTTGCCTTCCGCCACCTTGAGCTCGACACCCTCGCCGAGGGATAGGCTGCCCTCGACAACTTCGGCCCGATGGAGGACAAGCCCCTCCCCCGCGGCCACGGTATTTTCCACCCTGGCCTTGCCCTGCGGTCCGATGATCATGCCCCGGTCGCCGCTCTGCCCGCCGGATTCGGCATAAAACGGGGTTTCCGGGCAAACGACGGAGATCTGCTCGCCGGTGCCGGCCTGCTCAAGACTGTCACCGCCAGCGCTCAACAACCCGCTTATTACTCCACGGTGATGGCGCGTTTCATACCCGACAAAATGGGTCCGCAACCCCGCGTCGAGCAGGGCGCGCACTCCTGACCCCATTTCGGCCAGCGAGGTGGCTTTCCAGGATTTCTTGGACTGGTTGCGCTGCACCTCCATGGCCGCGTTGAATCCGGCTTCATCGGCCAGCATGCCCTTTTCAATGGCGATATCCTTGACGATATCCACGGGGAAACCAAAGGTATCGTAGAGCTTGAAGATGAACTCCCCGGCCACCGCCTTTTCCCCCACCTCCTGCAGCCGCTTCATCTCCTGGTGGAGCATGGCCAGGCCGTTGTCCAGGGTTTCCAGAAAGCGCACCTCCTCGTTGTGCACCACCTTGGCCAGGAGTTCCCGCGCCCCGTGGAGATGGGGATAGGCCTCGCCCATCTCTCCGATGACCGCCTCGGTCACCCCGGTCAAAAAAGGCTTTTTCAGACCCAGCGAGCGGCCAAAGCGGATGGCCCGCCGCATGATGCGGCGAAGCACATAGCCCCTGCCCTCATTGGAGGGCAGCACCCCGTCGGCCACCAGAAAGGTGGTGGCCCGGCTGTGGTCGGCAATAACCCGCAGAGCCGTATTGACCGCAGCATCCTCGCCGTATTGCACTCCGGCGGCTTTGGCAATGGCCGCGATGATCCCGGCAAACAGATCGGAGTCGTAGTTGGTGAATTTCCCCTGGGTAACGGCGGCAATGCGCTCCAAGCCCATGCCGGTGTCGATGCTCGGCTTGGGCAGCGGGGTCATAGTGCCGTCCTCGCTCCGGTTAAACTGCATGAACACCAGGTTCCAGATCTCCAGAAAGCGGTCGCAGTCGCAGCCGAGCTTGCAATCGGGCCTGCCGCAGCCCGCCTCCACCCCCTGGTCGATATGGATCTCGGAGCAAGGGCCGCAGGGGCCGGTATCGCCCATGGCCCAGAAGTTGTCCTTTTCCCCCATCCGGACAATGCGGCCCTGGGGCAGCTCCTTGACCTTTTCCCAGAGGCCGAAGGCCTCGTCGTCGTCTTCAAACACCGAAACCCAGAGCTTCTGGGGGTCCAGGCCGATCTCCTTGGTGAGAAAATCCCAGGCATAGTGGATGGCGTCTTTTTTGAAATAATCGCCAAAGGAAAAATTGCCGAGCATCTCGAAAAAGGTATGATGCCGCGCGGTGTAGCCCACGTTTTCCAAGTCGTTGTGCTTGCCCCCGGCCCGCACGCAGCGCTGGCTGGTGGCCGCCCTTACGTAATCCCGCTTGTCCTCGCCCATGAACACCCGCTTGAACTGAACCATCCCGGCATTGACGAACAGCAGGGTCGGGTCGTCGTGGGGCACCAGGGGCGAGCTTTCCACCACGGTATGGCCCTTGGCGGCAAAGTAGGTCAAAAATCGCTTGCGTATGTCGTTTCCGGTCATTGGGACATTCCTTCAAAGTACAGAAGCGGGACGCCTTCGCATCCCGCTTCTTGATAACAATCTTTTCCTGGGTAAAACGGATCAGTCGGCGACCGCAGCCTTTGCAACCGGTGCTTTTTCTCCGACTGCGGGCAAACCATACCCGAGGCGCACCTTTCTTTCAAGGTCATCGCACATCTCCGGATGCTCCTTCAAAAAGAGCTTGGAGTTCTCCCTGCCCTGGCCGATGCGTTCGCCGTTGTAGGAGTACCAGGCTCCGCTTTTCTCGACAATATCCTGGGCCGTGGCCAGGTCGAGCAGATCCCCAACCTTGGAGGCGCCTTCGCCATAGATGATATCGAACTCCGCTTCCTTGAAAGGCGGCGCCATCTTGTTTTTCACCACCTTGACCTTGGTCCGGTTGCCGATCACCTCCACTCCGTCTTTAATCGCAGCCTGGCGCCGGATATCGAGCCTGAGCGAGCTGTAAAACTTGAGGGCGTTGCCGCCGGTGGTGGTTTCCGGGTTGCCGAACATGACCCCGATCTTCATCCGGATCTGGTTGATGAAGATGATCGCGGTGTTGGTGCGCTTGAGCACCCCGGTGAGCTTGCGCATGGCCTGGGACATGAGCCGAGCCTGAAGGCCGACATGGGAGTCCCCGGCGTTGCCGTCGATCTCCGCCTTGGGCACCAGGGCTGCCACCGAGTCCACGACAATGACATCCACCGCCCCGCTGCGGATAAGGATCTCGACGATCTCCAGGGCCTGCTCGCCGTAATCCGGCTGGGAGACCAAAAGATCGTCCACCTTGACCCCGAGACGCTCGGCATAGCCGATGTCCAGGGCATGCTCGGCATCGATGAAGGCGGCGCTGCCCCCGGCCTTCTGGGCCTCGGCGATGATATGCAGGGCCAAGGTGGTCTTGCCGGAAGATTCCGGCCCGTAGATCTCCGTGATCCTCCCTCGGGCCACGCCGCCGACCCCGGTGGCGATATCGATACTCAGGGTGCCGGTGGAGATGACCGATACCGCCTCCCGCTCGTCCGTGCCGAGCCGCATGATCGAGCCCTTGCCGAACTGCTTCTGGATCTGGAAAATCGCGGTATCAAGGGTTTTGTTCTTTTCGTCGGCAACTGCCATGGTGTATGTCTCCCTCTGTAGGATGAATTATCGTCGGTTCTTTTTACTCTGTCCTGCATCCATTATCAAGACCAAGCTATTCAGCCCAAGCAGATGCCGGCGCAAAAGGTCAAGCGCCGTCTGGCTGGCCTGGGCCTGCACCTGGCCGCGGTCCCCGGAAAAACGAAAAAGAAAGGTCTGGGTTTTTTCCGGACTGGCCAGGCCGAAATAGACCGTGCCCACCGGCTTGTCTTCGCTGCCGCCGCCCGGTCCGGCAATACCCGTTACGGAAAGGGCATGGTCAACGGGGGTCACCCGCCGCATCCCCTCGGCCATGGCCCGGGCACACTCGGCGCTGACCGCGCCGGAACGCAGGAGGATCTCCCGGTTGACCCCGAGCAACCGCTCCTTCAGGGCATCGCTGTAAGCCACCACCCCGCCGACGAAATACCCGGAACTCCCGGCGATACTGGTCAAGGCATGGCCGATGAGCCCGCCGGTGCAGGATTCCGCCACGGCCACGCTTTGACCGCGGTCTCCAAGCAACCTCCCCACCACGGACTCCAGGGTGTCGCCACCGGAGCCGTAACAACAGTCGCCAAGCGACTCGACCATCTTGCCATCGTATTTTTGCATCGCCGCCTCGGCCTCGTTGCCTGTCGCGCCGGTAACGGTGAGGCTGACATGCACCTCGGGAAACACGGGATAATAGCCGATCCGGACTCTGGGATCGCGGCCTTCCAGATGGGCAAGCCGCCGGTTGATCTCGGACTCGGCCAAGCCCACCACCTTATATACCTTCTGGCGCACCTGCCGGACCTCCTCGCCTTCCCAGACAGCAAGCCGGGTGATAACCGTTTCCAGGAGCAGATCCTCCATCTCCTGCGGCACCCCCGGCAGAAAAAAGATGGGCTTGCCGTCCTGGACCAGAAAATATCCGGCCGTCTTTGCTTCGGTGTGCAGGGCGTGGGCGCCCGCCGGCAACCAGGCGAGTTTTTCCAGGGAAACCCGCTGACCGGCCGGCAGACTTTTACCGTAGGCCTGGATCTTTTTCAGTATTTCCGGATACAAGGTGGCGGGACGGTCAAGGGCCGAGGAAACCGCGGCATTGGTCAGATCATCGGTGGTCGGACCCAACCCCCCGGTGACAATAATAAAATCCGCCCGCTGCAAAGCCCGTTGCAGGGTGCGGCCGATGAGTTCCGGTTCATCCCCGATGGTGGTCATGGCCAGAATCTCGTGCCCTGCGGCAAAAAGATGGCTTGCCGCGAAGTAGCTGGTGGTGTTCAGCACCCTCCCGGAGGTGAGCTCATCGCCGATGGCAATTATTTCTCCAAGCATCCCCGCCTCATAAGAAAAGATTTTTGCCCAATATAACACGGAATGAACGCTTCGCGCGAGAGCTTGCTACAAGGGTATGCGGAGGAGCTAACTGCCGGCCAAGCAAACCATGGCCACCATTAGCGCGAAACTGAGTGCCCTGGTGGGATTTGACCCGGGGTAGCCGACGGAGATGATGACGTCCAGGTTGTAATAGCGCACATCGTAACTTTTCTCGTCGGCGGCAGTTGTTCGGAAATTCCGAATAACTGCATCTTCCGTCCCCATTTGTTTTCCTCAATCCTAGCAAACTCTATTGTCTCCGCAACGCGGAGACAATCAGATCATTTTTCGTCTTTGATCCGTTTAATGATATGGTCAAAATCGCTCTCAAACAGACGGTCCTGGACTATGCGATATTTTTCGAACTCGGTTTCGGCATGGGCTTTGGCGATTTCCGCTGTTACTTTGCCCGCATCCTGCAGAATTTCCCGGTCGGTAGCTTCGATGAAGCGGTTCAGGCGTGTTTCCCAATCCTGCATGGTCAGTGGGATCTGGCGCAGCGCCATGTCTTCCGCTAGATCCAGATAGGCCGAAACCAGCCGCTGCAATTGCGCCATTTCGTTTTCGGTCAGGTAGTTCTTAGCGACAGTGACGTCGAATTTCTGAATTTTTCCTCTCGGTGCGTCCTTCCAGGTGGTCAGCCCCATGTTGTCCTTTTCGGCATCGGCACGGTGGTATATGACTTCCGCCGCCGTCTGGCCGTGGATGGCCCAGTGGAGTTTGTTTTGCACGGTAGAGAAAAAACGCTTGGTGGCTTGGGCCGTCACGTCATAGTCGACGGCGGTCGAGTAGATGTCAGTGATTTTCTGATAGAACTTGCGCTCTGAGAGGCGGATCTCCCGAATGCGCTGCAACTGTTCTTCAAAATACTTCGCGGTGAGGATGGAGCCGTCATTCTTCAGACGCTCGTCATCCATCGCATAGCCCTTGATGGTGAACTCCCGGATAATGGCGGTCGCCCATTTGCGGAACTGCACGGCGCGTTCGGAGTTGACCTTATAGCCGACGGCGATGATGGCGGCGAGGTTGTAGTGCTTGGTGTTGTAACTTTTACCGTCAGCGGCAGTTATCCGAAAATTTCGGATAACTGAATTTTCTTGCAACTCACTGTCACTAAAGATTTTTTTCAGGTGATAGTTGATGGTTCTCACATCAACATCATAGAGAGTGCCCAGCATTTTCTGGGTCAGCCAGATGTTTTCATCGGCATACACCGCTTCGACGCCTCCCTTGCCACTGGCGGCGACAAAGGTCAGGTATTCCGCCGCCGATGAGCGGACCATGGAGGTCTCTCTTCTCATGGGAACTTGAGGGTTTTTTTTCTCGCTCATCCTAGTACACCTGCTTTTCCAATTCACCGCTGGAAATGATATTTGTAAAATGCCCGGTGAGGAACGAACCGCATCGCATCACGATCCCAAGCGTTTGCGCGCCGAGGCGATGGCGCTGTGCAGTTTCGCCTCAAACACCTCTTTCGGCGGCAGTTCGGTGAGGTAATCGGCCACATGGATGGAGGCTTGATCCAGCTCCAGCAGCTTGATCTGTTCGGCCTTTTTCCCGGCACAGAGGATGATGCCCAAGGGCGGCTTCTCGCCCGGTTCCTGCTCGTACTTGGCCAGCCAGCGCAGATACAGTTCCATCTGCCCCTTGTATTCGGCCTTGAAGTTGCCCAGCTTCAAGTCGATGGCCACCAGTCGTCGCAGGCGCCGGTTGTATAACAGCAGGTCGATATAGAAATCATCGTTGTCGATCTGCAGCCGCTTTTGCCGGGCAACAAAGGTGAAACCCGCGCCCAACTCCAGCAAGAACTGCTCCAACTCCCGCAGGATAGCGTCTTCCAGATCCTTTTCCACATAGTGGTCGTTCAGCTCCAGGAAATCGAGCACATAGGGATCTTTCAGCACCATGGCCGGAGTCAGATCGCCCTTGGCGGCCAGGGCTTGCAGTTCCAGGCGGATGGTCTCTTCCGGCTTTTTCGACAGAGCGGTGCGCTCGAACAGCATGGCGTCGATACGCTCACCCAAGACGCGGGTGGACCAACCTTCGAGCTGTGCCATCTGGGTATAGAACTCACGTTTGAGGGGATCGTCGATGGCGATCAGGGTGCGAAAATGAGTCCAGCTCAATTTTGCACTCAGTGCGTGCAAAATGTTAAGGTCGCTGAAAGACTCGGAGAAAAGCACCATGTTCGCCAAGTTCCGCTCCGTCCAACCTTTGCCATACAAGGTGGTGAGCTGTCTGGCCAGGTGAGGGATGATCTCTTTGCCGTACTCGGCGCGTTCACCCTTGAGAACCTCGGCATGTATGCGTTGCCCCACCTGCCAGTAAAGCAGGGTCAATTCGGCATTGACCGCTACCGCCGCCCTCTGGCGGGCGGAGTCGATGAGGGTTTTGATCTCATGGAACAAGGGGAGAGGTTTCGGAATCTTGGCACTCATGCGCTGGCCTCCCTGGGGATTTCGGCTTGGGTGGGTTGCCAGTTGCGGACGGCTATCTTGCCGGTGACGGCGGCTGAGATGGGAGCGGGCTGGAAGCTCTTGTACTGATACTGTTGTTTGTAGCTGCCGGAGACAAATTCTTCGAATTTCATCGAATCCCCCTTACGCCACCGTGACCTGGCCGTTCATCAGCATAGGCAGGAGCCAGTCGCGGAGATGGACGAGTTGTTGGTTTTTCTGCTCCAGCACATTCTGGCGTTTGAAAATGGAATCGACCGTGTTTGTGAGTCGTCCCACAACTTCAGCTCGCCTGTGCTATACATTCCTCCAGAATGTGCATGATTCTTTTTTCGGAAAGGGCTCCCAGGAGTTTAACTCCCCCCCTGAGATTAAGCCCTTTCATAACCGAGCGAAACCTCTCCCGATTGAATAAGGTTTTGTCCGACTTGTATGATTCGTTGAGTTTGCTCAATACCGCCGAAAATACACGCACATTTTGTGATGTTGTCGGACGTTCAACAATATTCGCACGAACATCGGACTGATGTAGAAAGCAGGTCAATGCATCTTCGAGTGTCATGTCTGTCGTCCGGTTGCACAGTGAGGCCATCCACCATAAACGGGAAGCCACGTTGTCTCTTTCCACGCCACGTGCCCCCTCACAGAAAAAGTGTGCCTTAATATGCTTGACGGCTTCTTCGTCATCTATGGGGATTGGCCACCGAGTGCGCCCGTAGCTCAACAAGAAGGTATGGGACAGATAAATCCAAAGGCGCTCATCTCTGGCAAGGTAGTGCGAAACTGCGCCCAAAGCCTCATACATCTGCATGCAACATTTCACTTCGTTGAAATCGTTTTTGTCACAACTGATTGCCGATAACATATCTTCCTGGATGTCTAGGTCGGTTTCAAAATAATGAGCGGGGTCATTGGTCATAAAATCGAAATCGCCATTCCGGTACAACTCTAGATTTTCACTGATTTTAGACATGAGTTCTTGAACTTTGCTTGATTTTAAGAATCGCGCTTTCATTGGATTGCTCCTTTAAACACGTAGGCATTCAGTAGCATAATGGGTTGTTGCATCAGGATTTCGGTGATGTAGTAAGCATCGTGGCTATCCAGGCTTAAGCCTTTGTTGTGCGCTTGCCTGCGGATGACCTCTGCCCATTTCTTTCCATCATAGCTTTCTTCTGGGTCTTTTAATTTCTGAACGGCCTGCATCACGGCTGCGAAATAGATAGAATTCAAAAGAACGATCCGCTTCTTCTGATCGTTTCTTGCGGCATCTATGGACTCTTTCATTTTGGGGCTGACTTCAATTTGGATGTGATTCTCTTCAAAGCCAACCGTCCATATCCCGTCCATCAAGTCATCTTTCTTGACCAAGTCGAATACCGATGTAATAGGCCTGAACAGGTCTCGGTCGAAATAAAAAATTTGAGCTTCGTCTTGCGCAAGTATATCGCCTTCCACGAAGTTAAAAGGGCCTGATCCGAATTCTGCATTAATGTCGGGCGATGTGAATTCCGAGATGTCTTTCTTGACCACCACATAGGGATTGACCCGTACCTCTCCACGCAAAGCGCCACTATCAAAATCCACTTCCATTTTTCTTTTAGCGGTCGAGATGACTTGCTGGAAATAGGTGTCGCGACAAGAAATCATGCAGACATATGCGGCATTCCCCTTGGCTATCTCATCCGTGATTTCCGTAGCCGATAGAGCATAGCCAATGCAGGCTTTTATATTGTTCCCTTCTATAGCAAATTCTACAGTAGCCTGAAATTCGCCATCTTTGTAATCGTCGCTACCGGGGCGTAAAACCGGGTATGGAAACGCCTTGTATTTATCAAATTTCATGGGCCACCACCTTCAATGCTCCTGAGAAATCCTGATTTAATTCGATATCCAAACTAATCCGTTTTCCTGCCTGCACGTCCAAAACCACACCGCCCTTGTCCAGAATGCCTTGCTCCGATTTTACAATGGCAACATCGTAATCGCTGTCTGCCCCGGCTTCCTTTACATGAAGCACAATTTTTCCCGATGATACGGGAGTGAAGGCTATCTTTCTGTTTTTTGTGCTGGATAATATGGCGCGGACATTGTTGATATCCACCATGGCTTTTTGCGATCCGCCGCCTTCGCCACCATCGCCATCTCCCTTGCCCCCACGCCCGTTCCCACCACCAGCGCCGAGTCCGCCACCGCCACCTTCGCCACCATCGCCATCGCCAATGTCGTCGCCAGCCCTCACTTTCTTGCCGACCGTCACTCTGGTCCGGATGGGTTTGGCTTGAAAGATGACCTTGCCATAGGGATTGATTTCTTCCGTGCCTTTTCCTCCATCCCCGTCACCTTCATCTCCGAAAAAATCCTTCAACTCATCAATGGTGGTCACCTCGGATACCGGGTCTTTGGCATGCTTTTTGAGCATTTCTTTCACCCATTCAGCTAGGTCATCCAGCGCCTTTTTGCCCCTTCTTCTATCTTCTTTCGTCGGGAGGAGCGCAGGCTCAAAATTATCGTGTCTGGGTGGTTCCATCGACCGAAGCAATTCATTACCCTTGCTACTCTGACAGTGGAAGACCGCCACGAAATTCTTGAAGTCGGAAAATATCCGAAGGCGGTTCAAACTGTCCGTGATGAACATTCCATTCCGTAGCGCACAGACTTTTTTGGGTAAGTTGTCGCCGATCAATATTTTGAGTTGGCATAACCCAAGTTCGCGTTGTTCCGTTTCCTCGGTGATCACCTCGATCCCGCCATGATGTGCTACCAGATAGTTTTTGCTGTTGTCAAACTGTTCGGGTTCGTCTTTTAATTTTTTAATCAGCCCTCTGATTTCATCGTCTTCAAAGAAATTATGAATGGTGGTCTGATCCAGAGTGTATTTGCCATCCACTTCAACCCTGAGCTTTCCATCGCTAATGGCTCCGAAGAAATTTTCTGCAACGGAAACTGCCAGGTGTGTCTGCCAGTGTTGGGCTGCATCAAACCCCAATATAGTCAACTTACTGCCTTTGCCAGTCGGGAGGTCGGCTTCATTGTTGACCCGTTGGATCCATGAAGGCAGGTCCGGGGATACGCCGTTGATCGGCTGGCATTTTTCTCGGATCCCCCAGAAGCCCACGCCTTGCTTGCGTTTGCCGTCTTTGTCGTGAGACATAAGAATAGACTTGCCTTGAGTTAATTGAGTGTAGGTCCCCGAATCATCCTGATATACGGTCGAGATGAAAATTGTCCTGATTTTTGATACAGCGTATGGTGCAAATTTTCCGATGCCGTAAGACCCCGTGGCGATGTCACTACTCTTGCGAGACTGACCTTTTGCTTTCATGAAAGCAAAAAACGCCGTTCCGTTTTCGGATGGCCCCTTCATTCCGCGTGTGTGGTAGTCTGAAATCTCCAGCACAGAAATTTTTGGTTTTTCCAGCTCAGCCAGAGCGTCCTCGAAAAATATTTTGGCCTTCTTGCTTTCCTTCTTTGATGCTTCATGGCAAGAAAGCAAGTTGTCTTTGAGCTCAGCTAGGTGGGGTATATGTGATATCTCTACGGTATGGAGTCGTATTTTGACCTCAACAATGTCGGTATCAACGGCGTCCAAGGCGTTTTGATTCACTTCTCGCGCCAGGTGACGAATAGGACTCCCTGCAAAATGCGCTATCCCTGACTCATTAAAGCCGTCCCATTGGTCTGATTCATCCACCGGGTGATGCCACCCTATATCAACTGCTGATGTCATAGCCGCTCCTTTTCGATTTTTTCTTTGACTGCTTTGGCCAGTAGGGCTACAACCGGTACAGCGACGGAATTCCCCGCCTGGATGTATCTTTTGGCTCTGGGCACCTCTTCGGGGAATGTATAGCCTTCAGGAAAGCCTTGTAGTTTTAAGCACTCCAACTCTGTCAACTTCCGTAACCCCTTGGCGTCATGAATGAAGGGGACGTTATGCCCCCCAAGACCCATGTTTGCCGTCAAAGTTGGACAGACCCCCGGCTCTTTCACCCGCACCAAAAATTTTCGTAACTGATATATGCATGCTTTATCTTCAACTTCATTACTAATCATTTTATGATAACGATTTTCTTCGTGCAGATAGTAGCTGTCATCATCCAGCGAACTGGAGAAATCTATATAGTCGGCAAGGTTTTTAGGACTCTCATCCTTTTTGTTGGGGAAGAGCATTTTGCCATTTTTAAAATGATCAATGGATAATGCCACCATGAAAAGTCGATTCCTTTTTTGGGGCAGAGGCGTCAAGAAATAGGGGTCAAGCTCTGCGCAATTAGTATCCCGGAACCAGTAACCGGCTTTCTTTATCTCCTTTGTCAATTCAATGAACCAACTTCCGCCGTCGCCATGGCGTATGTGCGGAGAATTCTCAAGCACGATGACGGAAGGTTTGCGATCCTTGAATTCTTTTACTATACGTATGACTTCATAAAAAAGCTGACCTCTCGGGTCGTCGAATCCTTTCCTGTCTCCAGCTTGGGAGAAACTTTGACATGGGAAGCCAGCATGCAGAATATCTACAGGCTCTAGGTCGTCCTTCTTAATAGTTAAGTCTTTAACACTTGCAGGCTTACCATCATGCTCCACTATGCGAACACCTTTTATGTTGTGTGCATAGGTCGCCACCGCCATCTGGTCATTCTCGACTGCCCACGCAGTTTTTATTCCTGCCTTTTCAAAACCAAGACAAAATCCCCCTATCCCGGAAAACAAAGCTCCTGCTATTAACGGACTATCACACATTAGGTTTACGCTTACCCCTTATAGCTTGAAATCATTACGTCCAATCTCATCTGTACGCTGAAAACATTGTTTGATTATGTCAATCTCCTGTTGAAGCGCTCTCACTATTTTCTTCGATTGTTCATCGGTAAATTCATAATTTTGCCTATTGGCTAAGTTGCCAATTAATTGTAAGTCTTTCAGTGCTTTGTTAACCCGCTTGTTAGCCAGTTCAATGAACTTTTCAGCCTTATTTCTAGTTGTCATAATGCCTCCAGACTGGATACAAAAAGCGAATATTGTGAATCTATGTTTTGAATATATTATACATTTTTAATGTGTATTGCAATAATGGTTCGCTGGGAATTTAAAAAAGCATTAAAAATTCCGGGGACATCTTAACTTAAATCCTGTCACGCCATCTTGACAGGATTTTCCCGATAGGCGGTGCCGGGGGCCGCCGTCAACATAGATGCCTTCCCGATAGGAGAGTTTTCTTGGTAACTGTTGTAGCGTGCCCCTGGCAATGAGGAAGGTTGCTTTTCGCCCCACCGTCAGCCTGCCCAGCTTCTCCAGGCTGAAGAATTTGGCGCCGTTTTCCGATCCGTAGCGGATGGCCTCCTCAAGGGAAAACAGGAATATCTCCCATATTTTTGTTTTTGAATTTGCTCAAATAAAAACCGCCGGAGAAACCCCGAATCGTGCCGCCAGGGCCTTGGCCTGCCTGGCGTTGATCTCGCGTTTGCCCGTCAGGATCTCGCTTACCACGGATTGCCCGCCGATCTCCTCGGACAGATCGGTCTGCTTGAGTCCGTGCTGCTCCATGAAGAACCGAAGAACGGCTCGTGGTTCCGCTTCCGGGACGGGATGATGTTGTGTCTCGTAATCCTCGACCAGTTGTCCGACCAGATCGAGGAAATCAGCCAGCTCATGGGTTGCGTCGTCGCCGACTGTATCGATGAGGCTGTGCAGCAACGCAACCACCTCTGCAAATTGTGCCTCGGTGCGGATGGGCGTAAGGCGAACCGGCAGCGCTTCTTGCAACGAGCGCCACGCCGGAGCGATTACCGCCGGATCAATGGCCTGGCCTGCGGGGATCATTTTCCTTTACTCCTGTTCTGTTTGCACCAGCGGTCATACTCGGGATGGGTGAACACATGCCGGATGTAGACCTTTTGCCGGTTGTAGTGGATCACGGCGATGATCCGGAAGCTGTTGCCGCCTATATCGAAAATCGTGTACGCATTCGCGTAGTCAGCCGACCGAAACGTTTCCCGCACATCGCTGAAGCTGGAGAAGCTTGATCTGCTGACCACCCTGTACCAGGATTCCAGGGGAGACTTGGCGGTCGGATGAATTTTCCAGAAATCCTCCAGCGCTTTCTTGGCGATCACGTGCATGGTTCAATCCAGTATATCGCAATTTGCGATATTTGAAACTGTTTTTTTCTGCGGCTCGATTGCATGGTTGTCTTGAGGGAAATCAGGACCACTCTCCCTATTTCTTTGCAGGGGGCAAAGCGCTCCTGTCACGCCGTCTTGACAGAATTTTTACGATAGGCAATGCTGGGTGCGCCGTCAACATAGAGGCCTTCCAGATAGGAGCGTTTTCTTGGCATTGCTGCACCGTGCCCCTGGCAATGAGGACGGTTGCTTTCCATAAAAGGCTTTGCCCGGATCCTCGTTTTTCAGTGAGACCTTGATGTCATCCAGGAGACGGTCGATGGACTCTTGGGAAATGTCTGGGAAGATGTTGGTGTCTTCGTCCCATGTGGCATTTTTGAGGGAAAGGTATTGATATGACCAGATGCAGAATGCAGAGGATTTTGACCCGCGAGTCTTCGCTAGAAACCATGCAAAAAATTCTCCGACAAGCAGTTTCATCCCTTTGAAGTCAATCAGTTCAAACAATCCGGCCCAGCACCCCATCCTCGGTGAGCTCTTCCAACCGCACCGTAACCAACTGGTTCACCAGCCCGCTGTCCCCGGCAAAGGAGACCGGGATATAATTGCCGGTATAGCCCTTGAGCAAACATCCCTGCTTGCGTCCTTCCACCAGGATCTGGCGGACGCTGCCCAGATGCTTGCGGTAAAAACCGCTCCGTTTTGTATGATGCAAATCCCGCAAGCGCGCAACCCTTTCCTCCTTGATCGGTTTGGGAACCTGATCAGCCATGGCGGCGGCCGGGGTTCCCGGCCTTTTCGAGTAGGGAAAGACATGGAGATAGCTCACCGGCAATGATTCGAGCAGGCGGTAGGTGTTGGCAAAGGCTTCCTCGTCCTCGCCCGGAAAACCGACCAGCACGTCCACGCCGATGGCTGCGTCCGGCAGGCTCGCCACGCTCCGTTCCACCACTTTAGCAAAGGCGGCGGCGGGATAGCGGCGGTTCATCCGCTTGAGTATCCCATCATCCCCGCTCTGCAAGGGAATATGCAGATAGGGCATCACTGAGGCCGATTGGGCCATGAGATTCAGGAGCTCGTCCGTAATCTCGGTGGGCTCGAGCGAACTCAAACGGTAGCGCACCGGCAGGTCCCGGGCGACAAGCAGCCCGAGCAACTCGCGCAGGTTGGTTTTGGGGGTAAGATCCTGACCATAATGGCCGAGGTGGATGCCGGTGAGCACCTGTTCCTTGTAGCCTTGGGCGGCAAAGATTTCGGCCTGGGCCACCACCTTGTCCGGATCAAGGCTGCGGCTGCGCCCCCGGGCATAGGGCACGATGCAGTAGGAACAGAAACTGTTGCAGCCGTCCTGCACCTTGAGATACGCCCTGGTCCGCGATCCGAAGCTGGTGACGGTAAGAGGGCAAATCTCCTTGTGCCCACCGATATCGCCCAGATGCATTTCCAGATCACAGTGGCGGTCGGCCAGGGCCACTTCCACCAAGCGGTGCTTGCAACCGTTGCCCACAATGCAGATGGGGCTGTCGGCGATCTCGAGAATCTCCTGGGCTCCAATCTGGGCATAGCAGCCGGTCACGATCAACCGGGCCTCGGGATTGGCGCGCAAGGCCCGCCGGATCAACTGACGGGACTGCGCCCCGGCCCTGGCCGTCACCGCGCAGGTGTTGATGATATAGATATCCGCCGGATGGGAAAAGGGAACCAGCTCCACTTCCCGCTGGGCGAGTTCCGAAAGGAAGGCAGCCGACTCAAACTGGTTGACCTTGCAGCCCAGGGTGGTAAGGGCAATCTTTTTTTTGTTCTGGCCTGTGCTCTTCATGTCTGTGCCATACTGTGTGTGCTCCGGAGTTGCAACAACAAGGCCGCTTTCCGGCACCTCTGCTCGTGTAACCGTTCAGCCGCGAAGCTCCGCTGCTGAACGGTTACGAAACATCGATGATTTTGAGGCTGTTGGTGGTCCCCGCAACCCCGGTGAGACTGCCCGCGGTGATCACCAGCCGCTGCGTCCCGGACCGGACCAGCCCGGCGCCTTTCAGCAACTCGGCCAGCTCGCGGTCCGACAGGGAAACGGAGGATACGTACAGGGGGAAAACCCCGGAGGAAAGGGCAAGAATATTGCGGACCGTCTGGTTATCGGTGACGGCCACAATCCAGGGCCGGGGCCGCAGCCGGGCGATACGCCTGGCCGTAGCCCCGGTGGCGGTTGGGGTAACGGCCAGGTCCACGGTGCGGTTCTCCAAAACATCGCAGGTGGCGCTGCTGATCAGATCATCGATGCTGTCTTCGGAGCGGATCGCGGCCCGGACCTCCAAGGCAACCCCGCCGCTCTTGACCAGGCGGCGCTCGGTCTGCCGGGCAATTTTTTTGGCAATGCGGACCACGGCCACCGGATCATGGCCAATGGCCGTCTCCTCGGAAAACATGATGGCATCGGCGCCGTCCAGGATGGCGTTGGCCACGTCGGTGACCTCGGCCCGGGTGGGCCGGGCGTTGTCCACCATGGACAAAAGCATCTGGGTGGCGACGATCACCGGCTTGGCCGCCATATTGGCCCGGTGAATGATGTCCTTCTGGAGCCCGGGGATCTCCTCGATGGGCAGCTCGATGCCCAAATCGCCCCGAGCCACCATCACCGCATCGGCCTGCGCCAGAATGGAGTCCAGGTTGGCCACTGCCTGCCGCCGCTCGATCTTGGCCAACAGACAGGGGCGGTAGTTCCCGGTTTGCGGCAGGAGAGCGCGGGCGGCCAGCATATCCTCGGGGCTGCCGACAAAGGAGATGCAGATGACATCGGCCTTGTGCTGAATGGCAAAGGCGATGCCGCGCTTGTCTTCCTCGGTGAGCACCCCGGAAGGCGTATTATAGCCGGGGATATTGACCCCCTTGTTGGATCGGACCACCCCGGCCACCAGGGCCTCGGTTTCAATGATCTCCCCCTCGATGGACTTGACCTTGAACTGCATCATGCCGTCGCCGACAAAGATGATGGAGCCGGGCCGCACCCCTTGGGCCAGCCCGGAAATTTCATGGGGCAGAAAGATACCCTTCCCTGGACGGGCCTGGCTTGCGGGCCAGAAACGGACCTTGGCCCCCCGCCGCACGGTGATCGGCTTTGGCACCATGCCCAGCCGCATTTTCGGGCCGGGCAGGTCAACAATAATGGCCACCGGCCTCCCCATCTCCCCGCTGATTTTCCGCAGGCTGGCGATCACCGCGGCGTGTTCCTCAAAGTCTCCGTGGGAGAGATTCAGGCGAAAGCCATCAACTCCGGCTGCCATCAGCCGCCTCTGCACGGCCGGCAAAAAAGAGGCCGGGCCCAGGGTGGCCACAATCTTGGTCTTGGAGATGAATGCGCTCATGATGTTCCTTGATTTTTTCCGGTGATCAGGGCCTGTTTGCAAGCCTGGCAAACAAGGGCTTGGCAAACGCGGCATCGCTCTCAGTGTATCTTTTTTCCGCTGCGGCTGCCAGACACAAATTTCGCTTCAGCGCGCAATCTCGCCGCATCCCAGAACTTCCTCTCCCTCATAAAAAACCGCAAACTGGCCGGGGGTCACGGCCCGCTGCGGCTCGGCAAAAGTCAGCCGCACCCCGGTATCAAAGCCAACGATCTCTGCCTGGCAGGCTGGATGCCGGGAACGGATTTTCACCGCGCAGACATGGGGCAAGGATGGGGGATGGCCGCGCAACCAATGCACAACCGGCAGCACCATCTCCCGCTGCCAGAGATCCGCGTCCTTACCGACCACCACCACGTTGCGCTCCGGATCAAGCGTTGCCACATACCAGGGGGTGGCGTCCGGCAGACCCAATCCCCGCCGCTGGCCGATGGTATAATGATGGATGCCCGCGTGTTGCCCAAGTTCCTTGCCCTGCAAGGTCAGCATCGGGCCGGGTCGCCCTTGCCCCGGGGAATGAACAGCGAGAAACTCCGCCACCGACTGGTGCTTCAGAAAACAGATATCCTGACTCTCCGGAGTATCCCGAAACGCCAAGCCAAAACCGGCGGCCAGCTCGTACACCTCCTCCTTCCGGAAATCCCCCAAGGGAAAGCAGAGGCGGGCCAGTTGCTCCTGCCTGAGCAGCGCGAGAAAATAGGATTGATCCTTTGTGGGGTCAATCCCTTTGAGCAACCGATACCCGGCTTCCCCTTCCCCGCTGATCCGGACATAATGGCCGGTGGCCAGCAGATCCGCCCCAAGACCCTCCCGCGCCCGATCCAAAAGCAGGCCGCACTTGATGGTGCGGTTACAAACCACGCAGGGGTTGGGGGTTTTCCCGGCAAAATAGCCGGCGCAGAAATAGTCCACCACCTCCCGTTGGAAAGGTTCGGCCAGATCCACCACGGTCAGGGGAATCCGCAAGAAATCGGCCACCGCCCGGACCCGCTGCAGTTGCTCAGCCAGATCGGGCTGGGCCAGGGCCATGAAAACGCCCTGCACCCGCGCCCCCTGTTGTTGCAACAGGGCGGCGGCCACCGAAGAATCAACGCCGCCGCTCATGGCGACAACAATATTTTTTTGGTGTATAGTCGTTGCGAAACGCTCTGCCATCCGATCCCCAGCACGAAAAGGCTTGTTGATGAAACTCCCGGAACTTCTTGCCCCAGCAGGCAATTTTGAAAAGATGCAGACCGCCATCCACTACGGTGCGGATGCAGTCTATCTCGGCGGCAAGAAATTCAGCCTCCGGGCCCATGCCACCAATTTCAGCGACGAGGAAATCGGCCAGGCCACAGCCTATGCCCACGAGCGCGGTGTCCAAGTATACACCACCCTCAACATCTTTGCCCACAATGACGATCTTGCCGACCTGCCCGAGTATCTGGCCGCTCTGCAAGAGGCCAAGGTGGACGGGCTGATCATCTCCGATCCGGGCATCCTTGCCGTGGCCCAACGGGTGGCGCCGGAAATCCCCATCCATCTCAGCACCCAGACCAATGTTACCAACCTGGAAAGTGTCCGTTTCTGGGTGGGCCAAGGGGTGAAACGGCTCAATCTGGCCCGCGAGCTTTCCCTGGCCGAGATCACCCAGATCCGGCAGGCCACCGGGGCGGAGCTGGAGATCTTCGTGCACGGGGCGTTGTGCATCTCCTATTCGGGCCGCTGCCTCTTGAGCCTCTATCTCACCGGCCGCGACGCCAACCAGGGCAACTGCGCCCATCCCTGCCGCTACCACTACCGGCTGGAAGAGGAAAAACGGCCGGGCCAGTTCTTCCCGGTGGAGGAAGACAGCCGCGGCACCTATATCTTCAACGCCAAGGACCTCTGCCTCTTGCACCGCCTGCCCGATTTGATCCGGGGTGGGGCGGACAGCCTCAAAATCGAGGGGAGGATGAAAAGCGTCTACTATGTGGGGGCCATAACCCGCCTCTACCGGGCAGCCCTTGATTACTGGGGTGCGCAGGGGCTTGACGCCGCCCTGCCCGAATCCTTCCGGGAGGAGTTGCTGAAAATCGGTTCCCGCGGCTACACGGAAAACTTCTTCGACCAGCCGCCAAGCACAGCCGACATGCTCTACGACGGCCCCATGATCAGCTACGACTATGCCCCGGTGGGCATCGTCCGCCAGGCAGGCACCCAGCCGGTTATTGAGACCCGCAACCCCATCGCGAAGGGCGACCGGGTGGAATACCTGGATCGCGGCCTCAACAACACCGCCCACACCGTGCTTTCTCTCTCCGGCCCAAACGGCGCCCACCTCACCCAGGCGAACCCGAACAGCCTTATCACCCTCACCCTTGACCCAGCGCCTGCAGTCTGTGAGAACAACGGTCTTTTTCGGAAAAAAATGGCCTCCTGAACAAATAATGCCTATACTTGAAAAAACATGATGGACTCGCAACAACGGTGCTTTGACAGGCTCAGCACGAACGACAAAATCAATAATTTCAAATAACTACCGTTCGTGCTGAGCCTGTCGAAGCACCGTTGTTATTGTCACAGGTTCCATCAATCAAATCACGAGGAGCGTCCCTTCGCCATGCAGCACATTCTGAGCATCGTTATGATCCTGATCGGAGCAGTGGTCATGCTCTTCAGCTTCCTCAAGGCCCGGGAACTGCACATCCTCACCCCCTTCATCCCCGAGCGCAGCAAACCGCCGATCATCCGCTCCCTGCGTCTGCATCGCGGGCTGATGTTTTTTTTCCTGCTGATTTACTGCCTGGTGGCCGGGATCTTTTTCCTTGATCTCCCCTTTGTCGGCGAGTTCCTCGTCGGCCTCGTCTTTCTGTCCGGGGCGATCTTCGTTCTCCTTGGCCTCCACGTCCAGATCAGAATGCTTCTTGAGATTAAAAACACCCTGCACGGCCTGTTGCCCATCTGCGCCTCCTGCAAGAAAATCCGCAGCCCCGATGGCGATCCCCATGACCCGGCCGCGTGGAGTAGCGTGGAAGCATTCATCTCCGCCAAGGCCTCGGTCGATTTCACCCACAGCATCTGCCCGGATTGCCTGAAAAAACTCTACCCGGATCTCTATAAATAAGTATCGCCATGAGTTCTCCTCGCTTTGAGCCGTTTCAGGACCGCCTGAGCCGCGATATCCGCAATGGGCTTTCCGCGGCCCTGCCCCAGGCCTTGGCCCAGAATGATCTTGCCCCGGTCCGCGCCGTTGCCGCCCGATATCTGCACCCGGGGTTGGCCGCGCCCTATGTCGCCTATATCGAGGCGAGACTGGCGGGGTACGCCTTGGCCCTGACGACCATCAACCGCACCAAGGCCCTCACCCCCCTAGCCAAGGCGCTGGTGCTGTGGGATTTGGAGCTTTTTTTCGAGGTCCACGAAATTCTGGAACAGGCGTGGCATGGGGCGCATGGCGTGGAAAAAGAGATTCTCCAGGCCATGATCCGGGCGGCGGGCTTTTATATCAAAGGGGAGTATGGGTATTTCGAGGCAGGGGCCAAGATGGCCGATCGGGCCGTGGCAACACTCGAAAAAAACCGGCGGGAGTGCGCCGGTTTCGATGTGGATACGCTTTTGGAGAGTTTGCGCGGCTTGAATCCAATTCCGCCCAAGCTATTGCGGCAGGATCAGTCTCAGTGAATGACCCGATTGATTTTTCGTTCGAGAATCTCCATGGTAAAGGGCTTGAGGATCAACTCATCCACCTTGAGCTGCACGGCCATGCTGATCTTGGCCGTGGTGGCCTCCGCCGTCACCATGATAAAGGGGATGTCTTTCAACACCTCGCTGGAGCGTATCTCACGCAGCAACTCAAACCCGCTCATCACCGGCATGTTCCAGTCGGAAATGACCAGATCTATCCTCGTGGCATGCAGGATTTTTAAGGCCTCGCTGCCATCCGGGGCTTCGTGAATATTGAAAAACCCCATCCCTTGCAACTGGATCTTCATGATATTGCGGAGTACCGCCGTATCGTCCACAAGGAGGATCTCTCTGTTCGCCTGGGTCATTTTTCCTTTCCCCTGTGATAACGTGGTTGCAGGCTGCTCTCACTTATCTTCTCGGCCTGATTCGAAAAAGATATGAAATATATTTTCAAACCACGCCGGAGCAACTGTGGCTGCCAGCGCCTTTGCCGAGTTACTGCTCCATGGTTTACGGAAATAAATGATTCTGTTATGATCAGCACTTTTCGTGTGCTGTCTGTGCGATATTCCCGCCGAATCTCGGCATAAGCCCTACCCGGGAGGCTTTCTCATGGCTGATTCAACCTTGCCGCCATTCATCCAGGCCCTGCTTCAATCCGACGCATACCCGCATCCCGCGCCGGAAATAACCCTGGTGCAAACCCATATCTCCTATGTGCTGCTGGCCGGCGACTTTGTCTACAAGATCAAAAAACCCGTTGATTTCGGCTTTCTCAACTTCACCGCCCTGGAACAGCGCAAGCATTTTTGCGAAGAGGAGCTGGTCCTCAACCGGCGGCTGTGCCCCTCCCTGTACCTTGGCTTGGCGACGATCACCGAGCAGGGCGGGACCTTTTCCCTGGACGGCCCCGGCACCCCGGTGGAATACGCGGTGAAAATGGCGCGGATGCCGGAAGAGCGGATGATGGCCAAGGTCATCGCCCAGGGCGGGCTCACCAAGGATATCCTCGATAGAATCATCGGTATTCTGGTCCCCTTTTACGCCAAGGCAGAGAGCGGCCCTGCCATTGAACAATTCGGCACGGCCCAGGCGGTGAGCGTCAATGTGCTGGAAAATTTTGAGCAGACCCAGGGATTTGTCGGCTGCGCCGCCCTGAGCCAAGGGCAGTTCGAGGCAATCAGCGGCTACGCCCGCGATTTTCTCACACATGAGGATCTCTTTGCCGGTCGCATCGCTGCCGGGAGGGTCCGCGACTGCCACGGCGACCTCTATTCCGCCAATATCTGCCTGGCCGACGAGATCTACATCTACGACTGCATCGAGTTCAACCAGCGGTTCCGCTACTGCGACGTGGCCAGCGACGTGGCCTTTCTGGCCATGGATCTCGATTTCCACGGCCTGCCCGAACTTTCCGCGTATTTTGTCGAACGATTCTGCCGGGCTGCGAACGACACAACCCTGCTGCCCATGCTCAACTTCTATAAATGCTACCGGGCTTATGTGCGCGGCAAGATCGGACTGTTTACCGCCCATGCCCCGGAGGTTGATCCAGCCACCGCCGAGAACTGCCTGAACCAGGCCAAAAAATACTTCGCCCTGGCTGAGCGCTATGCCGCAGCCTGAGCTGTTCATCTTTTTCGGCCTGATCGCCACGGGCAAGTCCACCGTAGCCCAGGCCTGGGCTACGCGACGCACGCTTCGCTATTACAACTCCGACGTGGTGCGCAAAGAGCTGGCCGGTCTCTCCCCGCACGCCCGCCAGCGCGAAACCGCGGATCAGGGGATCTACACCAGCGAGTTCACGGCCAAAACCTATGGCGCCCTGCTCGAACGGGCCGAACATGATCTGGCCCAAGGCCAAGGCGTGGTGCTTGACGCCTCCTACCAGCGCAAGGCCGACCGCGACCAGGTGCGGATGCTTGCGCAGCGGTTGGGGGTTCGGCTATACTGTGTGCTCTGTGTCTGTCCGGAAGAGGAAATGAAGCGACGCATGGCCCAAAGGGCTCTTGACCCGCAGGCGGTATCGGACGGGCGCTGGGAGATTTACCTGAAGCAGAAAGAGCGGTTCGAACCCCCGGCTGAACTTGCCCCGGGGCAGCTCATAACCCTGTCAACCGATCTGCCGGTGGAGACTGTTTTAGACCAGCTTTCCGCCCACTTGGAGGCGCAGCCATGAATACGAGAATCTATGTTCTGAAGTTTCCCAAGGAAGTCATCGACCAGCCCATCATCAGCAATCTGGTCAAGAAATACGACCTTGAGTTCAACATCCTCAAGGCCACCATCCTGCTTCAGCAGGAAGGGGTCATGGTCCTCGAATTCCTCGGCCACAAGGCCAATGTCAAGAAGGGCATCGCCTATCTCAACGAGATGGGGGTAACGGTAAAAAGCATGGCCGGCAATATCCACCGCGATGATGAAAAATGCTATCAATGCGGGGCCTGCACCGGCGTCTGCCCCACCGGCGCCCTCTCCCTCCACCGGCCCGACATGGCGGTGCTGTTCGACGAGGAAAAATGCACGGCCTGCGGCCTCTGCGTCTCCGTCTGCCCGGCTCGGGCCATGGAGGTTTCCCTCAACGGCAGCGTGGCGGAGCTGGCGGCTTAGCATGTAATTCCATTTCTAAATCAAAACGAGCTTGTCGGCAGGAGCGGCTTCAGCCGCGAAACCACAGGACATCGCGGCTGAAGCCGCTCTTACAGTGTCTTGGTTTCACGGTTGAAATGGAAATAGAATACCCCCGTTCGCGGTGAGCCTGTCAAATCGCTGCTTCCCTTGTCACGCCCGTCCTTCGACAAGGGCTCAGGCCGAACGACTTCATCTCGTTGCCTACCCCCCCCGTGCATACTAATCCCTGCGAATCTCCGCAATCCTCTCCGCCACGAGGGGGAAGCGGCCCAGGTCCGTATGGGGCAGAAAATGGGAGGCAATGTACTGCTCCTGAAACACCGGCATCTCCGAAAGCTCGAAGCTGGTCATCTTCCGCACCACCTCCACCACATCCCGTCGGATATGGTTGCTCATCTCGCTCATCCAGGCGCCCATGAGCGAGCCGTTCCCCACATAGAGCACCCGGCTGGCGTCCACCTGGGGCAGCAGCCCCACGGTCATGGCCGAATCCAGATCGATATAGCTGCCAAAAGCGCCTGCCAGGATAACCTGCTCGATATCGGTGATGGCCAGCCCCACCTGCTCCACCAACGTGGTGATCCCCGCATAGATCGCTGCCTTGGCCCGGATGAAGTTTTCGATATCCACCTCGTTGATCACGATATCGTGGTCCGCGCCCGCCTCTTCCCGCCAGACCAGGACATACTCATAGCCGCTGCGCCCTTCCCGGATCCGGTCCGTGGCCAGATCCCGCCGGAATTTGCCGCTTCTGCCCACCACCCCCTGCTCGAACAGGGTGGCGATGATGGCCAGCAGACCCGAGCCGCAGATCCCCACCGGCGGTTTGTTGCCCAAGGTGATGTTCATCGGCTCAAGGGTCTGGGGGTTGAGGCTGAAATCCTCGATGGCGCCAAGGGCCGCCCGCATCCCGTGGGTAATGCCGCCGCCCTCAAAGGCAGGACCTGCGGAGCAGGCCGCGCACACCAGCCATTCCCGGTTGCCCACCACGATTTCCGCGTTGGTGCCGATATCGATATACAGGGTGACCAGTTCGGTGCGGTACATGCCCGAGCCCATGACCCCGGCGACAATGTCGCCTCCCACATAGCTGGAAATGGACGGGTAGACCAGGGCCACGGCGGAGTGCGGCAGATTGATGCCCAGGTCGGTGGCGCGGATGGGCGGCAGAAAGGTGGTGACCGGCACATAGGGCGCGCGGCGGATGTTGTCCGGCTCGAGCCGGAGAAGCAGATGGGTCATGGTGGTGTTGCCAGCCAGGGTAATGGAGGTGATTTCCTCCCGGCTGATGCCGCCTTTTTCCCCGCTGTCCGCCGGCCTGGCCTGGGACAGCAAGGTGTCGAGGATGCTGTTGATGGTGGTCACCACCAGCTCCTGCATTTTTTCCAAGCCCTCCTTTTTTTCCGCAAAGATGATCCGGGAGATCACATCCTCGCCGTACCCGAGCTGGCCGTTGTATTCCCCGGCCCGGGCCAGCACCTTGCCGGAGTTGAGATCCACCAGCACCCCGTACACTGAAGTGGTGCCGATGTCAAAGGCCAGGCCGAAGCTGCGGTGGGTCCAGTCGCCGCCCTGGATGTTGGTGAGATAGGATTTACCCGAAACATTCACCGGCCGGGCGCAGGTAACGGTGATGCGGAAATCGTCTTGCCGCAGTGCCTTGCGCAACATCCGCAAGACCGCAAGATTGAACACCACCCGGTGTTCGTCGTGCCGGCTGCTGAGCAGATGGATAACCCGGCCGGCATCGGCCATGTTGTCCCCCGCGGTTGGCGGAGGAACATCCAGGCAGAGCTTTACCACCGGGGGAACAAACATCCCCTGCTCGCGAAGCGCTTCGATGTCGTAGACATGCATCCGGGCCCGATGCCTGAGCGGCACCGCTGTTCCCAAGCCCCCGCTTTTCAGGCCGGACGATTCCGGCACCCGAATGACGGCATCGCCGGCAATTGTCGCCGTGCAGGCTTGCCGGTAGCCGCTCTCCCTCTCCTGCAGGCTGAACTTTTCGCTCAGTCCCCCCGCAACCTCGCCCTTTTCTATGATCACCTTGCATTTGCCGCACACCCCACTGCCGCCGCAGGAGGCATTGATATGGATGCCCGCCTCCCGGGCCGCCTTGATGATGGACATGCCCGGCCCGGCCTGCACGGTACGGCCGCTGGGCTCAAAAACTATGGTGTGGGTCGCCTGACTCTCCGCCTCTTGCATTTCCCAGCCCCCTTGTGCCTGCCCGAATGCTTCTTCCCGCGACACTCGCGCGTCGCTGCGCCTGATCTTTCATATCCTATACGGGGGCGCGACTTCCTGCAACGACCGTTTACAACATCACCTCTTCGCAATTGCCCACAAAAAAAGGCTCCCGCGCTTTAGCAGCGGGAGCCTTCGCAGAAACCATTTTCTCGGGACGGCTATTTTTTGGCCTTGCAACCGCAGCCGCAACCGCCTCCGGAGGATTTCTCCTCTTGCTTGATCAGGCATTCGTTGCCGCCGCATTGGGAGCATTTCTTTGGCTTGCACCTGCCTTCCTTGGTTGCCCCGCACTTTTCACATTTAAATATCGCCATGATGCCACCTCCTGTTGCGTGTTAATCGTTTACGGTAAGAAAAGACGTTCTTCCTGCCGCAATATGCCTTCCTTGTCCCGCTTTGTGCCCGGGATTGCACCTCCTGCCGTTTCAGGAGATAAATTTCTCGCTTGGGCGCGGCAGGTGCATTATTCTTTTTCTGAAAACTCCGGCAGCGGCCGTAAGTGGATTATTAGGTCCTGCTCTCCCCCTGTCTCTATTAGGAATTATTATCAATAATAGCCTGTTTCCTGCTGCCGTGCAACAATAAATTGAGGGCACCCCATGAACATCAACAGCGAACGCCTCGCCACGGTCTTTACGGCCATGTGCTCCATAGACAGCCCTTCCGGGGAAGAAGCCACGATGTCGGCCTTCCTGAAAGATCTCTTTGCGCAGGAATTTCCCGAAGCGACCATCGCCGAAGACGACTCCACCCGGGCAACGGGCTCCGACGCCAACAATCTGGTGATTCACTTTCCCGGCACCCTTGCAGGAGAACCTATTTTTTTCAATTGCCACCTGGACACCGTTGAGCCTGCCAGGGGGGTCCGAGTCCTCCGGGAAGGCTCCAGATTTTCCAGCGCGGGGGACACCATTCTCGGCGGAGACGACAAGGCCGGCATCGCAATACTCATCGAGGCCATCCGGTGCATCAAGGAAGCACAGCTTTGCCATCTGCCCTTCGATTTAGTTTTCACCACCAGCGAAGAGATCGGCCTGCGCGGCGCCAAGGCCCTGGACCTTTCACTGCTGCACGCCAAAGAAGGCTACGCACTGGACAGCTCCGGGGTCGACCTGCTCATTATCGGCGCTCCCGCTGCCAACCATTTCCGGTTCACCGTTACCGGCGCGGCAGCCCATGCCGGCTTGCACCCGGAGCGGGGGATCAACGCCATTCAACTTGCCGCCCGCTGCCTTGCCGACCTCCCGCTGGGGCGCATTGACGAAGAAAGCACCGCCAATATCGGCCGGATCTCCGGCGGCACGGCAACAAATATTATTCCGGAAACCGCTGTGGTGGAAGGAGAGATACGGAGCCATTCTCCGGAAAAACTCGCCCGATACTCCACACAGATCCAAGACACCATCCAAGGCGTCATCGACAGATGGACCCCCGGGCCCGGCGCACACCTCGCTTCCGGGGTCCGCCCCCGCCTCGATTTTCAAATCAGCCAGGAATACCCGGCCATGCACCTGGACCGAAACGCCTCGGTCCTGAGACGGGTTGACAAGGCCGCCGCCCTGTTGCAACGGGAAATTCGCTACGAACGGGCCGGCGGCGGCAGCGACGCCAACATCTTCAACGGAAAAGGAGTGCCAACCGCCATCATCGGCATCGGCATGGATCATGTGCACAGCACCGACGAAACCATTGATCTGCGCGACATGGAACGTACCGCCGAGCTGGTAATCGCCATCCTAACCACCCAGGATTAAAGAATAAATCCACAAATGTTCCACGTGAAACATTCCCGGGCGAAAAAGAAGCGCCTCGCCGCGAAAAAGTAAGCGACCTCCCCATGCAGAGTATGGTACTATGCCCAACAGATGGGGCCGGAACACAGCTTTTCCATGCCCCCACACGCAACATGCCCGCGACGAAAAATCTGGCGAAATTCGGCCGGAAACCCGCATCAGGTGGAGGTTTTCAAGCATGGGATATGACGCAAAAATTATTGCCCTGGCCAATCAAAAAGGAGGCGTGGGCAAGACGACCACCGCGATAAACCTGGCGGCCTCCGTGGCCCTGCTGGGGAAAAAAGTCCTGGTGGTGGATTCGGACCCCCAAGGGAACACCTCCAGCGGGCTGGGGGTGAGCCGCGCCGAAGGCGGAACCCACCTGTACCATTGCTACATGGGGGAGGCCGAGACGGCAGCGGTTGTCCAGCCGGCGGCGGGGGTAAAAAAACTTTCGGTTCTTCCCACCCACATCGACCTGATCGGGGTCGAAGTCGAACTGATGAGCGCGGTAAAGCGCGAACGCTATCTGGGCAATCTCCTGGCTCCGGTCCGTGGCGAGTACGACTACATCTTCATCGACTGCCCCCCCTCCCTCGGTTTGTTGACCATCAACGCCCTCACCGCGGCGGACACGGTCCTCATCCCCTTGCAATGTGAATATTTCGCCCTTGAAGGCTTGAGCCAGTTGGTTCGAACCATTCGGTTGGTGAAAAACTCATACAACAAGAACCTTGCCATCGAGGGTCTCCTTCTGACCATGTACGACGGCAGAAACAAATTGACCCACCAGGTCGTCACCGAGGTGAAAAACCATTTTCAGGATCGGGTCTATGAGACGGTGATCCCCCGCAATGTCCGGCTCAGTGAGGCGCCGAGCCATGGCCAGGCGGCGATCGTCTACGACAAACGCTCAACCGGAGCACTGAGTTATTTGCAGCTCGGGAAAGAGTTTCTCCGCAAGCAGCCGAAGGCTGCGGCAAAAGAGGGAGTGAAATCATGATAAAAAAAACAACCTCGGCTCTTGGCAAGGGACTCGACGCCCTGCTGCCTTCCAGCGGCTCCGATGGCCGGGAATACTTCTTGTGCCCCATTGACGCCATTGAGGCCAACCCGAATCAGCCAAGAAAAGATATTAATGATACGGCCCTGGCCCAGCTTTCCGCTTCCATCCAGGAAAAAGGGATCTTGCTGCCTCTGGTCGTCTGCGAGCATGGCGGAAAAGGGCGTTACCAGATCATCGCCGGAGAACGGCGATGGCGGGCCGCTAAAATGGCGGGGCTGGACGAGGTTCCGGTTCTGGTGAAAGACGTCACCCCCTTGGATCGCCTTGAGCTCGCGCTCATCGAAAACATCCAGCGTCAGGACCTGAATCCCCTGGAAGAGGCGGAAGCCTACCTTCGGTTGGTAAAGGAATTTCACCTGACCCAGGAAGAGGTGGCAAAACGGGTGGGCAAGGAGCGTTCAACCGTGGCCAATGCCCTGCGGATAAACCAACTGCCCGATTTTGCCAAGGAGGATCTGGCCCGCGGCACCTTGAGCATGGGGCACGCGCGAGTATTACTCAGCGTCGGCGACGAGACATCCATGCGCGAGGTCAGAAACGAGATTGTCGAGCAGGGACTGAACGTTCGACAGGCGGAGGCTTTGGCCCAGAAACAGAAAAAGAAAATGGCCGGCGCAGCCAGTGGGGCAAAACGTGCACCACGGAAATCAGCCAATGAATTGCCGGAATCCTATTGCAAGTCCCTGGCCAACGGGCTGATCAACTACCTGGATACCAAAGCGCGGATCATCCAAAGCGGTACCCGGGGAAAAGTGGAAATCGAATACTATTCCCACGACGACCTTGAACGGGTGTTGTCTCTTATCCTTCCCGGACAAAAATAGCTTTACTTTCAGATGGTTACCTAATAAACCCTGCCGGAAAACCCTATAGAGGACGCCAGGCAAGGACGCAGGGAAGAATATCCCCGTGAAGTAAAACAACTTGGAATGCGCATGAATCAATTTGAAGAACAGGCCGAAATTATCCGGCAGGAAGAACTCACCCCGGAGATATTCCGCCTCACCGTGAAAGCGCCGGAAATTGCAAGCCACGCCCTTCCCGGCCAGTTTGTCATGGTCCGAACCGCTCCCTGTTACGATCCACTTCTCCGGCGGCCCCTGTCCATCCACCAGACCATTGGCAACCAGCAGGTTCAGCTCCTCTACAAGGTTGTGGGCAAGGGCACCCGGATGCTCGCCGCAATGAGGCCTGGTCACACCCTGAACCTGACCGGGCCGCTTGGCAACGGTTTTGCTTTCAAGAATCGACCGGCGATCTGCCTGATTGGCGGCGGCATGGGGATTGCCCCCCTGTATTTTCTCGCCAGAGAGATCCTGCGCGTAACCACGCCGCCGAAATGTGTCGTTTTGCTCGGCGGTCGCACAGCCGCGGAACTTGGCCCCCTGCCAAGGGATTTCAAGGATATCGGCATGACGGAAATCCATAGTGCCACCGACGACGGAAGCCTTGGGCACCATGGCTTTGTGGCAGAACTCCTCCCAAAACACCTGGACTCCGGCCATGACTGGACGGTCTGCGCCTGCGGCCCGCATCCGATGATGAAGGCGGTGGTTGGCCAGTGCCGGCAGCAGGGCTGGCAGTGCCAGGTTTCCCTGGAAACCATGATGGCCTGCGGGATCTCGGCCTGCCTCGGCTGCGCGATCCCCCGGGCCGACCTCTCCGGCCCCTATCTGCATGTCTGCAAGGACGGCCCGGTTTTCAACGCCGAGGAGGTAGCCTGGCTATGAACCAACCGGATCTGCGCGTCACCATCGGCGCCCTCGTTTTCAAGAATCCCGTGCTCACCGCCTCCGGCACCTTTGGGTATGCCAAGGAATTCGCGCCCTTCGTCAATCTCCATCATCTGGGCGGCGTGGTGGTCAAGGGCATCTCGCTGGAACCGCGTCGGGGGAATCCTCCGCCCCGCATCGTGGAAACCGCCGGAGGCATGCTCAATGCCATCGGTTTGGAAAATGTGGGCGTTGACCGCTTCATTGCTGAAAAAATGGACTACTTGCGAGGGATCGGCACCAGGGTGATCGTCAATATCCTGGGCGATAGCCTGGAAGAGTATCAAACCCTGGCTCAGCGGCTCAGCGAAGTGGAGGGGATCAGCGCCCTTGAGGTCAATATCTCCTGCCCCAATGTGAAAAAAGGCGGGGTCGCCTTTGGCACCGATCCGGCAATGGCCGAAGCCGTTACCAGGGCAGTATGCGCGCACACCACCCTGCCGGTGATTGTCAAACTCTCCCCCAATGTCACCGACATCACCGCCATCGCCAAGGCCGTGGAGGCTGGCGGAGCCCAGGCGGTTTCCCTGATCAACACCCTGCTCGGCATGGCCATCGACATCCGGAGCCGCAGGCCGAGGCTGGCCAATATCGTGGGGGGGCTCTCAGGCCCGGCGATCAAGCCCATTGCCCTGCGCATGGTCTGGCAGGTGGCCCAGGCCGTGAAGATTCCGGTGATCGGCATCGGCGGCATCACCACCACGGAGGATGCGCTGGAATTTCTCTTGGCAGGCGCCACGGCCATCGAGGTCGGCACCGCGAACTTCGTCAATCCTCGGGCCAGTGAGGAGATTGTCGAAGGGCTTGGGCGTTATGTGACGGAGAATAGGCTTAATGGGATCAGCGAGGTGATTGGGGGGCTTGTTCTGGACTGATTTTTTGTGTGGGGAAAAGCACCATTCGACAGGACCCTCCTGAACTTGCCGAAGGGCTCAGGACGCAAGGAAAAATCACATCTGCGGTTCGACAGGCTCACCACGAACGGAAGAATCAATCGATAAAAAAAAGTCCGCTCATCCTGAGCCTGTCGAAGGATCGCCCTTTTTCCTTCGTCGCGCCAAGCGAGCAACCTCCTGCCAATCACCGCGCATCATGGCTTCTTTTTTCTTGCGATTCCAACCCTTAATTTGTCGTTCCGCCGACAAAGCCTCTTCACGCGTGGAACAGTCCTGAGACCAAGCAAGCTCAACCGGTAAACGGGTCGCGGTGTATCCTTCGCATTCTCCGTTCCGATGTAGAACGATGCGATGTTCAAGATCATCTGTATGCCCAGTGTAATAACTCCCATCAGCGCAACGGAGGATGTACACCCAAAACATGACGAACCTCTCAAAACTGTTTGCATGGTGCTTCGACAAGCTCAGCACGAACGGAAAACTCCATCGATGAAAAAATCCGTTCGCCCTGAGCCCTTCGCCTTCGCTCAGGAGAGCCTTGTCGAAAGGCTGCCTTAAAATCCCCCAGAAAATACAGAAGACAAAAAGACTTCAAAACTCCACCGTCACCCCAGCAAAATCATCACGAACCAACCTCGCCACCTGTGCATTCCCCACCTTAATCGCCCGAAAATCCCCAAGAGGCCGCGCCAGATAATGCAGCAGCAGCGCCCGGACCACGATCAAATGGGTTACCACCAGCAGGTTCTGGCCGGGATACTCGCGAAAGAGTGACTCAACACAAGCCACTGCCCTCCCCTGCACCGCACCGATGGTCTCGCAACCCTCCACAGAAAATCCGGCCGGGTCGGCAAGCCAGGTTGGATATTCAGGCCCGAACCTGGCCCGAATCGCCTCTTTTGTCAGTCCGTCCCAGTGGGGAATATTGATCTCGTTCAAGGACTCTTCCGTTACTATCGGCACACCAAGCATCTCCCCGACAATCCCCGCCGACTGCCTGGTCCGCGCCAGAGGTCCGCACACTATCCTGCCAATGCCGCGGCCGGCCAGCATTCGCCCAACATTCGCCATCTGGGCCGCACCCTCGGGATGCAGAGGCTCCTGGGTACGGCCGGCAAAAACATCGTTCTTGTTGGCCGCGGTCAGGCCGTGCCGGATGAGATAGATAGTGGTTTTCATGTGTGCCCCTTTTGCAAAAATCCAAAACCACCCTGCGACACGACACAGGGTGAACGGTGTCCATCTAAAAGCATGCAGTTTTTCCGTTCGCAAAGAGTCCTCCGCAAACTCAGGAGAGCCATGGCGAACACAAACACGATTTTCCGCAGGGCCTCGGGCTGCCTGCCAAGCGGTGCTTGTCGTAGTGTGCAAAAGTCCTGTACACACAACCCCGCAACCATCCGGCTCTACAAAAAACTCTTGCCCTCCCGCGATTCTTCGGAGTAAGCTCCAGGCTTTAAACTTTAAGGAAAATCTCTCTTCTTTTCAATAAGGAAACCGGTCATGTTCAAACACACCACCCGCACAGTTCCGTTCCTGCTCGCCGCACTGCTCTTCGCCATGCATCTTGTGCTGCCGACGATCGGGGCGGCCCAAGCCGGGCGCATAGCCTTTCTGCCCTTCAAGGCCAATGCCCCCCAGGACATGAGCTATCTCACCACCGGCATCCGGGACATGCTTGCCAGCCGCCTTGCTTCAGAGATCGGCCTCACCGTAATCGACAAGACCGCGGTGGACAAGGCTCTGGCCGCTGCCGGAACCCCCGCTCAGACCGAGGCGTTTATCAAGCTAGGCAAGAGTCTCCAGGCCGATTTTCTGGTGACCGGCAGTCTCACCGCCATGGGCAGCAGCCTCTCGCTGGATGCCAAGGTTTTTGAGATGGCCAAGGGTGCGCCGCGGAATTTTTACGCCACAGCCAAGAACGAAAGCGAAATCATCCAAAGCATCGACTCCCTGGCCTGGGATATAAGCGAAAAAATATTTTCCCACAAGCGACCGGCCACGGCGCTGGTCCAGCCCCAAGCCGTCGGGCAGGCAGTTGCACAACCCCAGCCGCAATATGCCACCGCCCATCCGGAACGCGCCTTTGCCAGCCGCACCGGCACGGGCGGCGGCTCGCCCTTTATCTACCCAAAGGGCATCACCAGCGAATTCCAGAAAACCCAGAACATGAAGCTCTCCCTCCAGTTCATGGAGATGGCCGATCTTGACGGCGATGGCCAGGACGAGGTCATCTTCGCCGACAACGACTCAGTGCAGATCTTCAAGCGCGACAATAATCGGTTGAGCAAGGTCGGGCAGATTCCCGGCAAGGTCGGGTACCGCATCCATGCCATCACCGTGGCGGACCTCAATAAAAACGGCAAGCCGGAAATCTATGTCAGCGCCGCGGATGCGAAACAGCCGCACTCTTTTGCCTTCGAGTGGCTTGGCGCGGATAAGGCCACCTATCTTTTTCAGGGTATCAGGTGGTATGTCCGAGCCATGGCCGTTCCCGGTGAGGGGGGGGTGCTGGCCGGCCAGCGGGCCGATTCCGACAAGGCCGTGGCCCCCGGTATCTACCGCCTTGAGCAAGCCGGCGGCGCGGTGAAAGCAGGCAGTCCCATGGAGGTTCCGGACAGCGTCAATCTGTTTGAGTTCACCATTGCTGATCTGGACAACGACGGCAGCCGGGAGATCATCTCAATCGACCAGTACGACCGGCTCCGGGTAATGCGCGCCGGCGGCACCGTCCTCTGGAAAAGCGATGAATTTTACGGCGGCACCACCCGCTTCATCGGCGGCACAGAGGCCTTCGGAGCAGCCAAGGCCAGCAGTCAGGAAGGCTCGGCCCGCATCTATATCCCCTCACGGATCATCGTTTATGACGTAAATGGCGATGGCCAGCAGGACATCATCATCAACAAGAACCTCTCCACCTCCTCGCGCCTCTTTGAAAACATGAAGAACTATCCCTCTGGCGAGATCCACGCCCTGAGCTGGAACGGCATCGCGCTGTCCGAGCTGTGGCGGACCAGAAAGATCGACGGTTATATCGTGGACTACCTGTTGCGCCCCAATGCGGACAAGAAGGGCGCGGAATTGCTGGTCGGCCTGATTCTGAGCAGCAGCTCGCTTGATCTGTTCGCCGAACAGACCTCTACCATGCTCATCTATCAACTGGATTTCAGCAAAAAGCAGGAGCAGTGAACCGGCGGCTGTAAGTAATGTACCCGGCGCGCAAAGGAGAGCTGACCCCGCTCCCTCTTGCGGTAAAAAAAATTACACCGGGGTAAAAAAAACTTGACATTGTCTTTGCTAATTTGCTTTAACGAACTTGAGTCTTTTTTTTATTAACACTTATCAAGGAGATAAGAGATGAAAAAAGTATTATCCACAGTAGCAGCGCTGGGCCTGGTCGCGGGACTGGCTTCAACTGCAGCAGCCGTTGAGTTCAAGATGAGCGGCACGTATCTGGTCGAGGGTGCCTACCTTTCCGATTCACGCGGCGCAGGTCTTGATGTTACCGAGGCTGCGGGCGAAAACAGCCCGTCTGATGCGTACTTTATGCATACCTTCGAGATCAGGCCGACCATGAAGGTCAACGACAAGATCACCATGGCAGCGAATATCCGGGTGGCGGATGACACCTTCTGGGGCGGTCAGGCCGGTGGCGATTTGACCAGCAACTCGACCACCACTGCCGGTACCCACAATGATTTTTATGTCCATCACCTGTACATGGACTATGCCTCTCCCATCGGCAAGATGCGCTTCGGTCGCACCCCGGCCGGCCCCTACGGCACAAGCTACTTGGACCCTGATTCACGCGGTGACCGGGTTATGCTGTGGCCGTCCTTCCTGGCAAGCGGCCCGGTGTCCACCCTGTTCTTCATCCAGAAGATTACGGACGCCGCACGAGACCTTACTGCCCCAGACGCCACCCATCAGAGCGATGAGGATAGCACCAAATATGTCGGCCGTGTGTACTACAAGACCGCCAACTTGGATTCCGGTCTGTCCTACGAAGTTACCGATAATCAGGTTACAAATACTGCGGATGACGTGAAGCAGGCCGTGATCGTCTACGGCAAGTACAAGATGGACAACTTCTTTGCCAACGGCGAGGTGCAGCATTTCTTCGGCAGCAAGGATTATGACCATGCGCTGGTTGCCACCGCTGATCAGGATTATGATTCTTGGGCTGCCATGCTGCAGGTCGGCGCCAAGTTCGACGCCCTGACCCCGAGCCTCATGTACTTCTATGCCCAGGGCCAGGAAATGAACGAGAACGACATCGAGAACCACCTCGGTACCGCCGGCACTGGCGACCTGTTCGAGCCCCTGTACATCCTCACCGGCCGTCATACCGGCATGCTGAACAACGACATTTACAGCGGCGGTGTTGGTTCCAACATGCGCAACATGAGCGCGGCTGGCATACATGCCGTTGTTGCTGCGGCTGACTATGCGGTTTCCAACCAGTTGAGCCTGCATGGCGCTATCGCTTGGGCACAGGCCGACGAAGAGCAGGTTGTGGGCCAGGATGACGAGTACGGCTGGGAGTACAACATCGGTGCGGCCTACAAGCTGCTCGACAACCTGACCTACGAGGCGCATTTCGGCTATCTCGATACCGGTGATTTCTTCAAGTCCACGCCCACCACCGACGACACCGAGAATGTTTATATCCTGACCCATCACCTGACCATGACCTTCTAATCGTGCCCATGCCTTGCGCATAGCACCTTAGTTGAAGCTGTTCACATCAAGCCCTGCCGGAATTTCCGGCGGGGCTTTTTTTGCGTATTGACAACCACGCCATAATTCATTACCCTAAAGTAATGAATTGTAAAAAAGTAAGGGGGGCGGCGCAATGGCTACAGCAACAGTCACCAGCAAAGGACAGGTCACCATACCAAAAGAAATACGGGATTACCTCAAACTCAGGACGGGCGGGCGGCTTGAATTTTTAGTCGATCCGCAGGGGAGTGTGCGCATTGCCCCAGCAACGGCAGAGGCGCACCAGCTCAAAGGCATGATTGCTCCCGCAGGGAAGACTGTCAGCCTTGAAGACATGCAGGCAGCCATAGAACAGGAAGGAGGAAGGTCGTGACAGGGCTCGACACAAATGTCCTGGTGCGATACATCGTCCAGGATGATGCCGAACAGTCATTGGCAGCCACCGCGCTTATTGAAGGCGGGGAACACGCTGGAGAAATTTTCTTTATCAACCAGATTGTTCTCTGTGAGGTGGTTTGGGTTGTGAAACGCTGCTACAGCGGTGACCGGGAAGAGATTGGGCGAATGGTTGAACAAATCCTGCGAACCGCCTCGTTTCGGGTTCAGCGTTCGGCAGAGGTTTGGAGTGCCCTCAATATCTACCGGAAAACCACAGCGGATTTTGCCGACTGTCTCATCGCCTGCGGCAATCAGGCCGCCGATTGCCGGGAAACCGCCACCTTTGACCGACAAGCCGCACAAACAGCAGGATTTCGCCTCGTTTCCTCCCCGGCACAATAGAGCCGCTGTTTCCCCCCTGTTTTTTGACGTTCCTCTCTCTCCCCTCATTTCTTGACAATTCCTCAGAGGTGAGATAAGAATACCTGTTTTTCGGCCATTTTTCTCGGATTGGCGCATTTTCCACGGCGAAAACTCCGGGTGTTTTTATCTTCGGTGCAGGTGAGGCACGCAATGACCATTCAGGCCCTGAAAGGCTTTAAGGATATTCTCCCCGACGAGGTTCGGGTTTGGCAGCATGTCGAGGCAACGGCTAGGGACATCTTCCAGCGCTTCGGCTTCACCGAGATCCGAGTGCCGATATTGGAAAAAACCGAGCTGTTCGCCAGATCCATCGGCGAGGCCACGGATATCGTCGAAAAAGAGATGTACTCCTTTCCCGATCGCAACGGCGATTCGGTCACCATGCGGCCGGAAGGCACCGCCTCGGTGCTGCGCGCCTTTATCGAACATGGCCTCCAGGCCAAGCTTCCGGTGCAGCGCCTCTATACCATCGGCCCCATGTTCCGGCACGAACGCCCCCAGAAAGGGCGGTTGCGGCAGTTTCACCAGATGAGCGTCGAGGTGCTGGGGTTGGATCATCCCCGGTTGGATGCCGAACTCATCGCCATGGGCTGGCTGATTCTTGAAGAGCTGGGATTGACCACCAGCCTGCAGATCAACTCCCTGGGCTGCCCGGCCTGCCGTCCGGCCTACAAGGATGGTCTAGTGGCTTTCCTCGCCGCACGCAAAGAGCATATCTGCGAGGATTGCCAACGCCGCAGCCAGACTAATCCGCTGAGGGTACTGGACTGCAAAAGCAGCCATTGCCAGGAGCAGTATACGGCCGCGCCTGCCATTATCGACCATCTCTGCCCGGGTTGCGCCGAACATTTCCGCAAGACCAAGGAAAGCCTTGATCTCCTGGCGGTTCCCTATGCGGTGAACCCGTTCATGGTTCGCGGCCTGGATTACTACACCCGCACCACCTTTGAGCTGATCACCGACGCCCTGGGCGCCCAGAGCGCGGTGGGCGCGGGGGGGCGCTACGACGGGTTGGTGGAGCAGTTGGGCGGGGCCAAGAACATGCCCGGCATTGGTTTTGCCATGGGCATGGAGCGACTGGTCCTGCTGCTGAGCCAGCAGAACGCCGGAGCCTGTCCTGAGGCCGCTACAGACCTGTTTGTCGCCGCCCTGGGCGAGGAAGCCGCGGTGCAGACCTTCCCGCTGGTGCATCTGTTGCGGCGCAAAGGACTGCAAGTGGCCATGGACCTTGAAGGCAAGAGCCTGAAAAGCCAGATGAAGCAGGCGGACCGGGCCAAGGCGCGCTTTGTGCTCATTCTGGGCGAGGAAGAGCTTGCCAAGGGCGAAGCGGTGCTGCGCGACATGGACAGCAAGGAGCAGCAGCAAGTGGAGCTGGCGGGGTCGCAAGAGGCCTTGTGCGCGATGTTGATTACGGCTGTCGCACAGAGAAAACAATAAGGCTCGACAGAAGCGGGATTGTCTGCTTAACGAGCAGCATCCAAAAATTCCCTCACCCCTTGCGGGGGAGGGCCAGGGTGGGGGGGATTTGCCATATCTGACACTGCCTGCAACGTCACCCACCCCCAACCCCTCCCGTCAAGGGAGGGGAGTACAATGCAAAACCGAAATAACTTTGAGTTGTTCACTTTTCATTTTTCACTACCTATAAAGGAGCAGTCCTATGGAATCCATGGGAGGACTCAAACGTACCCACCACTGTAACGCCCTGACCCACGCCGATGTCGGCAAGGAGATCGTTCTCATGGGCTGGGTATTGCGGCGCCGCGACCATGGCGGGGTTATCTTCATCGATCTGCGCGACCGCTGGGGTCTTACCCAGGTGGTGTTCAACCCCGAGATCAACGCCGAGGTGCATGCCAAGGCGCACAACATCAGAAGCGAATGGGTGCTTGCCATCCGGGGCATAGTTGAAGCCCGGCCCGACGGCATGGTCAACCCCAAGCTGGCCACCGGCGAGATCGAGGTGCGGGTCTTGGAGCTGCGCATCCTCAATCAGAGCAAAACCCCGCCTTTTCCGCTGGACGAGGAAACCGAGATTTCCGAGGGATTGCGCCTCAAGTACCGCTACATCGACCTCCGCCGCCCCAACATGGCCGAGGGCCTCATCATGCGGCACAAAGCAGCCCAGGCCATCCGCACCTATCTCAACAACGAAAACTTTTTGGAGATCGAAACCCCGGTGCTCACCCGCTCCACCCCGGAAGGGGCCAGGGATTATCTGGTGCCGAGCCGGGTCAACCAGGGCAAGTTCTTCGCCCTGCCCCAGTCGCCGCAGCTCTTCAAGCAGCTTCTGATGGTGGCGGGCATGGACCGCTATTACCAGATCGTCCGCTGCTTCCGCGACGAGGATCTCCGCGCCGACCGGCAGCCCGAGTTCACCCAGGTGGATATGGAGCTCTCCTTTGTCGAGGAGGAGGACATCTACACCGTGGGCGAAGGGTTGATGCAGCTTTTATTCAAGGAGACCATCGGGTTGGAGCTCAGCCTGCCCTTCCCGCGCATGACCTATGAAGAGGCAATGAATCGCTATGGCTGTGACAAGCCGGACACCCGTTTCGGCCTGGAGCTGATCAGCCTCACCGAGGAGGTGCGCAATTGCGGCTTCCAGGTGTTCCGCACCGTGGTGGAAAAAGGCGGCATGGTCAAGGCCATCAACGCCAAGGGATGCGCCCATTTTTCCCGCAAGGATCTTGACGATCTCACCGGATACGTGGGCAATTTCGGGGCCAAGGGGCTGGCCTGGGTCAAGGTCAAGCCGGAGGGCGAATGGCAGTCGCCCATTGCCAAGTTCTTCTCCGACGAGGAACGGGCAGGGATGGCCAAGACCCTGGGCGCTGAGACCGACGACCTGCTCTTTTTCGTGGCCGACCAGCCCAATGTGGTGCACCAGGCATTGTCCGAGTTGCGCCTTGAACTGGGCCGCCGCCTCAACCTCATCAACAAGAAGCAGTTCAACTTCCTCTGGGTCTGCGACTTCCCGCTTCTCGAGTACGACCACGAGCAGAAGCGGCATACGGCGGTGCATCATCCCTTTACCGCGCCCAACGAGGAAGACATCCCCCTCATGGACACCGAGCCGGGCAAGATGCGCAGCCGCGCCTACGACTTGGTGTTAAACGGCACCGAGATCGGCGGCGGCTCCATCCGCATCCACCAGAAGGCGATGCAGGAACGGGTCTTTGCAGCACTGGGGATTTCCGAGGAGGAGGTCACGGACAAATTCGACTTCCTGGTCAAGGCGCTTGAGCTTGGCGCGCCGCCCCACGGCGGCATGGCCTTTGGCTTGGACCGCTTGATGATGATTCTGCTGGGCCGCGACTCCATCCGCGATGTCATCGCCTTTCCCAAGACCCAAAAGGCAACCTGCCCGCTCACCGATGCCCCCTCGGCAGTGGCACGAAAACAGCTCACCGAGCTGGGGTTGCGGCCGGACTGGAAGGAGTAGGGAGAGGAGCAAGGCGAAAGGAAAAAGGTTTACGGAACACGCCAAAAAACCTTTATCCTTTCGCCTTGCACCTCGCGCCTTGCTCCGCGAGTATATCTCGAACCATCTCCCGGATCTGCGGTTCCGGATCATCGGCCAGGGGCTTGATATACGCCAGCGCCTCGGGGGTGCCGATGATGCCCAGCAGATTCACGGCCTCGCCGCGCATCCACGGGGTTTCCTCGGCAAGAATCGGAAGCAGGGCAGGGATGGCCAAGGCCACCTCCTGCTCCCGAATCTGCTTCAGCTCTTCAAACAGCACCGCCATCCCCATCCGCACCATAAAGCGCTCGTCGCGCAACAGCTCGCCGCTGAGCGCGTAAAGAGAAGTGTCCTGCTTGAACATGGCCATGATGTTTTCCACATGGCCCATCTCCAAAAAATCGGCGATAACCGCGATCAATTCCGTCTGTTCTTTTTTGTGCATGGGTGTTCCTTTGGAGAAAATGGGCTGGTAACAACAGCCCTTCGACAAGCTCAGGGCGAACGGATGTTTAACGTATTGATATTCCGTTCGTGCTGAGCCTGTCGAAGCACCAGCTTGAAACAAATTCCGAACGGCGCCAAATCCATCGATCTTTCACCTTGCACCTTTCTCCTTACTCGTTTCGGGGATAAGTTCCTTGAAGGTAACCACCGAGAGGTAATCCTCCGAGTGGGCAACCGGCTTGCGGCTGCTGGGGCGGGCGACAAAGATGAGAACCCCCATGCCGTAAAGCCGGGCCGAGGCCAGCACCTTTGCGGTGTCATCGGCCAGCATGGTTCTTTTTTTATCATAGCCCAGCATCGCTTCCAGCCCCTGCCAGAAGACGGGGTCTTCCTTGGCCATCCCCACCTCCTCGGCGCAGATGATCCGGTCGAAATAACCGGCCAGTGCGGTTTTTTCCATCTTGATGGCCAGGGTCTTGCTGTGGGCGTTGGTCACCAGATAGATCTTCTTGCCGGACTTGCGACAGAACCTGAGAAAATCCACCACATGGGGATGCACCCCAATGAGGTGGTTGATCTTCATCTTGAGAGCCGGGATATCGAGGCCCAGTTCATTGGACCAAAAATCCAGGTCGGTCCAGGCCAGGGTGCCTTCCCGCCCCTTATAGCGGGACAGCAGTTCAAGCCTGGCCTCGTCAATGGAGAGATCGTGCTCCAGGGCATAATGCTCCGGCACATAATGCTCCCAGAAATAATCGTCGAAATGGCGGTCCAGCAGGGTGCCGTCCATGTCCAGCAGGACCGTGTCGATTGCCTGCCAGTTCAGGATTGGTGTTTGTGTCATTTAATATGCTCATCAGGCCCAGGTGCGTGTGCGCCTTTGCCTTTTTTTGTCGAGGCTCTTGCAAAAGCCCTAAAAGTTCCCTCCCCCCTGGCGGGGGAGGGTTAGGGAGAGGGGGAAATAGCTATGAAATAGGCAGGTTGCGACTTCACCCATCCCCCAACCCCCTCCCGTCAAGGGAGGGGGAGTCGTGCAAGGAAGAGGCTTATTTATCCAAATCCCGATGAAACAGCTTCACCACCCATTTGCCCCCGGAAAGATGGCGGTGGAGTTCCTCGGCCACTGCCACGGAGCGGTGTTTCCCGCCGGTGCAGCCCACCGCGATGGTGAGGTAGGCCTTGCCAGCCTGTTCAAATTCGGGAAGCAAAAAATCGAGCAGGGCGTGCAGGTGAACGAGAAATTGGCTGCCGCTGGCATTGTCCAGGGCATGACCGGCCACCGCCGCATCCAGGCCGGTTTTTTCCTTGAGCTCCGCCACATAATAGGGGTTGGGCAAAAAACGGACGTCAAAGAGCAGATCCGCCTCGCTGGGCAGCCCATGCTTATGGCCAAAAGAAAGGACATTGACCCGCATGGCGGCAACCGGGGAGGCATCGTCCAGCAGGAGCTTGTGCCGCAATTCCGTGGGGGTGAGGGTGCTGGTGTCGATCACCCGGTCGGCCAACTGCCGGAGTCCGGCCAGCCGCTTCTTCTCCGAGGAGATCCCGTCCTGGACCAACCCGACCTGGGCCAGGGGATGGGCGCGCCGCAACTGGCTGTAGCGGCGGAGCAGGACCGTGTCGTTGGCTTCGAGAAAAATGATCTGCGCCAGGGCGGTCTTGGGTTTCACCTCTTTGAGCACCCCGGCCAGGGCCGGGGCGAGCTCGGCATCCCTGGCATCCATGACCAGGGCCAAACGGTGCGGACCGTCCGCCCGCCGGGCCATGCCATCGAGCAAGGGTAGCAGGAGAAAAACCGGGAGATTGTCGATGCACAAAAACCCGGCATCCTCGAAGACATTGAGGGCCGTGGATTTGCCTGCCCCGGAAAGGCCGGTGATGATGGTCAGGGCAAGGGGATGGCCGTTGGCTTCATACATGGCGGTGTGATGCGGCAAGGGTGGACATAACCATCCGGGTCAGCTCAGTTTGGGTTTTTTCCGGAACTTGGAAGGGAGAATCCCCATCTGCTCGCGGTACTTGGCCACGGTGCGCCGGGCCAGCTTGATATCCTCCTTGGCGAAGATATCGGCGATGGCATTGTCGCTCAAGGGGTCCTGGTGGTCTTCGCCCCCAATGATGGAGCGGATGCGCTCCTTGATGCTTTCCGAGGCCATGGCGTCGCCGCCGTCGTGGCGGCTGATGGAGGAGTTGAAAAAGTATTTCAGCTCAAAGGTGCCCTGGGGGGTGTGCACGTACTTGTTGCTGGTCACCCGGCTGATCGTGGATTCGTGCATGCCGAGATCCTCGGCCACGTCGCGGAGGACCAGGGGTTTGAGAAAGGCGATTCCTTTTTCAAAAAAATCGTACTGGAACTTGAGCAGCGACTCCACCACCCGGTAGATGGTGCGCTGCCGCTGATGAATGCTTTTTATCAGCCACAGGGCCGATTTCAGTTTGTCCTGCACATAATTCTTGGTGTCGGCCGGGGCGCCGGAATCCTTTTTCAGGATATCCTTGTAATAGTTGCTGACCTTGAGGCGGGGCAACCCTTCATCGTTGAGCAGAATGACATACTCCCCGCCGATCTTGTGCACATAGACATCCGGGATGATGTACTGGGGCTCGTCCTCGGAATAGATTCTGCCCGGATGCGGGTCCAGTTCGGTGATCACCTTGATTGCCGCGAGGATTTCCTCGATGGGTCGGCCCGTCCCCCTGGCAATGGCGGCAAAATTGCGGTTTTCCAGGGTATGTAGATGCTCGCGCACTATAATGGCGGCCAGAGACCCGCCAAGCCCCAAACGGCCGAGCTGCAGCAGCAGGCAATCCTTGAGATCCCGGGCTCCGACCCCGGCCGGGTCCATCTCCTGGACCACACCGATCATCCGATGGGCCAGTTCCGGATCGCAGCCCGTGCCCTGGACGATCTCCGCCTCCGTCACCTCCAGGAACCCATCCCTGTCAAGATTGCCGATGACGAAATGCCCGACCTCCTTTTCCTCGTCGGTGAGATGGGACAGGGTCAGTTGCCAGGAAAGATGGGAATGAAGGTCCGGTTTGGTGGTCAGGATGTCAAGGCGGGAGGGCAGGTCGTTGTCGTCCTTGCCCCGGGCGGAGAAACCGCTTTCATACTCATTGCTGTAATTTTCCCAGTCGATTTCCCTTAACGAGGAATCGCTTTCCATCTGGACCTCGGTAGTCCTTTCCGGCTCGGGCAGGGGGGCGTCAAGCGCCTCATGACCATGCCCCTCCAGCTCTGCCTCGGGCTGGTCCGGGCTTTCCGTTATTTCTTCCAGCACCGGATTGATCTCGATTTCCTGCTGGATCGTTTCGGCAAGCTCAAGCCGGGAAAGTTGCAGCAACTTGATCGCCTGCTGCAACTGGGGGGTCATCACCAGTTGCTGGCTGAGCTTCAGTTGCTGTCGCAGTTCAAGAGCCATGTCCGCCGAAATCCTTTGCTACAAAAGATACACAGGGTGCAGCGCGGGATTGCGCAGCCCTTGTCTGAGTATAATACTCCATGACGGCAAGGTTTTTGCAAGAAGAATTTAGGGGAACAAAGAAAGAAGGGATATTTTGTTACGATGGCTGACAGAAAGAAACCGCCCAGCAGTGCCGCAGATGCTAGGAAGAGGCCGGCGAAGTGTGCTATATTGCACACGAGCCGACCGATGACAACGCAGATGCGGTGCTGCTGGACGGTTTCTACAGGGTAAAGTTTTCTCCGAGGTACATCCGCCGGGCTTCCTCGCTGCCCACAATCGCTTCGGCATCGCCATGGATCAGGATCTTTCCCTGGCTGACGATATAGGCATGATCACAGACGGAAAGGGTTTCCCGGACATTGTGATCGGAGATCAGCACCCCCAGGCCGCGGGTTTTCAGATTGCCGATGATCTGCTGGAGATCGGCCACCGATAACGGATCGATCCCGGCAAAGGGCTCGTCCAGCAAAATAAAATGCGGATTGGTGGCCAGGGCCCGCATGATCTCCACCCGGCGGCGTTCGCCCCCGGAGAGAGAATGGCCCCGGTTGCCGGCCAGATGGCTAATCTTCAGGTCTTCCATGAGCTGGCCGACCCGGTTGTTGATCTCTTTTTTGGCAAGGCCGAGCGGCTCAAGAACGATGCGGACATTTTCCTCCACGGTGAGTTTTTTGAACACCGAGGACTCCTGGGGAAGATAAGAAAGCCCCTTGACTGCCCGCTGGTGGATGGGCAGGGAGGTGATATCCTCGCCATCGAGCAGGATGACGCCTGCATCCGGCCGGACAAAACCGGCAATGGCATAGAAAGTGGTGGTTTTCCCGGCCCCGTTCGGGCCGAGCAACCCGACCACCGTGCCGGTCTCAACCCGCAGGCTGATCCCGTCGACCACCGTCCGGTTTTTATAGCGTTTGACAATCTCTTGTGTTTCGAGAACAGACAAGGGGGCCTCCGTCTTTACTGTTGCTGACCGCTCTGCGGCCCTTCGCCGCCGGGATAGAAAAAGGCCTTGACCCGCTCGCCTTTTTTCTCGCCCCGCTCCACGATGCTCTTGCCCTGGTCGAGGAAAACGACAACGGTGTGGCCGGTAACCAGGTTGTTGTCCTGCCAGACCTTGCTGTTGCCGATGAGAATCATCTTGCGCTCGGCCTCGTAATACTCCATTTTGTCGCCGGTGCCGGTCATCCCGTCATTCTGGATTTCCACGTTGCCCGAGGCAAACAACTTTTTGAGACTCCGCTCCTCGCTCTGGGGCAATTTGGCTTTTTCCTCGTTGGAAAGATAATATACCGTCATTTCCGCGGCGCGGATCACCAACTGGCCCTGCTTGGCATCCACGTTTCCGGAAAAAAGAACCGCATTGTCATTCTTCATGGAAACCATGCGGTCCGCCTCGACATGAATCGGCGGCTTGTTGCTTGCCGGGGCAGAGGCAGGCGCAGCCAAACAGGGGGCGGCGAGCAGAAGGGGGGCCACAAGCGAAATCCGGCGGAAAATACGCAGCAATGGTTTCATATTTTTTAGGTTCCTTATGGTGCTGATGAACTCTGAATATATAAAGATACCAGCATCAGGGGTTCTCGGCAATCGCTTTGCCGGAAACGAGCGACTGTTTTTTGCCCGCCTATCTTCTTTACAGATTGCCGCCGGCAGTATATATCTTGCGTACTATCAAGACAATGCGGCTGATTTTTTCCGGAAAATCCAGCCTCCAGACCACTCAACCATTACAGACAGATTGCCATGCTCACAGGTATCGAAAAAGCCAAAACCCTCATCGAGTCCTTGCCGTACATCAAGAAATTTTACGGCAAAACCGTGGTCATCAAATACGGCGGCCATGCCATGGTGGACGAGGAGCTGAAAAAGAGCTTCGCCCTGGACATCATCTTGATGAAATACGTCGGCATCAACCCGGTGGTGGTGCATGGCGGCGGCCCGCAGATCAACAAATTCCTGAACAAGATGAATATCAAGAGCGATTATGTGCAGGGCATGCGGATCACCGACGGCGAAACCATGGACGTGGTGGAGATGGTCCTGGTGGGCAAGGTGAACAAGGAGATCGTCAGCCTGATCAACTTCCACGGCGGCAAGGCCGTTGGCCTTTCCGGCCGCGACGGCGACCTGATCAAGGCCAAAAAAATGCAGCTCATGAAGGCGCAGGCCGAAAACACCCCGCCGGAAATCATCGACATCGGCCGGGTGGGGGAGGTGACCATGGTCAACCCGCAGATCCTGCACACCCTGGACGCCCAGGACTTTATCCCGGTTATCGCTCCGGTGGGCGTGGGCGAAGACGGGCAGGCGTACAACATCAACGCCGATCTCGTGGCCGGAGCCATCGCCACCCATCTCAAGGCGGAAAAGCTGATCCTGCTCACCGACGTGGCCGGGGTCTTGGACAAGGAGGGCACGCTCATCTCCTCCATGACCTGCGACGTTGCGGACCAGTACATCAAGGACGAGGTCATCGGCGGCGGCATGATCCCCAAGGTCAAGTGCTGCCAGGGCGTGGTCCGCGCCGGAGTGGGCAAGGCACACATCATCGACGGCAGGGTGGAGCACGCTATTCTGCTCGAAATGTTCACCCAGCAAGGCGTGGGAACCGAAGTGGTGTAAGCGGTCACAGGGCACCACATCTCCTTTGTCATCGGCCTGTCCGCATACCTGATGTTTAGAGCCCCTGCCTGGAACCCTGGCATAGGGGCTCTTATCCAGCTTTGCTGGGATGGCGGACAGGCCTCTTTCGCGGATCTGCAGCACTCTGCAACCGCCTACAGCTATGGGGCATAAGCGCGATAATTAGCGTTTCACCCCGCGATCAGTTACGAGATGGTATTATGACGAATGCGGAATGGATTGAAAAAAGCAATGGTTCTTTCATGACCACCTATGGCCGGTACCCGGCGGTGATGGTCGAAGGAAAGGGGTGTCTGCTCAAGGACGCCGACGGCAGGGAGTATCTGGATTGCCTCGCCGGCATCGCGGTCTGCAGCCTGGGCCACTGCCATCCGGCGATCACCGAGGCGATCTGCCGCCAGGCCTCCACCCTGGTGCATGTCTCCAACCTCTACCACACAATGCCGCAAACCGAGCTGGCCGGGCTGCTGATCAGCCATTCCTTTGCAGACCGGGTGTTTCTGTGCAACTCCGGGGCCGAGGCCAACGAAGCCGCGATCAAGCTGGCGCGCAAGGCAAGCCCCGCCGGAAAATACGAGATCATCTCCCTGGCCGGCTCGTTTCACGGCCGGACCCTGGCCACCGTGGCCGCCACGGGGCAGGAGAAATTCCACCAGGGGTTCGAACCGCTGCCCCAGGGCTTCCGCCATGCGCCCTTCGGCGATCTCAACGCCCTGGAGGCGATGATTGGCCCGGAGACCTGCGCCATTCTCTGCGAGCCCTTGCAGGGAGAAGGCGGGGTGCGACCACTGCCCCCTGAGTATCTGGCCGGTATCCGCCAGCTCTGCGACACGCACAACCTGCTCTTGATCTTTGATGAGATTCAGGTGGGCATGGGCAGAAGTGGCACCCTCTTTGCCTACGAGCAGTGCGGAGTGACCCCAGACATCCTCACCCTGGCCAAGGCCCTGGGCAACGGCTTGCCCATCGGCGCCATGCTGGCCACGGAATCGGTGGCCAAAGCCTTTGAGCCGGGCAGCCATGCCTCGACCTTCGGCGGCAACCCGGTGGTCTGCGCCGCCGCGGTGGCCACCGTGCGGATCATGCTGGAAGATGGTTTTCTCGCCGAGGTCCAGGCCAAGGGCGCCTATCTGGCCGAGCGCCTCACCGGGCTGGCCGAAAAATATCCGGCCGTGGCAACCCCTGCCCGGGGGCTCGGCCTGATCCAAGGACTGCCCCTGACTGAGGCGTGGCTTGACAAGGGTCCGGCCATGGTCAACCTCCTCTTTGAAAAAGGGGTGCTCCTCAACTTTGCCGGAGGCAAGGTGCTGCGCTGTCTGCCGCCGCTCATCATCAGCCGCGCCGAGATAGATCGGTTGATCCAGGCCCTGGACGAGGTCTTTGCCGAGCTGAGCCTATAGCCCCATCTTTTTTCGACGAAAAATCCCTTTGCAAAAAAAAAGTTTTTTTGTATGACTTGTAGTTTGGCCCAACCAGAGGGAGGCAGTGTCCGTTTCCCTCTGGCAATGGTTGGACTGACATTTTTTTGAGCCGACCTCCTGGATCCTGCCCCGCGCCGTGTTCCCGGCAGGATGTCCTGAGCAAAAAGAGAGCTTTCCCCGGAACCGCGAGGGAGAGGTTGGCAGAGAGAACAAAACCATGACACAGCATCTACTGGCATTACAGGACTTCAGCAAAGAACAGCTTGGCGCCTACATCGAAAAGGCCCTGCTGCTTAAAAAAGAAGCCAAGGCAGGGGTCCGCCACCAGCAGTTGGCCGGAAAAACCGTGGCCCTCATCTTTGAAAAGCCCTCCACCCGGACCAGGGTCTCCTTTGAGGCCGCCATGTATGGGTTGGGCGGCCAGGTGATCTATCTCTCCGGCCGGGACACCCAACTGGCCCGCAACGAGCCCCTCAAGGACATGGCCCGGGTCATGGCCCGCTATGTGGACGGCATGGTCGTGCGCACCTATGGCCAGGCCATTGTCGACGAGCTGGCCGGATATTCCTCGGTGCCGGTGATCAACGCCCTCACCGACCTGCACCATCCCTGCCAGGTGCTGAGCGACATCATGACCGTGATCGAACACAAGGGGGAGGTGGAAAAGCTCCACATCGCCTGGCTGGGAGACGGCAACAACATGGCCAATTCCTGGATTCAGGCCGCGGCCCGTTTCGGCTTTGCCCTGACCCTGGCGTGTCCTGCGGGTTATGATCCCAACCCCGCCATTCTCGCCGCCGCCCAGGCAGTGGCGAGTCGGCCCATCCGGGTGGTGCGCGATCCGGCCGAGGCGGTGCGGGAGGCGGACGTGATCAATACCGACGTCTGGGCCAGCATGGGGCAGGAGTCCGAGCAGGAGGCGCGGATCGGGGTGTTTCGGCCGTACCAGGTGAATGCTGCCCTGGTGGCCCAGGCCAATCCGGGGGCCATTGTCCTCCACTGCCTGCCTGCCCACCGCGACGAGGAGATCTCCGAAGAGGTGCTGGAGGGACCGCAATGCGTCGCCTTTGACCAGGCCGAGAACAAGCTCCATATCCACAAGGCCATTCTGGCCATGCATCTGGCCTGAGAACAGGCCACAACCGAAGACAAGCACTCTGGGAGAACACGGCCAATGGCTGCCAATATAAACAAGATCGTTCTCGCCTATTCCGGCGGGTTGGACACCTCGGTTATCCTTAAATGGCTGCGGGAAGAGTATCAGGTTCCGGTGGTCGCCTTTGCCGCCGATGTAGGCCAGGAGGAGGACTGGGACAAGGTGCGGGCCAAGGGTATGGCCACCGGCGCCGAGAAGGTGATCATCTCCGATCTGCGCGAAGAGTTTGTCCGCGACTATGTCTTCCCGGCCTTTCGGGCCAATGCCATCTATGAGGGCTCCTATCTGCTGGGCACCTCCCTGGCCCGGCCGGTCATCGCCCGGGAACAGGTGCGGATCGCCGAGGCGGAAGGCGCGGATGCCGTGAGTCACGGCGCCACAGGCAAGGGCAACGACCAGGTCCGCTTCGAGCTGACCTATCTGGCCTTAAACCCCAGGCTGACCATCATCGCGCCCTGGCGGATCTGGGACCTCAACTCCCGAACCAAGCTCATGGCCTATGCGGAAAAGCACGCCATCCCCGTGCCGGTGACCAAGGAGAAGCCTTACAGCTCCGACGAGAACTTGCTCCACATCAGCTTTGAGGGCGGTATTCTCGAAGATCCGTGGAACGAGCCGGAGGAGTCCATGTTCAAGCTTTCCGTCTCCCCGGAAAAGGCCCCGGACACCCCGACCTATATCGAAATGGAGTTTGCGGGCGGCAACCCGGTAGCCATCAACGGCGAGAAGCTCAGCCCGGCAGCCATGCTGGCCCGCCTCAACACCCTGGGCGGCGCCAACGGCATCGGCCGCTTGGACATGGTGGAGAACCGCTTCGTGGGCATGAAATCCCGCGGGGTGTACGAAACCCCGGGCGGCACCATATTGCGCTGCGCGCACCGCGATCTGGAAACCATCACCCTGGACCGCGAGGTCATGAAGATCCGCGACAGCCTGATCCCCCGCTATGCCGAGCTGATCTACAACGGCTTCTGGTTCTCGCCGGAGATGAAGCTCCTGCAAAGGACCATGGACAACGCGCAGGAAACCGTGAACGGCGTGGTGCGGCTCAAGCTGATCAAGGGCAACTGCATCCCGGTGGGGCGCAAGTCCGATCAGTCGCTCTACCAGGAAAGCTTTGCCACCTTTGAGGAAGACCAGGTCTACACCCAGTCGGATGCCGGCGGCTTCATCCGTCTCAATGCCTTGCGGTTGACCATCCAGGCCCTGGTGGAAAAGAAGAGGTAACTGCCCAGCAGCACCACATCTGCTTTGTCATCGGCCTGCTCATGTGCAAATAGCACACTTCGCAGACCTCTTTCGCGCATCTGTGGCACTGCTAAACAGTTACCTTCCAGAGTTATTAAAAGAATTTTAAAAACTAACTAGGCAACGCCTTATGTCTTCGGCAGGAAACACCCATAACCAGGCACTGTGGGGCGGCAGGTTCGCGGAAAAGACCGCCGCTTCGGTGGCGGCTTTTACCGCCTCCATCCACTACGACGCCAGACTGTACAGGCACGACATCGCCGGCAGCCGGGCGCACGCCAAGATGCTCGCCAAGCAGGGGTTGATCAGCGCCAAGGAGCGGGACCAGATCGTCAAGGGGTTAGGCCAGATCGAGCGGGAGATCGAAAATGGGACGTTTGTCTTCAGGCCCGAGCTTGAAGACATCCACATGAACATCGAAAAATCCCTGGTGGAAAAGATCGGCCCGGCCGGGGAAAAGCTGCACACCGCCCGCAGCCGTAACGACCAGGTGGCCCTGGATGTACGTCTGTATCTCCGGGAGGAATGCCGCAACCTCATCGAGCTGCTGGCCGGGCTGCAAAAAGCCTTTGTGGTGCTGGCCAGGAAATACCAGCATGCGGTGATGCCGGGCTACACCCACTTGCAGCGGGCCCAGCCGGTTTTGGTGGCGCACCATCTGCTGGCCTACTACGAGATGTTCGGCCGCGACCGGGAACGGCTCAGCGATGCCTTAAAAAGAATCAATGTCATGCCCTTGGGCGCTGCGGCCCTGGCCGGGACCGGCTTGCCCATCGACCGCGAGTTTGTTGCCAAGGAGCTGGATTTCCCCAAGGTCACCGCCAACAGCATGGACACAGTGGGGGACCGCGATTTCATCATCGAGTTCATGTCCGCGGCCAGCCTGGTGCAGATCCACCTGAGCCGGTTGTCCGAGGAGCTGGTCCTCTGGACCACCGAGGAGTTTTCCTTCGTGACCCTGGCGGACAGCTTCTGCACCGGCAGCTCCATCATGCCCCAGAAAAAGAACCCGGATATCCCCGAGCTGATCCGGGGCAAGAGCGGCAGGGTGGTGGGCAATCTCATGAGCCTCTTGATGCTGGTCAAGGGTCTGCCCATGACCTACAACCGCGACCTCCAGGAAGACAAGGAGCCGCTGTTCGACACGGTGGACACGGTTTCCCAGTCCGTGGCGATCATGGCCCAATTGCTCGGCAACCTGAAGTTCAACGCGGCGCGGCTGGCCAAAGGCCTTGGCGGCGGCTACATGACCGCCACCGATCTGGCGGATTATCTGGTGCTCAAAAATATCCCCTTCCGCCAGGCCCACGCCATTGTCGGCCGCACCGTAGCCTTTTGCATAAGCAAGGGCAAGGAACTCACCGAATTGACCGTCCAGGAGCTGCAAAAATTCTCCGAGGTCATCGAGGGAGATGTTTTCAAGGTGCTCTCCATCGAGGGCTCGGTTGCAAGCAGAATCTCCCTGGGCGGCACCTCGGGCAAGATGGTGGCCAAGGCCTTGAAACGGGCGGAAAAAGAGATGGGGATAACGGCATGAAGCCTGAAACTGTCCGGATACGCATTTTTGCCCTCGCCTTGGTCGCGCTCGTCGCTTTGTCCGGCTGCGGCAAGAAGACCCGGCCAGTGCCGCCCGACACGGTTATGCCAGCGCCCATCAGCGACTTGAGCTATCAGCTTGACGAAAAAGGGGTAACGCTCAACTGGTCCTATCCCCGGGCAACCGTGCAGGGCGACCGGCTGCCGTACCGGATTGAAAAATTCGAGCTGTTGCGCGCGGTTATCCCGGTCAAGGATTACTGCGCCGACTGCCCCATCCCCTTTGGGCCTTCCATCGAGATCAGGGCGGAGAGCAGCGACAAGGGCAAGGTTTTCTACGAGGAAACCCTGCTCAGGCCCAATCACCGCTATGTGTACCGGGTGCGCAGCAAGGCGGGCTGGTTTGTCAGCAGCGATGATTCCAACACCGTTTCGGTGGTCTGGGATACCCCCCTCCTTGCGCCTCTCAATTTCACGGTCGAAGAAAGCGACAAGGCCATTACCCTGCGCTGGCAAGCGCCTGCGGGGCTGTTGGATGGGACCCCGGTTTCCGATCCCATCCGTTATCAGGTTTTCCGCTCGACCGATGGCGGCGAGACGTTTACCGAAATGCCGGGCGGACTGAGCGAGGGTTTGACCTTTACGGATAAAGGACTGCGCAATGGCAAAGCCTACGTCTACAAGGTGCGGGCCATGCGGCTGCATGCGGAGACCATGGCGGCAGGAATGACCAGTGAGCCCTTGAGCGCAACGCCGCGCGACCTCACCCCTCCGGCGCCGCCCCAGAAGGTACACGCCGTGGCCAGCGGCACCGGGGTCAAGATTCTCTGGGAGACGGTTGCCGAACCCGATCTGGCAGGTTTTCGCATCTACCGCCGCGCAGCCAAGAGCGCGACCCCGGAACCCATCGGCCAGGTGGACGGGGCAGGCCTTTCCTTTGAGGATGCAAAACCGCCCAAGGAAAGAGGGCTCTGGTATTATTCGGTCACCGCCTTTGACCAGGCCAGGCCTGCCAACGAAAGCACCTACTCCATGGAAGCCACCTACGAGGTGGCGGAGTAATACCTGTTTATTGCCGTGTTTTTTAGGAAAACGAACCATGCATGATTTTCAGTACAAAAATGACACCCTGCAGTGCGAGGATGTTCCCGTGCCAGTCGTGGCAGCAGCGGTGGGCACTCCCTTCTATCTGTACAGCTCCGCCACCCTGAGCCGCCATTTTGCCGCCTTTGACCGCGCCTTTGCAGACATCCCCCATATCACCTGCTTTGCGGCCAAGTCCTGCGCCAACATCGCCATCCTCCGCCTTTTTGCCTCCCTTGGCGGCGGCACGGATATCGTCTCCGGAGGCGAGCTGTTCCGGGCACGCACCGCCGGGGTTGATCCCGCAAAGATCGTCTATTCGGGGGTGGGTAAAACCGCTGTCGAGATCCGCGAGGCCCTTTCCGCAGGCATCCTCATGCTCAATGTGGAATCCGAGCAGGAGCTGGCCCAGATCCAGACGGTGGCGGCGGGCATGGGGCTCAAGGCCCCGGTCTCCTTCCGGGTGAATCCGGATGTGGACCCAAAGACCCACGCCTATATCTCCACCGGCTTGGCAAAGAACAAGTTCGGCATCCCCATCGGTGAGGCGCTGCGGGTCTATCTTGCGGCCAGCAAGCTGCCCAATATCGAAATCAAGGGCGTGAGCTGCCACATCGGCTCCCAGCTCACTGTAGTCTCCCCCTTTGTCGAATCGCTGGCCAAGGTGAAGGGGTTCATCGGGCAGCTCGGTGAGCAGGGAATCACCATCACCCATCTTGACCTGGGCGGGGGCTTGGGCATCCGTTACAACGGTGAGGAGCCGCCCGAGCCAGCGGAGTATGCCCAGGCCATCAAGCAGGAGCTGGCAGGCCTTGCCTGCACCCTGGTGCTCGAACCGGGCCGCGTTTTGGTGGGCAATGCCGGGGCGCTGGTGACCAAGGTGCTCTACACCAAGGAAGGGCTCAAGAAATTCATCATCGTCGATGCCGGGATGAACGACCTGGCCCGCCCAAGCCTCTACGACGCCTTCCATCACATCCAGGCCGTGGAGCAACCCGGCCGGGAGCAGGCGATTGCCGATGTGGTGGGACCGATCTGCGAAACCGGTGATTTTCTCGCCCGGGAACGAGCCATGCCCAATGTGGAGGCCGATGATCTCCTGGCCGTGATGAGCGCCGGGGCGTACGGCTTTTCCATGTCCTCCAACTACAACTCCCGGCCCCGGGTGGCCGAGGTTCTGGTGCATGGGGACGGTTTTCATGTGATCCGGGCCAGGGAAACCTATGAAACCCTGATCCAGGGGGAAAGCATCCCTGACTTTCTCAAGCAGGGCGCATGACCATGCAGTTTCCCATTGATTTCACCAAGATGAGCGGCACCGGCAATGACTTCATCCTCATTGACCACCGCACCCCGTTTCTGAGCAGGGAAGAGATGCCCGGTTTTGCCAAGGCGGTGTGCGAACGGCGGGTTTCCGTGGGCGCGGACGGCCTGATCTTGATCGAGAAGAGCGAAAATGCGGATTTCCGCTGGCAGTTTTTAAACGCTGACGGCAGTTGGGCCGAGATGTGCGGCAACGGCGCCCGCTGCGCCGCCCGCTTTGCCTTTGCCTTGGGCATCGCCCCGGCGCGGATGCGCTTTGAGACCGTGGCCGGGCTCATCGAGGCCGAGGTCACGGGCCAGTCGGTCAAGCTCAAGATGACCGCGCCCACCAATCTAAGGCTGCACGAGAAGCTCATGGTCAACGGAGAGGAGCAGGTGGTGCACAGCCTCAATACCGGGGTGCCCCACGCCGTGCTCTTCATGGAGGACATCCGACAGGCCCCGGTTATGGAGTGGGGGAGGGCTATCCGCTTCCACGAGCACTTCCAGCCAGCCGGGACCAATGTCAATTTCGTGCAAAAGCAAGGGGGTAACGGCCTGATCGTCCGCACCTACGAGCGCGGAGTCGAAGGGGAAACCCTGGCCTGCGGCACCGGCGCGGTGTCCTCGGCCATTATCGCCGGGATTCTTGGCCAGGTGCAGCCGCCGGTAACGGTGACCACCTCCGGGGGTGAGCAGTTGATCATCCATTACGCCCTTGCCGGCCAGGAGATTGCCGAGGTCTTTCTGGAAGGACCGGCCAATTTTATCTACGAAGGCCAACTGCACGCCGAAGCGGTACGAAGGAAATCATAGGGCTGCGCGCCCTTTTCGCGTTTGAGTGATACTAAGGAAGCAGGAGGAAGGTATGAACAAGTTTCGCGGCGCCTATGTGGCGATTGTCACGCCCTTTACCAAGGACGGCAAGGTCGATGAAAAAGGGCTGAAGGATCTCATCGAGTTCCAGGTCAAGAACGGCACCCACGGCATCGTGCCCTGCGGCACCACCGGCGAGTCCGCCACCTTGACCCATGAAGAGCACCACCGGGTGGTGGAGCTGACCGTCAAGACCGTCAAGGGGAGGGTGCCGGTGTTGGCCGGAACCGGCTCCAACTCAACGAGCGAGTCCATCGAGCTGACCCGGGCCGCCAAGGCTGCGGGGGCCGACGGCGCCCTGATGATCACGCCCTACTACAACAAGCCGACCCAAGAAGGGCTCTACCAGCATTTCAAGGCAGTGGCCGAGGCGGTGGACATCCCCATCATCCTCTACAACGTGCCCAGCCGGACCAGCGTCAACATGCTGCCGGAGACCGTGGCCCGCTGCGCCAAGATCAAGAACATCGTCGGGGTGAAGGAGGCCACCGCTGATCTGAACCAGATCAGCCAGGTCATCCGCCTCTGCCCCAAGAATTTCGCGGTGCTGTCCGGCGACGATTTTACCTGCATGGCCACGGTGGCCATCGGCGGCGCCGGGGTGATTTCCGTCACCTCCAACGTGGCGCCCAAGGACATGGCCGCCATGATGGACGCAGCCCTGGCCGGTGATTTTACCAAGGCCCGCAAACTGCATTACAAGCTCTTCCCGCTCATGGGCGCGATGTTCATCGAGACCAACCCAACCCCGGCCAAGACGGCGCTGGCGCTGATGGGCAAGATCAAAAACAGCGCCCCGCGTCTGCCTCTGTACAAGATGAGCGAGGCAAGCACCGAGAAGCTCAGCAAGGTTCTGGCCGACTGCGGGCTGCTATAAGGAGACTGTTATGACCAAGGTTATTGTCGCCGGGGCCGCAGGCCGAATGGGCCGCCGGATCAGCTATATGGTGCACCAGCAGGAAGGATTGACCCTGGCCGGAGGTTTTGAACGGCCCGATGGCCCGGAGCTTGGCAAGGATCTCGGCGAACTGGCCGGGATAGGCGCTTTGGGCGTAAAGGTAGCGGACAGCTTCGAGGCGGTCATGGACCAGGGCGAGGTGGTTATCGACTTCACCTTCCACGAGGCCACCATGGCCCTGGCCCGCAAGGCGGCCCAGGCGAAAAAGGCCATGGTCATCGGCACCACCGGCCTGACCGCGGACAATCTCGCCGAGCTTAAGGAATTAAGCCGCAATTTTCCCTGCGTCCAGTCTCCCAATATGGCGGTGGGCGTCAACGTGCTGTTCAAGATCGCCCGCAAGATGGCAGCCCTGCTGGGCGATGCCTACGATATCGAAATCGTCGAGGCCCACCACCGGATGAAAAAGGACGCGCCCAGCGGCACGGCCCTGAAGCTCGGCGAGATGGTGGCCGAAGGCGTGCACCGCAACCTGGCCGAGGTGGGGGTCTATTCCCGCCACGGCATGATCGGCGAGCGCACCGACAAGGAGATCGGCATCCAGACCATCCGGGCCGGGGACATCGTGGGCGAACACACCGTCTATTTTGCCGGGGCAGGGGAGAGGCTGGAACTCAGCCACCGGGCCCACAGCCGGGACAACTTCGCCCGGGGCGCGGCCCTGGCCGCCGCTTGGGTGGTGAACCAGCCCAACGGCCTCTATACCATGTTCGACGTGCTGGGCTTGCAGGATATTTAGGGGCCGTACGAAATGATTATTTCGTTACGCGGCCCCTTATGCCGACCAATGGCGGCTTAGGAATTTGCTTGCAAAACTCTTCCACATTGACTCCCCCTCCCTCGACGGGAGGGGGCCGGGGGGAGGGTGAAGCCGCAACCTGCCGCTCCGGCTGTTTCCCCCTCCCCCTAACCCTCCCCCCTAGGGGAAGGGAACTTTTGGGAATTTTGCAAGAGGCTCCATGGCAAACCAGCAGCAGGCCTTTATCGGCCTGGGCTCCAATCTCGGCGATGGCCAGACCAACCTGCTCGAGGCCTGGCAGCGGTTGGGCCAGGTGGCGGGAATCAGCCTGATCCGGCTCTCCAGCCCGTACCGGACACAACCTGTCGGCCTGGCCACGGACCACTGGTTCACCAATGCCGTGGGCGAAATCCTCACCACCCTGTCGCCCACCGAGCTGCTGGCCGCCATGCTTGCCATCGAAACCAAACTGGGCCGGGATCGCACCCTGACCAAAGACAGACCCGTTGACCTGGACCTGCTCTACTACGGAGACCTAAGAATGGACAGCCCAACCCTGACCGTGCCCCATCCGCGGATCGCCGACCGGCTTTTCGTGCTGGCGCCCCTGGCGGAGGTGGCTCCGGCGCAGGTGCATCCGCTCCTTGGCCGAACCAGCCTGGAGCTCTGCCGGGCACTCGGGACACAGGCAGGGGTGGAGCGGCAGGAATGGCGAAACAGGGGGCCTTTCGGTGTTTAAGCTTTTCATCTACGCGCTCTTTCTCTATGTCCTGTACCGGTTGCTGACGGGCGGCCGGAGAAAAAAAACCGTCGGCAATGGCCGGAAAACCACGGGTTCAGGCGAACTGGCCGCCCATGACCAACTGGTGGAAGACCCGGTCTGCCATATCTATATTCCCAAAAGGCAGGCAATTGTGTTACAAGATGGGGATACGGTTGTATATTTTTGCAGTGAACAATGCCGGAAGATGTATTGCGACGCCCAGACAACAAATCGGCAGGAGAACGGCTGATTTCGAATCCCGTTAAAAAAATGATCCCGTAGGAGAGAATAGATGAAGTTTTTCATTGATACCGCCAACCTGGAAGAAATCAAAAAAGCCGTGGACATGGGCATGGTGGACGGAGTTACCACCAACCCCTCGCTGATCGCCAGGGAAAATAAGCCCTTTGTTGAGATCATCAAGGATATCTGTAAGATCGTGGACGGCCCGATCAGCGCCGAGGTTATTGCGCTTGACGCCGAGGGTATGGTCCGCGAGGGGCGCGAGCTTGCCGCCATCCATTCGAACATCGTGATCAAGATCCCCATGACCACCGAAGGCCTCAAGGCGGTCAAGACGCTGGCCGATGAAAAGATCAGAACCAATGTGACCCTGATCTTTTCCGCCAGCCAGGCCCTGATGGCCGCCAAGGCCGGGGCCAGCTACGCAAGCCCCTTTGTCGGCCGGCTGGATGACATCTCCCAGAACGGCATGGATCTGATCAGCGACATCATGAACATCTACGACAACTACGGCTATGCCACCGAGGTGATCGTCGCCAGCATCCGCAATCCCATCCACGTGGTGGACGCAGCCCTGCTGGGCGCCCATATCGCCACGATCCCCTTCAAGGTCATTGCCCAGCTTGCCCGGCATCCGCTCACCGACCTCGGCATGGAACAATTTTTGGCCGACTGGGAAAAAAGAGCAAAAGCGTAGTATACTGTTGGTGCAGGCGCATCTGCCCGGAGACAAAAACATGGCGCAGACACGGAAAACAGACGGACACAAGGGAAAAACCCGTGCGGCAGGACGACTCCTGGCCGTGCTGGTCTGGACAATGCTGCTGGTGCCGGATTCCGCCCGGGCGACGATCTATACCTTTGTCGACAAGCATGGCACCGTGCATTTCACCAATGTGCCCAACGACCCTCGCTACAAGGCCGGGGTGGTGCGCCCGCACTCCCGGGGGAGCAGATCGCCGCGGCCCGGTGATCCGCGCCTCTATGAAGAGCATATCCAGAGGGCGGCCAGCCACTACGCAATGGACCCCTTGTTGATCAAGGCCGTGATCAAGACCGAATCCAACTTCGACTGCATGGCCGTTTCCTCCAAGGGAGCCCAGGGCCTCATGCAGTTGATGCCGGGAACCGCCGCCGACCTGAATGTCTGGAACCCTTTCGACCCCAAGGAAAACATCTTCGGCGGCACCAATTACCTACGCCAGATGCTGGCCCGGTTCGGCGGCAACATCAGACTTGCCCTGGCCGCTTACAACGCCGGGCCAAACAGGGTTGAGGCCGCCCAGGGAATTCCCTTGATCCCGGAAACCCAGCAGTATGTGGCACGAGTTCTTCAGCACTACCGGCAGATGTCAGCCGCGTCCTCTCCGTCCTCCCGCTGGCTGGGAGCGGCCAATTAAGACCATGAGCCGGCACGCGATCCTCACCATTCCCAATATGCTCACCGGCTACCGCTTTGCGGTGGCGCCGGTCCTGCTCTTTTTTCTCTATCCCCAACCCAGCGTCGGGGTCAGCCTGTTCGCCTTTCTGCTTTTCCTCACCGGGGCGCTCACCGATCTTGCGGACGGCTATTACGCCAGAAAGCACAAAATCGAAACGGTCCTGGGCAAATTGATGGATCCGGTGGCCGACAAGGTGCTGGTCTGTGCGGCCTTGATCATGCTGATCCCCATGGACAAGATTCCGGCCTGGCTGGTGTTCATCATCCTGGCCCGGGAGCTGGTGATCACCGGACTCCGCGGGGTGGCGGCCTCTTCGGGCATCGTCATCGCGGCCAGCGGCATGGGCAAATTGAAGAGTATTTTGCAGTACACCGCGCTCTGCGTGCTGATCTTTCCCCTGGGGGTGATGCCCATCCCTTTCCTGCACGAACTGGGCAAGGGAATCCTCTATATTTCCGCCTTCATGACGGTGTGGTCTGGGGTGGATTACTTCTACAGGTTCCAGAAGATTTTCCTGGGAACCTCCCACTGAAACATCATCGAGGCCACTGGTTCTTTAGGGCTTGACAGCTCTCGGCAAGGCTTCTATAGTGTTCGTCCTATGCCGCTGTCACGGGGCACATCGCCATTCGGCCGGAGTGGTGAAACTGGTAGACGCACGGGACTCAAAATCCCGCGGGGGCAACCCCATGTCGGTTCGATTCCGACCTCCGGCACCATTGCATTATCCGATACCGTCCGGTATCGACCTGAAAGCCCTGAGAAATCAGGGCTTTTTCTTTTTCTGTTGTCCCGTAATGTCCCTCCTGATATCATAAAATCCAGAAGTTTTGGGGGCCTCCTTGGGGGCCTCTAGGGGCTCTCGAAAAAAAAGGCCCCCAAAATACTTATTCTGGAGGAAAGCCAATGCCAGCAAGGACAATCCCCCTGGTGCCATTGCAGATCAACGACGGGAGAAGGACCGAAACGATTAGGGGATACCCCCGCGCAGCCAGGTCAGGAAGAGAAGAACACAGGAATTATCGAGGAGTGGGTTCAGGAAGTACGAAAAAAGGAAGGTAATGACGGAAGAATAGTCATGGAGCTTTCTTTGCAGGCCCCTGAATTTCGGGAATGGTACAAAGAGAAAAAGAACAAATCCGGCAAGATTGAGGCTGGTTCACCCCATGAGAATGTAGCATAACAAAAAGATAGAGTGCAATGAAAGGGGTGGTCAACAGCAATGCCTGCCAGTAAAAAAGTTCCTCAAGAAATTTACGTTTGGGTAGACGATTCAGGAATAACGCATTTCAGTAACACCATCAAAAAAGAAACAAGCATATCGGTCCCGCCTGCAACGAATAACTCATTTCCGGAACAATCTCAGAAGCAAGAAAAGCCTACAGCGCAAGTTGTACAGCCGATTATCGAGCAACACGCTGTGAAGCCAGCTATACAGCAGAATGTGGCCAAGCCAGTCATGCAATCACAGGTTATCAAGCCACCGCAAGCGGCAAACGGCAATAAAGTGACCGGGCTTGGCTCCCTGGTGTTCATGATTGTGATAGTCATAGCATTCAGGTTGTTTTTTGACAGTATAGGAAAAAAACGTAGCGAAAGAAAACGCTACGGAAAAATTAGAGAATTACGGCCAGAGCCGAACCCGATACCGCCAAGGCCATTCTGGACGCTGGAGTTTATAAGAAGCCTTGAATGGCGAGAGTTTGAAAAGCTTTGTGCAACAGTGCTCGAAACAAGAGGTTTTCATGTAAAATTAGGAAACATGGGCGCAGACGGAGGGACCGACATCCATATTTACAAGCCACAAGAGCTTGAAAAGTTATATGGAATCGCACAATGCAAGGCGCATAGACAAGAAATAAAGGTAGACACCGTAAGGGCTTTCAGAGGTGTAATGGCCGCTCAGGAGATCACGAATGGTTTCTTTTTTACCTCTGGAGGATTCTACAAAAAGGCAAGGGCATTTGGGGAAGGGCAGGGGATGGAACTTGTTACCGGTGATGACTTGTTGGGGGAAATCACCTGTCTACCCCAGGAAAAGCAAGAAGCTATGCTGCAAGAAATCGTCAACACCAATTACACAACGCCGACATGCGTGAATTGCGGAATCAAAATGGACAAAAAAAGCAGCCCCCAAAGTGAATATCAATTTTGGGGATGCCTTAATTATCCAAGGTGCAAAAATAAGCTGGAACTCAGGTGGACAGACAAAGAAAAATGAAATTTGTCTTTGTCTGTAATTGATACTCTGGTTAAACATTACAAAAAAGAAGAATAAGCAAATGTACCAGAAAAATATCAAACAATATATTTATTGTACTAATTTCTCAGCCAGGGACTATTTTGCACTTATCTTGTTGGCTGGACTTTCACACCATCTTTTCTGAAACTGTTGCCCGGCAAGAGGCATTTTATGAATGAAGAACTTAAAGATTTGGTCAAACTGAAGTTGCCGATTGTTCAAAAGGACTACGAAAGCTGCTTTGCAGGCGCAAGCAGAATATATGATCGCATAAAACAACTACATACATTCGAGGTTACAGTAGTAGCGGGTCTTATTGCCATTATATCTAAAGAAAGTACGTTTTGCGATAGGGGCTTACTGGCTGGAATAATGTTCTTGTTAGGTTGCACGGTGATAGAGACCTCGCTTCGTGCGAATCTTATTCTCTTGGGTGTTGAAAGCGTTGCCCTTGAGTCGAAGCTCCACGAACAAGATCTTACACAGTTTCTTAAAAACATCGTTGCGTGGGAGTTTGGCAACAGCAGAGTGGCTAGGCGCACTCGCATGGACCTTTTGAGGCGCGTATGTTGGACCATAGTGAAACCGGGCTTTTGGTTATGGCATGTAACACTAGCACTTTGTCTAGTTGCAGTTTATCACATCACATAACGGCGCAAAAATAGTTGATTGATAATCTAATAAAGATAACTGCATAAAACTATAAGGCAAAGAGCTGGTTCAACTACCGCCACCGCCATAATTTTTTTGTTAAATTTTTTAGGTGGAATCATAAATATGCATTGTACTGAGTGCGGAAAGGACGCTAATGAACAGGATAAATTTTGTTCTGAATGTGGAAATAATCTAAGAAACTCGAATGGTATTGTTATTTCCTCCAGAGAAAATTCTATTAATTTCGGCCAAAATAATCAATTGGCTGGAAATACAATTAATGTAAATCCAGTGCAAGATCCAAGGGAAACTGCCTATATAAATCGTACTAAAATTAAGCCCCTTTCGGTTGCAGGGATACAACTTAAAGCATCATGGCTGCTTGTCTCTGGTTTAATTGGTTTTTTTGGTAGTATTGCGAGTATCCTTGGTTTTATTGGTACTGGCTATCAATTCCCATTCATTATATCTATGAGTATCGGAATAATGTTGTTCCCTATAGGCATGATGCTCATGCAAAGCAAGCATTTTAACTTTCCCCCTTTTTTCAATCTAGAGTCGGGCTCCAACGGTGAAATCTATATCACCAAAATCGAGGGTGATTGCCCGAAATGCACAGGAAAGTTAAAGCTAAGATCTGTCGGACCCAAAAATATGAAAACTATCGTTGTTAGGTGTACAAGAAATCCTGATCACATATGGGGCTTTGATCCCACAGTATTGCCAGACTTGTAATAAATTTAACAACGGCTTTAACTGAAGGTGTTTTTTCATTGACGACATAAATATAGGAGTTCTGGGGACACAATACTTAATTCAACCGTCTAATCAAACGCCGGTTGTGCGAAGGTTGTGCGGCCGAACTGGAACACATAGAGCCATAAGGCAGAATGGCGAGTTCAACTCTCGCCGCCATAAAAAGTAGCTTGCCGAAATTTGAGCCGTTAACAAGCCCGCCAGGTTATATGGTGCGCAAAAAGGTCGCCTTATATAGGCGTGAAAACTTATGCGAGAACGACGGATAATTATTTAACAAATTAATAAGTTTTAAATTTGTGTTAGGCGATCCATTCTGATAGGGTGAAAAGGTTATAAAAAGACTTATCTGGTGGGAATTAAAAACAAATGGAAAGTTATCATGGCAGACATTAAGAAATTTATAATTGGCATTAGACCTTCAACAAGAATTTTCAGCGTAAGCTTCCCTGTCAAGTAGACAGTTGAAAAATAGAGTTCTCAGCGTTTTTTGACAGATATTCAGCAGGTGTCATATCCCCGAGGGAATCGTGTGGCCGCTGCTCGTTGTATGCAAGTTTCCACCAATAAGTGATTTCC
>NZ_JALKCW010000007.1:0-62494 GCF_046883345.1 Hydrosulfovibrio ferrireducens | reverse complement strand
GCTGACGAATATTTCGAAACGCTGGACGATGCCGATTAAAAACTGGAAATCGGCGCTGAATCAGTTCAGCATCATGTTTGAAGACAGGCTGCCGGAATTTTGATCACAAAAACCATTTACACAAAATTCTTTACACACCCTCCTGGAGGGAAGGAGAAAGTGAACTTGCCTTCAGTAATAGCGGTCATCAGTTATCTCCCGACAGATCAAGATAGCGATCCGATTGCTCCAGATCGGCATCAAGCACGGCTATCGGGTTTACATCGTCCAACGAATCGGATTGGCTAACGCGAACATCATCATTTTCAAGGGCAAGCGCAATATATTGCCGATGCACTTTCTGATATTTTTTTTCCGTCAAGGCAATATCTAACTCACGCAACAAAAAGAGGCTATGGGTTGCCAGAACAATTTGGACCCCATTATGGGCCATGGCAACCAACGCCCCGGCAAGACTCTGCATCAATCGAGGGTTGAGATTGGTTTCTGGTTCATCCCAAAACAGGGTTCCGCGATCTTTCAAACCGCCATTGATCAGCAGATAGGTCATCATGGCAATCTTCCGGATGCCCTCCGCGACTAGCGGCATTTCAATTCGTCCCTTGCCTTCCTCAAAGGGGTAGAGATAAAAGTGGCCATTTTCAAGTCCTACCCGCCCCTTCATCAGTTTTTCCAGTTCATCTATAAGCGATGAAGCGTGACCTGTTCTTTTGCCCTTCAAGGGGCGGGCCTCCAAAGCCAGCGCAAGATCGTAATAAGTTTCATCAAACTCAAGCTCTCGGTTACGATATATTGCTGCAAAACCTGGAAAAATAGAGAGCATTTCCCGAGTAGGGAAAAAAACTGGGGGGGCTTCAATATGTTCAGATGGGGTAGAGCTAAGTCGCACTTCTGTCTTGCTATTAGTTGCGAAAGAGAACTTAAAATCGGCATTGTCTTTAGTAAATTTGACGCCTATCTCACAACGATTCCGCCCTTGCTTACGAGAAACAAGGCGTCCAAGTGATTCAGGTTGGCAAACTACTATGAGCTTGTCTGCGATTGCCCTTTGCCATTCTTCTTTGCCTTTGCGTTGAGCCTGTTTTTGGGCGTGGCTAACAACGGAAAGGGCGTATCCAAGTTTCATGAGCTGACTTTTTCCGGTACCGTTTTCACCAATGATGACGTTGATCCCGGGAGCGAATTGAAATCGTTCGTCATCAAACACCGTAAAATGTTTCACTTGCATTGTTTGCAGCATAAAGCCTCTCCTGCATTTGGCAAATCCGGTCTGCATCCTGCATTTGCCAGTTTCATACCAGTTGATGATGTTTCAGCAATATACGAAGACACAATATCTATTTCTTGTCAAGAAAGTATAGAACCCCCCCCGCACCATTTTTCACACCAGATCAAGCACCTCCCGCAACAGAACCCATGGTGGGACGGTGTTATCTATTTTTCTATTGCAACCAAATGTTATTCAAAAACGAACGCTTCACGGGCGTGATTGAGCCACCTCATACACCTTCTGTTTGTCGCGCCTGCCTACGGCGATGACAGTGACGAAAACCACTGTGTCGTCCACCCGGTAGATCAATCGATATCCGGCGCTTCGCAACTTGATCTTGTAACAGTCCGGCATACCGGAAAGGGCGGCGGATGGAATCCTCGGGTGTTCCAGGCGTTCGGCCAGCTTCTTTTTGAGCGGTTCACGGATGCTGGCATCCAACCTCCGCCATTCAGCCAGGGCCAGTTCGTGAAAGCGCAGCTTATAACTCATCCAGCCCCACCTCGACAAAGGGGCCGTTGCCTCGTTCCTTCACCAACCTGGCGTCTTCCAGGTCTTCCAGGCAGGTCATGAGTCGCTCGTAATAAGCGGCCGGTAGCAGGTATGCTTCTGGGCGGTTGTGGTTCAGAATGGCCACGGGAGAATCATCAGCCTGCTTGAGAATAGCGGCGAAGTTCCGCTTTAATTCGGTCACGCTGACGGTGATATTGGAAAAAATGGTGTCCATTGCTGTGCCTCCGCTGATGAATTGATGCGCTATTTGATGTCTAATATAGCATTAATTCAGGCGATAGCCAAACGGAATTGCGGAGACAACAACAGCAGACGCCGGGGTCTGCGAGATTATTGCTTCGGTGGTTAACTACATAAACCGTCATTCCCGCGCAGGCGGGAATCCAGAGGGATGGATGCCCGACGAAAACATTCGGGCATGACGTATTTAATGCCGGGTCAATACGATTCTCACATCTGGCCGATGATCTTTTCGAGAATGGCGCTCAATTGCGCCTGTTCCTCTGCGGACAGGGTAGCGGTGATCTCCTCGGTGAGGTGCAGGTGGTACTGGTGGTGTTCGGCAAAAAGGTCCTGCCCCTTTTCGGTCAGCGCGATTAGGTAGGAACGCCGGTCCGTTTCGTGGGGGGTTCTCTGGAGCAGCCCCTGCTGCTCCAGCCGATCGACCATGACGGTGAGGGTGCCGGTGGTTACGCCCATCTTCTTGGCCAGCTCCTTCATGCGCAGGGCTCCCCCTCCGTGCGCTCCATGGCCGACGATTTCAATGGTGTGCATCTGGGGGGTGGAAAGGCCCGAGCTTTTCACCACGTCCTGCTCCCAGGAGGAGAGCTTTTCGTACAGTTCAACGAGCTGATGGGAAAGCTTGGCAATCTCGCTCATCGGGGCACGCATGTCTCGCCCTCGCAGGTGTGGATCTCCACGGTGAGGTGGGCAAGATTGGGGAAATCGCGCAGCAGTTCCTTGTAGTAACCAATCTTCTGCGGATAATGGGTGACAATGGAAAGGATGGCCGCGTAATGGGCCGGGCCGACTTTCCAGATGTGCATGTCCGCAATCCGGTTGTCCAGCGCGCCCTCGATTTTTTCTTTTATGGCCCCAAGCGTTGCAGCGTTGATGCTGCCGTCCAGAAGTATCCCGCCGGTTTCCCGCACCAGGCTATAGGCCCAGCGGGAGATAACCAGCGCGCCGACGATGCCCATCAGGGGATCAAGCCAATGCCATCCGAAGTATTTGCCCGAAATCAGGGCGCCAATGGCAAGAACCGAGGTCAGGGCGTCGGCCATAACGTGCAGGTACGCCGCCTTGAGGTTGTGGTCATGGTGATGATGGTCGTCCTCGCCGTGACCATGGTCGTGGTCATGGTGGTCTTGCAGCAGAAAGGCGCAGGCGATATTGACCAGCAGCCCCAAGGCGGCCACGCCGATGGCCTCGTTGAAATGGATCGGCTGCGGGGCCAGGATGCGCTGGCCCGACTCGATGAGCATGACCAGGGCCACGACGATCAGGGCGATGGCGCTGGCAAAGCCGCCCAAGACGCCGACCTTGCCGGTGCCGAAGGCAAAGGCCGTGTTGTTTGCGTGTTTCTTGGCAAAACGGTAGGCGAAGATCGTGATCAGGAAGGCGGCGACATGGGTGCCCATGTGCCAACCATCGGCGAGCAGGGCCATGGAGCCAAAGGCCATGCCGGCGCCGATCTCAAACAGCATGGTGATGGCGGTGATGACCAGCACCTGTCCGGTTCGTTTTTCGCCGTGCTCCTGAATCACGGCGAAATCATGGGGGTGCTGCCAGGTGTCAAGGGAATGGGCGTGCATTGTGGCCTCTCTGTGAAAAAAGGTTGTTTCGCGCCGTGGCGGCGGCAAGGTAAAGAGCAAGAGAGGGGAGGATACAAATGTATTGTTTGATAGTCAAGATGTTTGTTGATCAAGCAAAATGGTTGATGGAAGGAGTCTTCTGAAAAAAAAACCGGCGCGGGAGATTTCCCGCGCCGGTTTGGACTAGTACCGTGTAACTCTTAATCTTTCTGAAAAACGCCCCTCCCCTTGCGGGAGGGGTTGGGGGTGGGGGTATCTACAACCTGCTGAGGTAATGGCAACTTCCCCCTTTCCCTAACCCGCCCCCGCAAGGGGGGAGGGAATTAATGTGAGGTCGATTAAAAAGTTGCAAGGTACTAGCTAGCTCGGATCGCTGCAGCTTACAGCAGATCGGTTTTTTTGAGCACAACGATGGCGCCTTGGTACGAGACAACCAGCACCAGCAGCCAGCCGACAAGCAGAATAGTATTCATGGTGTGTTCCTTTCTTTTTACATTAGTAGCGAACCAGCCAAGTCGAAAAACAGGCTGGCGCATCAACCTGTAACTGTTCAGCAGAGGTGCGCTGCCGGATAGTTATGTTAATACATTTCCTTGGCGTCTTCACCGTTCAGCTCGGCCAGGGTCAGTTGTTTCGCATTCATCAGTTTCCAGACATAGGCGATATAAGCCAGAACAAAGGGCACCGCCAGGGCCACATAGCTCATGGTCGTGAGGGTGTATTTGCTGCTGGAGGCGTTATAAATGGTAAGGCTCGACTGCAGGTCGCTTGACGACGGATAAAAGGCGGTGTTGTTGTAGCCGGCCAGGGAAAAGATCGCCAGCCCAACCAGCACGGTGCCGATGCCGCCGAACCAGATGCCGCTGTTCTTGTTGAGAAAACCGGTGGCGGCCACACCATAGATCACCGAACCCAACCCAGCCAGGAGCAGGACCAGCACCGCGGGCATGGCCAGCAGATTGTTGAGGTATTTGCCCTTCTCCATGAACACCGTGCCTGTTTCAGGGTTCACCGCAAACCCGTCCATGGTGGCAAAGCTGATCAGGATGGTGAGCAAAAAAGGCAGGGCCCAGAGCAGGTTGATCCAGGTCGCCTTGCGGGCGCGTTTGACCAAGGGGGCATGGTCGACGTGGCTGACGATGTACATGGCGCCCAAGATTCGGGCCAGGAACACCAGAAACAGGCCGAAGGCCAGGTTGAACGGGTTGAGCGCCGCTTCCAGTCCGCGATAGGGGGTGCCCCAGGTCACGGAGTTGTAAAGGTTGAGGCTGAAACGGGAACCAGTGAAAAAGGTGCCCACCGCCGCGCCGATCAAAAGGAGGCCGACACTGCCGTTGATGGCCATGAAGATCTCATAGGTGCGCGCCCCGAGAACGTTGTCGGGTTTCTTGCGGTATTCGTAGCTCACCGCCTGGAGGATAAAGGTGAAGAGAATGAGCATCCACACCCAGTAGGCCCCGCCGAAGCTGGTGGCGTAAAAGAGCGGAAAAGCCGCGAACAGGGCGCCGCCGAAGAGGACCAGGGTGGTGAAGGTCAGTTCCCACTTGCGGCCCATGGCGTTGATGATGAGCGTTTTCTCCTCTTCGGTGGAGGCCAGGGTAAAGATCAGGGTCTGTCCGCCCTGCACAAAGGTCAGGAAGAGAAAGAGCGACCCCACCACGGAGGCGATCAGCCACCAGAGTTGCTGCAGAGTTGAGTGATCCAGGGTTCCTATCATTGTTTTATGCCTCCGGTCCGATCTTGATTTGCTTCATCATAATGCGAATCTCCGCCAGCAGCAGCGCGGTGAACAGGGTCAGGAAGATGAAGAAGGTGGTCTGCACGTTGCTTGCGGCAATATTGGTGACGGCCACGCCTACCGGCAGAAGGCCCTGGATGGCCCAGGGCTGCCTCCCTACCTCGGCCACGATCCAGCCGGCCTGCTGCGCCACATAGCCCAGGAAGATGGAAAAGAAACAGAGCAGGTTGAGCCAGCGCTGGTATTCCAGGGTGCCCTTGTAGGCGAAGTAGAGCACCAGCAGGAAGATCACCGGGAAGAGGGTGCCCAGCACCACCATGATGTGGAAGCTGTAGAAGGTTGTGGCCACCGGCGGCGCGGCCTCGACCGGGCTGGTCAGGTAGCCGTAGCCGAGATCGCCCTTGTGCTGGTCAAAAATGGCCAGGGCTGCTGCGGCTTCCGCCTCATTCCCTGTATCCTTGGCATACTTGTATCGCGCCAGCTCGGCCAGGGCGATCTTGCCGGTGACCATCCGCTGTTCGGCGCCGATAATATTACGTTCGGCATTGCCGAAAACCAGATCGTTGATGCCAGGGACAAAGCTGTTGGGATCACGGTTGGCCAGGAGCGAAAGCAGGCCGGGGATCTTCACTTCCTGATAGAAGGCGGGCAGGTCGTCGCCCGGTTTTTTGCTGGCGTTGATGATACCCATGGCGACGATGGGGGCCTTTTCCTGCCCCACGTACAGCCCTTCCATGGCCGCAAGTTTCATGGGTTGCCTCTGGGCCACGCTGAAAGCAGCCTCATCGCCGGTGAGGCCGACGAAGAGGGAGGCGACAAAACCGAAGACCGCGGCGACCACCATGCTGCGCTTGGCCATTTTCTGATGCCGCTCCTGCATGAGGAAGAGGGCGGAGATGCCCACGACAAAGAGGGAGGCGAGCAGAAAGGCGGAGCTGGTGGTGTGGGTGAACTTGTGCACCGCCACCGGAGAGAGGGCGACCTCCCAGAAATTCTGCATCTCAAAACGGGCTGTGTCGGGATTGAAGGCCATGCCGACGGGGAACTGCATCCAGCCGTTGGCCACGAGAATCCAGACCGCCGAGAGGTTTGAGCCCACGGCCACCATCCAGGTGGAAAAGAGGTGGAATCCCTTGGAGACCCGCTGCCAGCCGAAGAACATCACCGCAAAAAAGGTGGCCTCGATGAAGAAGGCGAAGATGCCCTCAATGGCCAAGGGCGCGCCGAAGATGTCGCCCACCATCCAGGAGTAGTTGGACCAGTTGGTGCCGAACTCGAATTCCAGGATGATGCCGGTGGCCACTCCGATGGCGAAGTTGATGCCGAAAAGAGTCATCCAGAATTTGGTCAGTTTTTTCCATTCCTCGTTGCCGGTTTTGACGTAGATGGACTCAAAAAAGGCGAGGAGAAAGGACAACCCCAGGGTCAACGGTACAAAAATCCAATGATACATGGCGGTCAGGGCGAATTGCGCCCTGGCCCAATCCACCGTGGTTAGGATTTGATCTCCCACAATATCCTCCTTCTGTGTGCTGGCGGCAGGAGCAAGCTCCCGCCATGGTTAAGCCGTTGTCCCAAGCAACCAGGTCATTTCGTGTGGGCAAAACGGCAAGAGGAGCCGTAAGGGATCGCCCGGAATTGTCCAAATTGTTTGGTAACGGCTCCTAAAAAAGCGGTAAAAAAAATAAAGCCGGAATACATGAATCAGCGGGCTGACTGTGATCTGGTCAGGTTTTCCAGAACATGTCCGGCCCGGTCGCGCTCGGTGTGAAAATTGGTGTTGAGATAATTGGGAAAGAAAAAAAGCTTGAGAACGGCAAACATGATGAACAGCTTGACGGCGATGATCTTCCACAGGGTTTTTCCCACCACCATGGAGCGGAAGCCGTCTCGATACAGAAAATACAGTTGTTTCGGCAGAGCGGTCATGGATGATTCCTCAGCGGATAAAAAAGATCCTGTTTCTTTGTTGTATATGGAGGACATTTGCCCGGTCAAATCATTTTTTCCCGATGGGCCCGTTATGGCCGGCGGTCTCGGGGAAAGGTGTCAGGCAACAGGGATCTTCCTTGGCCAGGGTGGCAAAGTCCGCCTCCTGCAGGGTTGCCCGAAGCTGTTGGTTGGCCTTGTTCCAGACCCGGTGCACGGTGCAGAGCGGGCTGTTGTGGCAGGATTCCGGCCGGCCCACGCAGTCGTTGAGGGATATTTCGCCGATGATCGCCTCGATGACCGCCAACAGGGTGATCTCCGAAGGGTCGCGCAGCAGGCGATAGCCGCCGTTCGCGCCCTGCTGGATCTCAATGATCCCGGCCCTGGCAAGCTGCTGGGCGATCTTGGCGAGGAAGTGCGGCGGCACATCGGTGCGCACGGCAATCTCTTTTCTGCTGACCAGCGTTCCCTTGCCATGCCTGGCGAGGTGCTGGACGCAGCGTATTCCGTATTCTCCGGCGCGGGTAAGTCGCATGGTGCAGTCCACTGTTAAAAAGGATATATAAGATGTTTTTAGTCTTATATCGAATCCTGACCATGGTTGTCAAGAAAAAATGCAGAGATATTGAGAGCGGGCCGGGCGGAACAAATGGGTTGAGCGGTGTGCGGGGTGATGCGGAGCGGGTCAGGCAGCGGATTTTTTTTGGTATTTGTGTGCGGTGGCGATGCATTTGCTCCGGTATTTGAGCGTGGTCAGGCCGTAGCGGATAACCCCCGAGACGTTGCCTACGGTGTCGGCCAGCGAAAGCGACATTTCAAGGAGCGGGAGCATCTTGATGGGGAAGAGGTTTTTGAATCGCCGGGCCATGACATGGGGCGGCCTTTTGTAGCAAATATCCCGGATAAAGAGGTTGGAAAAAACCGCAAGGTTTTGCAGGATATGCCGCTCGTCAACCAGGGATTCCGCTTCCGGAGGGTTGGGGTCCATGCAGGCGACAATGGTGTCGGAAAAATTCCAGAAGCGGGCAATCTCCTGACCGATCTCATGGAAGGTGAGCTGCTTGAACATCAGGCGGCACATGGCCTCCTCGGAACTGCCACTGGTCGTTCCCGCCTCGATGCGCCGGTACACATCCGGAAAATAGATGGTCATGATAATGCGGCCCAGGTCATGCAAAAGCGTGCAGACATAGGCCTCTTCCGGCGAAACAGGGATTTTGTATTCCTGGACCACAAGTTTGCTGAGATTGGCGCTGAGCAGCGAGATCGCCATCTGCTGGCTCAAGCTGTCTTTATCCCCGCCGGATTTGAGGAACTCCTCGATAAGGCTGATGGAAACGGCAAGCTCCCGGACAACATCGAGGCCCAGTGCGGCCACGGCCCGCTCAATGGTGGTAATGCGCGTCCCGCGAATATAATAGGCCGAGTTGGCAACCTGGAGAACCTTGTTGGTGAGCGAATAATCCTTGAGGATAACCTTGGAAACGCAGGTTGTTAAAGCGCGTTTATTGAGGGTGATCTTCAGAACCTCATTGACGTGCCCGGAGATGGCTGGAAGTTCGCCCAGGTTCATCTTGGCGAAAATCTCGGTGAGTTTTTGATTTTTTACAATCGAACTGGTGTCGTGCTCCACGCGCTCCCTTTTATATGAAACCGGCTAACGGGTTAAGCTCTAAAAAACACAACAACAAAGAGATGCGAGCTTGAGGCATGAAATATACCATTTCATAACCCGGAAAGCAATGCCAGGGAGGGCAGGGAAGCAGACCGGCAAGACAACGGCTGCATTTTATGGGGCAACAGGCGCGAGGGCGGCAAGGGCTTCACGGACAAGCTGGTCGGCGGTAACCGTGCGGAGGCTGTGGTCCGCATACAGGAGAAATTCCGTGGTATCTCCGAGGGAGCGCGCGATTTTTTCGCCAGCCGCAATGGCCCGGAGCTGTCCAAGGGCTCGGGCCGCCAAGGCCCGGACCATGGTGTCTTCCGAATCGAGGTAGGGGAGGAGGTATTCGGGCGCCTGCCAGAAGCGGAGCAGGTCCGGGCGTACCTGGGCCACCCGCGCCACTCCCCACATCAGGCCGCGCTGGAGGGCGGGGAGTTCGAGATAAAAGCCGTCCTCCCGCATGAAGGAGACGAGGATCTTGGTATATTCTTCGGCCAGTCCGGCATGCAAGGCCAAACATTCGGCCATGGCCTCTGGGGCGCCCCAGCCGATGCCGCCGGATTCGTCGTTGAGGCTCCACATGAAGCGGCGCATGACCACCCTGGCCGCTTCCATGTCCTGATCGGCAAGGCGGGCCACGGTGGCGCCCATGGCGGATATCGCGTGCCAGCGGGTTTGCGGGTCTGCGTGGCAGATGCCGGAGAACAGGGCGTTGAGCAATGCTTTGGGAGGATGTGCGGCCAGCTCGGAGAGGATTCGCGTGATGTCCGGTCCTGGGAGCAGGGCAAGAACGGTTTTTTTGAGGTTTCTCTGGCCTGCCATGTCGACTCCTTTCCAGAGAAGAGCCCCCTGCCGGCCGGTAAGGACGGCAGGGGGCAAAAGGAATTCCTATTTCTTCATTGCCGCGGCCACGGCGCTGCCCAGCTCGGAGCAACCCTTGAGCGCTTCGTGGCTGGGGACGTTCTTGATCTTGACCCCCTCGCCGACGATGTCAAAGCCCATGTCCGTCATGTGTCCGGTGAGATGCTTTACCGCCTCGCCGCTCCAGCCGAAGGAGCCAAAGGCGGCGCCGATCTTGTCTTTCGGGCGCAGCCCCTTCATGTAGGTGATGATGTCGGCCATAGCGGGCATGATGTTGTTGTTCAGGGTCGGCGAGCCGAGGATAACGGCCTTGGCGTCCAGCACCTCGGTGATGATGTCGCTGCGGTGGTTTTTGCGGACATGCAGCATCTTCACATTGGTGATCCCTGCCTGGAGCAGGCTGTTCATCACCGCCTTGGCCATTTTTTCGGTGCTGTGCCACATGGTGTCGTAGATGATGACCGCCTTGTTCTTTGTTTCGCCCCGGCTCCAGCGGTCGTAGGCTTCAAGGATGGTCTGAGGCGAGGTGCGCCAGATCACGCCATGGTCCGGGGCGATCATCTCGATCTGCAACCCCATTTCCTTGACCTGGGCAAGCAGCTTCTGGACGATGGGCGAGAAGATCATCAGGATGTTGGCATAATACTTGGCGGCGTGGGTCATGAGTTCATGGGGGTCCACCTCGTCGTCGAACCGTTCCGAGGTGGCCCAGTGATGGCCAAAGGCATCGCTCGATATGAGCAGCTTGTCCTCGGGAATATAGGAGAACATGCTGTCCGGCCAGTGGAGCATCTTGGTTTCAAGGAACTGCACCGTCTTTTTGCCGAGGCTGATGGAGTCCCCGGTGGCCACGACCTCAAACGGCCAGTCTTCCCGGTGAAAATGCTCGATCAGCGCCTTCTTGCCCATGGGCGAGCAAAAGATCTTTTCCGGCTTGATCAGGTCGATCATTTCCGGCAGGGAGCCGGAGTGGTCCATCTCCACATGGTTGACAATGATGTAGTCGATCTTGCTCGGGTCGCCCAGCACCTGGTAGAGATGGTGGATCAGGTCGCCCTTCACCTCTTTTTTCACGGTGTCGAACAGGGCGATCTTTTCGTCCTTGATCAGATAGGCGTTGTAGCTGGTGCCCTTTTCCGTGGAGTAGCCGTGGAAGTCCCGGATGTTCCAGTCCACGGCGCCAACCCAGTAGATGTCTTTTTTGATTTCTATCGCAGCCATGTTGTCCTCGTTTTTTAAAAAAACTGCCGGCCGTTTCCGGCCGGCAGGGCTTGATTGTGCAATCCGGAGCAGCGCTCGCTTAGATGGCGGGAAAGAGGCTACTCTCCCTTTGCCTGCGGCGGGGTAAAGACCCGTTGCCCCAGCGTGGCGTCCAGGGTGAACAGGGCCGTGGCGTCCTTGCCGATGAGCTTGAGCTTGTCGAGCACCGCGCCGACATTGGCCTCCTCTTCCACCTGCTCCGAGACAAACCACTGCAGGAAGATGTTGGTGGCGTGGTCCCGCTCGTCCAGGGCCAGATTGACCAGGTTGTTGATCAGCCCGGTCACCTTCTGCTCGTGGCTGAGGACATCCTGGAACACGTGCAGGGTCGATTTCCAGTCGGTGGGCGGCTGCTTGATGGCCTTGAGGGCCACGCGGCCGCCCCGTTCATTAACATACCCAAAGAGCTTCATGCCGTGGAACCATTCCTCCTGGGTCTGGGCCCGCATCCACTGCGCCGCGCCGGGCAAGCCGACGGAGTCGAAATAGGTGGACATGGACAGATACATGTAGGAGGAATAGAATTCCGCATTGATCTGCTCGTTGAGAGCCTTTTCCATGGGTTTGCTCAGCATATCAGGCCTTCCAGAGTCCGTGGAGATTGCAATATTCGCGGGCGCTGACGGAGGGTGCGTCCACGGCGAAAAAGGCTTCCGGAGCATCGCCGGGCTTGAGGAACTGGCGGTACGCCTTGTCCCCGGCAATAAGTTCGATCCATTCGATGTAATGCTTTTCCTCCATGGGATGGGCCACGGTCCCCACCTTCACCTTGTAGCCGCCTGTCACCTTCTCGATCACCGGCACATGCTTTTCCTTTGCCGCATCCACGGTGTTCTCGGTCTGCAGGTTCATGGGCTGGCCGCAGCAGACGAGCTCGCCCACTCCGCCGTGCAGAACCTCGACGATGTTGCCGCATATTTCACATTTGTACACTTGCAGTTTTTCAGCCATGATCGTTCCTCCTTGGGTTACCAGTTTTCGCCATGCAGTTCGAAATGATCTCGGGGATAGCCGCAGTTGCGGCACCGCCAGGTTACCTTAGGTTACCTTGTTTTCTCTTTTGAAAACTCTCCCTCTCTTGATGTTGACCATGAGATCCAGGGAGCGTTTTTCATGCTGTTTTTCCGCCACTCCAATGGCCATGAACACCCCGGCTCTATCGGGAAAACCTTCGTCCCTGGCAATCGCGGCGAATTCCGGGGACATGACGGCGTGCTCAAGAAGCTCATGGAGGGGCCTTCCTGCGTCAAACGCGATTATGTATCGGCAAAGTGATTGTGTTCGTATTGTACATGGTTCTCTGCGGTCTGTGTAGGAAAAACCAGACCGGGGGGAAATCAGGGCTGGCATTCCGGGCAGAGGCCGGTGAACTCCAACCGGTGCCTGAGAATCTTAAAGGAGGTCAGTTTGCCTGCTGCTTTTTCCACATTAAAGTCGGGCGGGAGATCAAGGTCGTCAACCCGGCCGCAATGGTTGCAGCGCACATGGTAATGGATATGGGGCGCGCCGTCAAAACGCTTTTGGGTGCCGCCGATATCGAGTTTTTGGATGATCCCGCACTCGGACATGATCTCCAGGTTCCGGTAGACCGTGCCCAAGCTGATTTTGGGCAACCGCTTGCGCACCATCTGGTAGAGCACGTCGGCCGTGGGGTGTGAGGTGACGCTGCACAACTCATCCAGAATGATCTGGCGTTGCTTGGTTATCCGAAGGCTGTGATTGTTGAGCTGCGACATATTGTCCTCCTTGTTTGATAATAATTCTTATTACAGGAGGATCAAGGGATCCGCAAGATTTTTTTGCTTGGCATGGCGCAGAGCCATGCAATAATGATGCTGTGTACGGAAGGCCTCCGGCAGCCAAGGAAAAATGCTGCCTGCCGGCACGAAGGCTTCGGGGCGTTCCTTTGGGAAAGCAAAGGGTGTTTTTTCCGTCTTTGGACTGATTGTGGCTGCCGGCACGCTTCCAGCCCGGCTAAACGGCCTGTTTGCGGGGGGTGTTTCATATGCCTTGTACGCCACGCTATCTTGCCCTTCACGCCTCCGGCGAACTGCTTCGCCGGAGGGATGCGGCCCGTGAACAGCTCTCCTGCTGCCACCTCTGCCCAAGGCGTTGCGGAGTGAACCGCTTGGCCGGGGAAAAGGGCTTCTGCCGCACCGGCAGGCAGGCTGTGGTGGCGGCCCATCATCCCCATTTCGGAGAGGAAGCCCCCCTGGTCGGACAAGGCGGCTCGGGCGCGATCTTTTTCGCCGGCTGCACCCTCGGTTGCGTTTTCTGTCAAAACTACGAAATAAGCCATCAAGGGGAAGGGGAGGAGGTCACTGCCCCGCAACTGGCGGAAATGATGGTGCACCTTGCTCGACAGAGCTGCCACAACATCAATCTGGTCACGCCCAGCCATGTGGTGGCGCAGATATTGGAGGCATTGCCCCTGGCCGTCGAGGGCGGGCTTTCGGTGCCCCTGGTCTACAATACCAGCGGGTATGACGAGGTGGAGACCCTTCGGTTGTTGGAAGGGATAATCGACATCTACATGCCGGATTTCAAGTTTTGGTCAGGGGAAAGCTCCCGCCGCTTTGCCGAGGCAGAGGATTACCCGGAAAAGGCCAGGCTGGCCATCGGCGAGATGCACCGCCAGGTGGGGGATCTGGTGATCAATGACCAGGGGCTTGCCGAGCATGGCCTTCTGGTGCGTCATTTGATCATGCCGGAGGGCTTGGCTGAAACCCGGGAGATCTTCGGCTTTCTGGCCAGGGAGATCTCGCCTGCCACCTATGTCAACGTGATGGATCAGTACCGGCCCTGCGGCCGGGCCATGAGTTTTCCGCCCCTTGACCGCATGCTGCTGCCCCAGGAGTACCGCCAGGCGCTGGAGCTGGCCGGTCAGGCAGGGCTGGCCCGGCTTGCGCAGCGGGATTTTCTCGCCATGCTTCGCGCCTTGGGCGTGGTCTGAGCCCCGGGCCTGGTCCAGCGTTTTCGGGGTGGCTAGAAGGTGCCCACCACCGCGGCATCCGTGGCAAGGTCCGCGGGCTCCTGGAGGGGGCCGAGGGGGTTCTTTTTGTACACCTCCCCTTGGATGCGGGGTTGTCCGTCCCAGAGTTTGTACACCACCAGGTCGTTCACCAGGACAATGAAGGCGGAAAAGCGCCAGCCGGTCTGGTGGGCCTGGCGTTTGAAGCGCAGGAGATCAAGAAAAAGATTGCCCTCCCGCTGGCTTTTAAGATTTTGGGTCTTCAGTTCATAGGCGATACAGGAATCCGTTGCCTCCACGCAGCCCTGAAGCCCTTGGGGCAGATCGGCCTTGGTGATATTGGTGTTGGGCATGAATTTGGCGATGATGGCCAGATAGTTGAGAATCTGGATATTGGCGGTTTGGTAGGGGTCGAAGCCAAGCTTTTGCAGGTCGTTTTTTGTGGTTGAGAAGGGAACGATCAGGTCAAAGGACGCCTTGACCTGATCAAAGCTGTCCCAGCGGGATTCGTCCGTGGTTTTGGCCACCGGCAGCATGCCCGAGCAGCCCGAATTCAGGGAGAGGACAAGGGCGAGCAGGATGGCGGTGGGCAAACGCATGGAGGTCTCCTTTGGGAAGGCTGGCAGCAAAGAGAGGGTCAGGCGTCGAGATTGAGGATCACCCGTCCCTTCTGTTTTCCTTGTAGAATATGTTCGATATGTTGGTCAAGCTCCTTGAGCGAAATTTCCGTGGTAACCCGTTCCAGATTGGGTAGCCGCCAGCAGGTGGCGATTTTGTGCCAGATGGGGATGCGGACCGCCATGGGGCATTCGGCGCTGTCGATGCCGATGAGGCTTATCCCCCGCAGGATAAAGGGGTAGACGTTCAGGGGCAGGTCCGGGGAGGCGACATTGCCGCAGCAGGTGACTGCCCCGCCGTAGCGGGTGGACTTGATGGCCGTGGCCAGGATATCGCCCCCCACCGTGTCGATCACCCCTGCCCATTTTTCCTTGAGCAGCATCCGGGCGCTACGGTCGATGCTCTTTTCCCGCAGGACAATCTCTTGGGCGCCCAGGTCGCGCAAGAATGGTTCCTGCTCCGGTTTCCCGGTTACGGCGGCAACGGTAAAGCCACTTAAGGCAAGCATGGCCACGGCCATGCTGCCCACGCCGCCGGTGGCGCCGGTGACCAGGACCTTGCCCTGGTCCGGCAACACCGGGTGGCGTTCTAGCCGGTCAACGGATTGGGCCGCGGTAAAACCGGCGGTGCCGTAGATCATGCTTTCCCGCAGGGTGAGTCCGGCGGGCAGCGGCATGACCCATTTGGCCGGAACCCGGATGCACTGGGCAAAGCCGCCCGAGGTGTTCATGCCGAGATCATAACAGGAGACAATGACCGCATCCCCTGGGGAAAAATCTGGGGAAACGCTTTCCAACACCTCGCCGGCCGCGTCAATGCCGGGGGTGTGCGGATAACGGCGGGTTACCCCGCGATTGCCCGAGGCGGAGAGGGCATCCTTGTAGTTGAGCGACGAGTAGCGCACCCGGATCAGCACCTCGCCGGCAGGCAGATCGTCGAGGTTTCTGGTGACGATACCCCGCTGGAACTGGCCGGGCTTGGGTTGGGTGACAACCATGGCTTGGAAGGTGCTGGGCAAGGGGGTGCTCCTTTGTTGATGGACTCGACACAACTTGTAATGTGTTGCAAACAGGTGCTTCGACAGGCTCAGCACGAACGGAATATCAATACGTTAAGGTAGTACCGTTCGCCCTGAGCCTGTCGAAGGGCAGTTGTTACGAGTCCATTTTTGTTGGATTGTGCAGGAATAACCGCACTATACCATGATCCAGCGCGGAACGCCAACCTCTGCCAGGCCTGTGAAAAATTGCTCGGCCCCGGGAAAAAAATCTGCTGGACGCTCCTCTTTTTTGCTATCCTGAAAGTAATGCAATCTCCCCCCGGCCCAAGCTGGCAGGATGAAAATCATATTGACCAAAAGAGGTGGCGCCGCATGAAAGTCTATGACGACAAGCACATCAAGAACATCGTCTTACTGGGCAGTGTCAAATCCGGCAAGACAACCCTGGCCGAGACCATGGTTTTCGAGGCAGGGCTCACCAAAAGGCGCGGCACGGTTGAGGACAAGAACACCATCTCCGATTATCACCAGATCGAGCAGGAGCGCGGCAACTCGGTGTACGCCACCTCCCTGCACACCGAATGGCGGGACTACAAGATCAACATCATCGACACCCCTGGGTTGGACGACTTCGTGGGCGAGATCGTCTCCGCCCTGCGGGTGGCCGACACCTGCGTCATGCTGATCAACGCCCAGTACGGGGTGGAGGTGGGCACCGAGCTGGTCTGGAACTCGGTGGAACGATTCGCTAAACCCACCATCTTTGCGATCAATCAGGTGGATCATCCCAAGGCGGCTTACGACGAGGCGGTGGGCTCCCTGCAGGAACGCTTCGGCACGGCGGCGGTGCTCATGCAGTATCCGGTCAACCAGGGTCAGGGCTTCAACTCCATCATCGATCTGCTCAAGATGACCATGTACCGCTTCCCCGCCGAGGGCGGCAAACCTGAGAAGCTGCCCATCCCGGAAAGCGAGAAGGAGCGGGCCGACAAGCTCCACAACGAATTGGTGGAGAAGGCGGCGGAAAACGACGAAGCTCTGATGGAGCTCTATTTCGACAAGGGCAGCCTGGATGAGGATGAGATGCGCATGGGGCTCAAGATCGGGATGCGCAACCGGTCGCTCTTTCCGATCTTCTGTCTCTCCGCCAAGCAGAACATGGGCAGCGGGAGGATGATGGGCTTCATCGACAACGTGGCGCCCACGGCCCACGAGATGCTGCCCGAGCACACCCTGGACAACGGGGAGCTGGCCTGCGACCCGGCCGGGCCTCCGGTGCTCTTTGTTTTTAAGACCCTGGTGGAGCCCTATCTCGGCAAGATCACCTTTTTCAAGGTTTGCTCCGGCGAGGTGAGCGAAGGGCAGGATCTGGTCAACTACCAGACCGGCGACACCGAACGGTTGGCCCAGCTTTTTATCATGGACGGCAAGGAGCGCAACCAGGTGAAGAAGCTCTCCGCCGGCGACATCGGCGCGACCTTGAAAATGAAAGGCACAAATACCAACCACACCCTGCACTCCAAGGAGAAACGGGTGGGCATAGCGCCCATCGAATTTCCCGAACCGCGCATCCGTTCGGCCATTGTGGCCAAGGAAAAGAAGGATGACGAGAAGCTGGGCGAGGCCCTGCGCGATATGCAGACCGAGGACCAGACCCTCAAGGCCGAGTTCGCCTCGGAGGTGAAGCAGTTGATCCTTTGGGGCCAGGGCGAGCTGCATTTGCAGGTAGCCCGCTGGCGTCTGGAGCATGTTTACGGGATCAAGACGGAGTTTGTGGAGCCCAAGATCCCCTACCGGGAGACGATCCAGCGGCCGGCCACCGCCATGTACCGCCACAAGAAGCAGTCCGGCGGCTCGGGCCAGTTCGCCGAGGTGCACCTGCGCATCGAGCCCCATGTGGAGGGGGCGCCCGATCCCGCCGATCTCAACGTGCGGAGCAAGGAGGAGATCGACCTGCCGTGGGGCGGCAAGCTGGTATTCTACAACTGCATTGTGGGTGGGGTCATCGACGCCAAGTACCTGCCCTCCATCCAGCGGGGGGTCATGGAAAAGATGCAGGAAGGGCCCATGACCGGCTCCCATGTGCGGGACGTGCGGGTCATGGTTTTCGACGGCAAGATGCACGCGGTGGACTCCAACGATATCTCCTTTAAGATCGCCGGGGCCCAAGCCTTCAAAGAGGCCTTCCAACAGGCCGATCCGCTCATCCTCGAACCCATCTACGAGATGGAGATCATGGTGCCGGAAGAGGTGATGGGCGAGGTGATGGGCGATCTCCAAACGCGGCGGTCGATCATCGGCGGCATGGAAACCCAGGGCCGCTACCAGGTGATCAAGGCCCTGACCCCGTTGGCCGAGCAGTACAAGTACACCACCGCGCTGAAATCCATTACCCAGGGGAGGGCCAGTTTCAAGCGGCGGTTCAAGGAATATGCGCCGGTGCCTTTTGAGGTGCAGAAGAGTCTGGCTACGCAACACGCGGATTGATCGCGCAGCAAGGCAGCAATAAAAAAAAGCCGCCGGACTTGCGTCCGACGGCTTTTTAAGGGGAGGGGAAGAACATTTGCCTGTTCTGCGCAGGAGCAACTGCGGATGGTGAGTACAGGCGGACAAAGTGTTTAGTAATTTTACTTAATACTTAATATCCCTGTTTTAGATTTTCTGCAACTATTTTTTTTGTACGTATTTCTAGGGGGTTGGCTGCCGGGAGAGTGGCGCTTGGCGCGGGAAGTTGCTGGCGCAGGGCGTTATCCGAGAAGGACAACACCCTGCGGGCAGAAGAAAGGGTCCGTTATTTGGTGATCAGCACGGAACAGGGCGCGGACGCGATCAACTCGGAGCACACGCTCCCCATCAGCAACCGTTGCAGGCCTGTTCTGCCATGGGAGCCCATGATAATCACATCGACCTTTTTCTCCCGTGCCTTGCGCACGATCATGTCACTTGGCGATCCGATCTCGGCCACGGTTTCGATGGTGATTTTTTTGTTTTCTGCCTGTATCCGGGTTTTGATGCGCTGGACGCGTTGTTTGGCCTCATCAAGCTCTGCGGCGGTGGCCGCTGCCGACACTACACAGATGTATTTCAAATAGTCGCAGCGCGACACCATGTTGATGGCTTCTTTTTCCGCATTTTCGCTGAACGATGAGCCATCGGTGGCAAGCAGGACGCCATCGCCTTCAATGACAAAATCTTTGGGAACAATGAGGGTTTTGCAGGGTACCATGGAGGCGACCTTTTCCGTCACCACTCCCATCAGGATTTTCTTGATGCCCCGTCTCCCCCTCCGCCCTGTTATGACGATGTCTATGTTTCTTGTGAGGACCTCCTCGTTGATAACTTCCACCGGGTCGTCCGAATGGCGGATCACGATTTCCGCCTTGATTTCTTCGTTTGTTGCCATCCTGTGAATCTTTTCAAGATGGTCCCTGGCCGATTCTTCCATCTCCAGTGCGGTTTCATGGCCGATGGTGGAAAATTCCGGATTGGCCTCAATGACATGCAGGATTGTCAAAACCGCCCCGCAGGCCTGGGCAAAGAAAATAGCCTCCTGTTCGGCGCCTTCGCTGAACGGGGAGCAATCGGTGGCGAGAAGAATCCTTTCGACAAAAGATACCATCTGTGTCTGCGCGGTTTCCATAGTTGTCCGTCTCCTTTGTGTCCGTCTTGTTGATGGGTTGGTAGGCCATACGATTGGCGGGCTTGAACGGAAACCTCTTCTCGCACAGGGCGTTTGCCGCGGAGGACAACGCCCTGCGGTTCCTGGGGGTGTTTAGATCACTTTCATAGTCACCAGCTTTAAGGCGTGGGTGGTGCATTTGGTTACACAGGCGGGTTGCAGCCCCGCATCCAAACGGTCCATGCAGTAATCGCATTTCACCGCCTTGTTGGTCTCGGGATTATGCTGGGGGATGCCCCAGGGGCAGGCGCCGGCGCAGGCCATACAGCCGATGCATTTAGGCACATCCACATAGACGATGCCGTCTTCGCGCTTTTTCATCGCCCCGGTGGGGCAGATGGTGACACAGAACGGGTCCTCGCAGTGGTAGCAGGAGCGGAACTTGAACTCGGTTTTCGGGACCCCACGCACCGATTTGAGCGGTTCATGGCTTATCTCGCAGAGAATCGGCCCCACCGGCAATCCCTTGTTGGCCTTGCAATGGACCACGCAGCCGTGGCAGCCTATGCACCGTTTGCTGTTGAGATACAAGGTGTAGGTGTTCATAGTTCCACCTTCCGTTGATGGTTTTTGGAGCTTTTCCGTACGGTGACAAAGGTCTCGCAGAGGTTGAGGCCGCCGCCCACCGGGTCCATGTTCTGCAACTGGCCCTTCATGAGCTTCTGATCGCTCATGCCCGCATGGTAGGCCCTGGTTTGGAGGGGAATCTGGCGGCCAAACCCGTGCACGGTGTAGACCGCCTCGGGATGAATGAAATCCGTCAGCTTGGCGGTGATCACGCTGGTTATATCACCGGAGATGACATCGACGAAATCCCCTTCGGCAACCCCCATCTTGCCCGCTTCCCTGGTGTTGATCCACAGGGTGTTCTCCGGCATCATCTCATTGAGCAGCGGGTTGTTGACGGTGTGGCTGTGGGCATGCAGAGGCGAGCGGCCGAACACCAACCGATACTGGCCCTTAGGCGGCTTGGCTGGGCTCTCGTAGGGCTTCCAGGAGGGAAATCCCCATTCGCTGAGCTTCTGGCTGATGATCTCGATCTTGCCCGAAGGGGTCTTGAACTTGCCTTCCAGCTTCTCCCGGTCGTACAGCACCGGTTTGTCCGCGTATTCGACAAACCCTTTCTTCTCGAAGTCGGCGAGGGTAAAGCCGGTGGGTTCCAGTTGCCACTCCCATAATTCCCGCACGGTGTTAAAGGGGAAATACTGGTCCAGCCCGAGCCGGGTGGCCAACCCCTTGATGATGCTGTAGAGGTCGCGGGTGTCGGCCTGGGGTTCGATGGCTTTGTTGCGCATGATCATTCTGGGCTTCATCCCCTTTTGCAGGGCGATCATGCTGTCGCGTTCAAGATACGTCGATTCGGGCAGGATCACATCGGCATACCAGCCGAACTCGCTGTAATGGGTGTCGACGGAAACGATCAGGTCGCAGTTGTCCAGCGCCTCCTTTTGGGCCTGCGGGTCGGGGAAGCAGGCAAAGGGGTCGTGGCGGACGCAGATAATGCCCTTGATCGGATACGGGTTGCCCGTGGCCATGGCCTTGTAGAAAAGGTGGAAGAGGCCCGGTCCTTTTTCGAACTGTTTGTACACGTCTCCCACCCCGTCGGCCCGTTTGGCGGTCGGCTTGGGCGAGAGTTCGTTGAGCGCGCGTGGCCCCTTGCCGCCGCAGTCTCCGGCGCCCTTGGCAAAGATGAGGCCGCCCTCGACCTCGATGTTGCCCATCAGGGCGTTGAGGCAGTTCAAGGCCCTGCTGGCGTAAAAGGAGTCGTTGTAGCGGGAGAGCATCCAGCCCGGATGGAAGACAACCTTGGGGCGGTCGGCGATGAGCTGGCCGACCAGTTCATGGATATCCTTGGCCTTGATGCCGCATTCCTTGGCCGCCCATTCGGCGGAGTAGTTTTCCACGAAATAGGCCAACTCGTCAAAGCCGGTGGTGTACCGCTCCACAAAGTCCGCGTCATACCCCTCGGCCTTGATGATCTCGTGAATCAGGGCCAGGGCCAGGGCGTAATCCGTGCCGGGTCGGACCTGGAAGAAGTTGGTGGCCTTGATCCCGGTCAGGGTCTGACGGACGTCCACATAGGTGAGCCTGCCGCCTTTGTCCAGCATGTCCATGACCTGGTTGACCTCGGCGGGCCGCAGGGAGGCGAGAATGTTGCGGCCGAACAGCACCAGATGCTTGGCGTTTTTAATGTCGTAGATAAAGCCTTTTCGGCCCAGGCCGAAGAGCGAGATGCTGGCGTGGTGGACGTTCCGACCGCAGGCGCTGTCGTGGTTGCTGTAGTTGGGCGAGCCCAGGGCATGGGTAAAGGCCTTGACCAGGTCCTGGAATGGGCCGCCCCTGGAGCTGGCCATGATCGCCTCCGGGCCATGGCGGTCGATGATGGTTTTCAGCTTGTCCGCAATGTAGTCAAGGGCGAACTCCCAGCTCACCGCCTCCCAGCGTCCTGCTCCCCGGCCGCCGCGTCTGATCAGCGGCTGCTGGGGGCGCTCCTTGTCGGCCACCAGGGAAGGACCGGCCGATCCCTTGGCGCACAGAGCGCCTTTCAGGATGTGCTGGTTGCCTTCGAGCCAGGTCACGTTGTTGTCTTCGACCTCGACCCGGATGGGGCAGCGAACGGTACACATGCCGCACATGCTCCAGACTGATTTCTTCATGATTACGACTCCTGTTTCTGTGGCTTGCCGTTCGCGGCTCAATTGGCCAGCGCGGCGGAGACCTTCTGTTCCAGTTCGCTTTTATCCACGGGCTTTACGCAGTAATCCGCCGCGCCAAGGCGCAGGGCTTGGCGGGCTGTTTCAATGGTCGGATATCCGGTGAGCATAATGACCCGGATCATCGGGTCCGCGCGCTTGAGTTCTTCCAGCACACTGATCCCGTTGGTTTTTTTCAGATTGATGTCCAGGATGGCCAGATCCACATGGTTTTTCCTGGCATACTGCACAGCTTCCCGTTCCTCGGTGAAAATCTCCACCTGATGCCCTTTTTTGGTCAGAATTCTCTGGGTCAGTACGGCGGCATCCAGGACATCATCCAAGACGAAAATGTGAGCCATACTGGACCCTCTTTTTGGATCGTAGGGTGATTGGCCCAAGGTTCATTCCCCAGGCCGGAGCCAGGTCCGGCTCCACGGCGAGTAAGGGAGGGGGCGCCGCGGAACCGGACCTGGACGGATGGTTTTTTAATACAGGCCCAGCAGCTTAAGGCCGAGCAGCACCAGGCCCACGCAGGCAACACGTTTCACCACCACCGGGCTTAAGCGTTTGGCGATCTGCGGGCCGAAATAGCCGCCCAGCAGGGCAGCCGGAAACATGGCCAGAAAGAGCAGCAGGTCGAAGTTGCCGAACTGCATGTGTCGGACAGTGCCCATGGCCGTGTTGAAAAAGATGGCCAAGAGCGAGCTGCCGACTACGATGTACATGGGCAGCCCAAGGGCGACGGTCATCAGCGGCACCATGAACGGACCGCCGCCGAAACCGAACATCGAGGACATAATGGCGATGAGAAAGCCGCCCAGGCAGCCGACCCACATGTTGACTTCAAATTCATGACCCCAGAAATCTACTTTCATAACGGATTCCTCCTGATGGTATTATTGGTTGCCTTTGGCTGCTTCTTCCGCCCGCTTCTTGAACTCCTTGAGGATGGCCTGCTCCTTCTTGTTCTTCTCAAGATAGCCGGGGGTGGTCTGCCAGAACATCAGGCCGGCCAAGACCAACAGGATCCAGCCAAAGGCAAACTTGAACTGGTCCAGGGTGATCAATTCGGTGAGTTTGGGGCCGATGAATCCGCCCACCAGCATGGCGCAACCGACGCCGATGCCGAGCTTCCAGTTGATGAACTTGATCTTTGAGTAGTTGTAAATGCCGGAACCCTGGGAAAAGAGCACGGTGGGCATTACTGTGCCTGCCACGATGGTGTGGGGCAGGGCCGGAAAAATGGAGACCAGGATGGGGTTGAGGATGAAGCCGCCGCCCGCGCCCATGAGCACGCCGAAGATCGAGATGACCAGGGTCAGGAGGAAGGGCCAGAGGAGGTTGATGCTGGTGCCTGCGTTGCCGAGGTAGACGGTGGGGAATGTTTGTTTGTTCTCGAAGCTCGCCACCTCGCTTTTGACCTTCTTGACCGTTTCCTTGTCACCGTCCATGGTCCGCGCGGTGACAGCGGTGACGATGACGTTATATTTGCCTGGGGCCAGCCCCTTGCGCAGCTTCATTTTGGCAGTGTAAGCGCCCTCGGGCGTGGTCTCGACACTGGCTCCCAACAGGTTGTTAACTGAGCGGAAACGGCCTTTCACCAGCTTCATGGATTCGCTTTTGGTCGCCTTTTCGTCCATGGGGTCCAGCAGAGTGCCTCGGGAACCGAGGATGCTGGCCATGATGGTGGCCTGATAGCTGTCGACTTTGATCTTGGCTGGTTCGCTGTATGCGGCGTTGGCGCCGGTTTTCTTCAGCACCTCGGAATACTTCCAGCCCCCGCCCGCAGCCTTGGCCTTGTCCAGTTCCGGCTGCATGTCCTTGGGCACGAAAATTTTGTAGAAGGCGGGCATCTCATGGGTCAGGTAAAACTTGTAGGGAATCTTGCCGGTCTTTGGGTCCTTCTTGCCGTCGAAGCGGTTGGCCCGCACCTTTTTATCCGCGGCATAGACCTCGACATACACCTGGGCGCCAGCCGGTGCCTGGCCGCTGACGGTGATCTCGCCGCCGTTGGCAAGCGAAGTCTTATCGAGCGTTATGGTTGGGGCAGAGGCCGTTTCCTGGGCCTGTGCCTGCGGGATGATGGGCAAAACCATCATCACCAGGGCGAGTAACGGCAACACACTGAACTTGACTTTCATACCATCCACCTCCTGTCTGAGATAAAATGTCTTAAAAGACGGCTTGTTCCCTAGGTCCCCCCTCTTGTGCCGTTGCACCTCCTTTGTCTTGTTCACAGGTTGAGAGGCGCGGACGGTTGTTGGGCAAAACGTTCGCGCCTGATGCGTAGTGGGTGATTTCGAGGAGGGTCGAAGATCTCTCCCCTTCATTATGCTACAGCAATAACAGTGCCAATTCGGGAAAGAGTCGGGTTGTTCTTGGTATCTCTTTGATTATGCGTGGATGTTGCTGTTTTTTGGCGGGTGGGTCAAGACGGGAAATGGCTGGAAAACGGGCTGGAAAGTGCCGCAAAAAATATGCACCGCATATTTTTTGCGGCACTTATTTTTTGTCGGAGGATGGCGGGGATTGCTGGAGAGTTATCGGAAGGCTTTGGCCGCGAGGCCAAAGCGGTGCAGTAGTTTTTGAAAGGCCTGGCGGTTCATGCCGCTGGCCTGGGCAGCGGCCGTGACATTGCCGCTGTTTTGTTGCAGGGCCTCGGCCAGGTAAGCGGCGGAGAAATCCTCCACCAAGCGCTGTTTGGCGAGATTGTAGGGCAAGCCGTGCAGGTTTTCTGGCAGTCCCTGGGGAGAGGGAATCTCCACCCCGGGTTCCGTAAGGGATCGGGCGGAGATGGGGGTGTCATCGGCAAGCAGCACCGCCCGTTTAACAACATTCTGGAGTTCGCGAACATTGCCTTTCCAGGATCGTTTCACCAGGGCGGGGAGTGCGTCCGGCGCAAAGACAAGGGACGGCCGGTCGTATTCCTCTCCAAAGGTCGCGAGGAAATGCTGGGCAAGGGGAGGGATGTCTTCCTGCCTGTTTCTGAGGGGCGGCATGGTGATAGTCACCACGTTGAGACGGTAGAAAAGATCCTCACGGAAAAGGCCATGGCGGATTTTTTCCTCCAGATCCTGGTTGGTCGAGGCCAGCACCCGGACATCCACCCGGATGGTCTTGGTCTGGCCCAGGGGCATGATCTCCTTTTCCTGGAGAACCCGGAGCAGCTTGGTCTGGAGGGCAATGGGGAGGTCGCCGATTTCGTCCAGCAGAATGGTGGAGGTGTTGGCTTCGAGAAACAGTCCTTTTTTGTCGTGGGTCGCCCCGGAAAAGGCGCCCCTGGCATAGCCGAAGAGTTCGCTTTCCAGGATCTGCTCCGGCAGGGCCGGGCAGTTCACCGTGACCATCGGGCGCGAATGCCGGCCGCTCAACCCATGCAGGGCGCGGGCGGCCAGCTCCTTGCCCGTGCCGGATTCTCCCCGGATCAGCACGGTGACATCGGTATCGGCAAGCCTGCTGATCAGTCCGGAAACCTCTTTGATCGCCGGAGAGGTGCCGATGAAGCCGGGGCAGGCTTCCTGCTCGGCGAGCCGGCTCTGAAGCCGCCGGTTATTTTCAAGCAGGCAGAGGCGTTCCAGGCAGCGCCGCAGGGTGTGGAGCAGGTGCTCGTTGTCAAAGGGTTTCTGGATAAAGTCGTAGGCCCCGTTTTTCAGGGCGGCGATGGCCGACTCCACCGTGCCGTGGCCGGTCATCATAATTACGGCAATGACCGGATACGCTTCCTTGATCTTGGCAAGGAGCGCCAGCCCGTCCATCCCCGGCATCTTGACATCCGTCAGCACCATGTCCGGCCGCCAGTCCGCGATGATCTGCCAGGCAGCCTCCGCGGATGGCGCGGTTTTCACCTCGCAGCGGAATTTCTTGCGGATGAGCCGTTCCAGCATGGAGAGCATGTCGCGGTCATCGTCGACAAGGAGAACCGAGGCGGAAAAATCCGCGTCGGGGCAGGGAGAAAGAGGCTGATCAGAGGTCACGGACATGTCTCCGGAAAGCGCGGGCGTTTGGCGGATTTTTTCCAATAACTCCCCATTGATGCACCATTTCCGAAAAACAAGCAACATCTTCTTGGCGGGAATCCGAACACGGATATGGCTTGCGTCCCTGCAGGCAACCTGCTATTTCTGGAAAAGGCACAATTTTTCCGGCGCGGATTGCGGGGGGAACGGATGAAGAAATACGGTGTTCTGCTGGGTTGTGTTCTCCCGTTTGTGTGGGGCTGCCCGGCTTGGGCGGTGCAGGGGCACGGGGTGGCGGAAGGCCCGGTGGTCCATTTGATGGCCCATCTCCTGCTTGGGGTGGCCTTGCTGCTCTTCCTCTATGTTTTGCACACCAAACCGCCGGATACCGGGTATTCCTGGCGATCACTCAAGCTCTCCCTGCTGTTTTTCCTCCTCTGGGATATGGACCATCTGTTTGTGCACTGGTTTGCCGACCAGATGTATGCCGATATCAGGGATTCCGGCGCCCGGCTGGTGGAGGATTATTTTACCGGGCCGCGCACCCTGCTCAGCGGCGTCTATTATCTGGGCCGTTTTGATCATCTGCTCTGCGTTCCGGCCCTCTGGTTTTTCACCACCGCCTTGCGGGGCTTCTGCGAGACCATTGCTGCACGGCGACAGGGCTCAAGCGGGCAGGGGGAGTGATGGAAGAGAGCGTTGTCCTGCCCCTGTTTCCCGTCTATCTGGTGGATTATCTCGGCGCCGCCGTGATGGTCATTCTTGCCTTTTTTGCGTTTTCCTATGCCCGGCGTCTCACAAAGCTTGAACCCAAGAATATCCTCTGGGCGTATTTTTTCTGGTTTTCCCTGGTCATGGTGGTGTTTTCGCTTTCCCGGGGCGTGGGGCATCTTTTGCCCTATGTTCTCAGGCTTGCCGGGATGCCGCAGCTCTGGAACGAACTTGATCCGTACAGCGGGGGGCTCAACACCATCGCGCTCTGCGGGGTGGCCATCCTCACCCTCCACTACCACAATACAGCGGTGCTTATCGAACGAGCCAAGGGCGATGCGCTCTCGCTGGAATTGGCCAACGAACGGCTTAAAGTAGCGCATGCGGATCTGTCCCGGTTGAATCAGACCCTGGAACAGCAGGTGGAGGAACAGACCCGCGACCTGCGGTTGTCCGAAGAGAAATTCCGCGGCTTCTTCGAAGGCTCCAAGGATATGATCTATTTTTGCGATGCGGAAGGCAAAATCTGCGACATCAACGAGAGCGGCTTGCAGTTGCTCGGGGTTGGCCAAAGGCTGGATGTTCTCGGCCAGCCCCTGGCCGAGTTTTTTTCCGACCCGGAGCGATGTGCCCAATACCGCGCGCAGCTTGGTTCGGACGGCCAGGTCAAGGATTTCGAGGCGGAGTTTGTCGGCAGGGAGGACGGCCCGTTGTATCTGATGATCACCGCCTCGGCCATTACGGACCGGGATGGCGCGCCCCAGGGGTACCAAGGGATTGCCAAGGATCTCACCCATTTCAAGAAGATGATGGAGCAGTTGGTGCACTCTGAAAAGATGACCTCGGTGGGCCAGCTCGCCGCCGGCGTTGCCCACGAAATCAATACCCCGCTGGGCATCATCCTTGGATATGCCCAGTTGCTGGAGGAGGATTTTCCGGAACAAAGCGAGGTGCATGAAACCCTGGGGATCATCGAGAAACAGGCGAAGATCTGCCGGCGCATCGTTGCCGATCTGCTCAATTTCTCGCGGCAGACCCAGGAGCATAATAGATTGTGCGGCGATCTCAACCAGTGCCTGGAAGAGGTGCTGGCCATTGTCAACCACACCCTGAACATGGACCATATCTTCATCCATCGCTGCCTGGCCGAGAACCTGCCCAGCACCTGCTTTGACAACGAGCGGATGCGCCAGGTTTTTGTCAACCTTTTGACCAACGCCCACCATGCCATCGGCAGCGAAGGGATTATCGGGGTGTGGAGCCGCTGGCATGAGGAGAGCGGGCAGATCGAAATCATCATCGGCGATTCCGGGTCCGGCATTCCCCCGGAGCAAATGGGCCGCATCTTCGACCCCTTTTACACCACCAAGGGGGTCGGCAAGGGCACCGGACTCGGATTGTCCGTTTCCTTCGGCATCATCCAAGACCACAACGGCAGGATCGAGGTCAAATCCCCGCCGGTGGAGCCGGAGCTTGTCGCCCTGGACATGCATACGACCTTTCATCTTTTCCTGCCGGTTATTGCCGCAGGTCAGGAAGAGGAGCAATAGGGGGATGGCGCAGATTCTGGTCTTGGACGATGTGTTGGACGCGGGGATTCTGATCCGGAGGATTCTGCAGAGGAAGGGGCATGTGGTGCATGTGTTCCACGATGAGGACGAGGCCCTCCGGTTTACGGAAAAAAATCAGGTGGACCTGGCAATCCTCGACATGAACCTGCGCAAGATGGACGGCCTAGCCGTACTCTCCGAGATGCAGAAGTTGCTGCCGCATTTGCCGGCCATCATGCTGACCGGGCTGCCCGATGTCGATATAGCCCGACAGGCGTTTGCCCTTGGAGCGGTGGCCTATTGCGCCAAGCCCATCGACAAGGATCGGCTGGAAGAACGGGTGGCCGAGGCCCTGTTGGGGGGGGAGGATCTGCCGGAGCAGTAAGATTCACGCCCCAGGCGGGGTGGAGCTGGCAAGCTCCCGCAGGGGGATGCGTGTGGTCGGGTCCAGATTCTGCTTGCTACACCAGGCCTGATTGAGTGCGGCAAGGCGGACGTTGAACGGGTCCAAGAACAGGAGGTCTTCCGGGGCAAAGACATGGTCGTCCGGAAAATTTAGGCCGCAGGCCGAAACCTCGATGGCCTGGCGCTCTTCATCTACATAGGCCAGGGGCAGCCCCTGGGTCCGGCAGATGACAGGGCGGGCCGCGTAGATAGCGCAGAGATCATCAATAAGCAGGGGACAGCACGCATCGCCTTTCGCAAGGGTGCGGTCAAGTTGCTCCCGGCTGGCTCTATCCAGTGAGGCAATGGCTTCCCGCACGCAGGCCGCCTCAATGGGCAGCACACTGAAGGGACGGCAGCAGGAGGCGCAGCCTGGCCCGCAGGAAATGGCCGCGGCATGGAACTGTGCGATGCGGGCGATCTCCGCGTCGAGGTCGGCAATAAGCTGGTGGTAGTCGTGGATGCAGGTCATGGTGCTGTCATGATACAAAAAAAACGGTGATCGGGTGAACGCCACGCAGTTTATTCTTACCTGAACAACTGCAAGTAGGCGTCAAACAGATACATTTTCCCACGCTTGCCGCCCGTGATTTCCTTCAGTATCCCGAACTGCTCCAAATCGGCAACCAGCTTGTACGCGGAGGCCGGAGATATTTCCGCCACCTTGCCTGTTTTGGCAGCATCAATCATGGGATGTTGATATAGGTAACGAAGAACCTTTTGGGCATTGGCTGTTCTGCTGCCCAACGTCTGTATCTGGCCATCCACCTGCTTTTGCAGTTTGAGGATGTTGTCAAAAGTCGCAATGCTGCTTTTTGCCGTTTCTATGACGCCCACCAGGAAAAACTTGAACCATTGCAGCAGATCGTTTTTTTCTCTCACCCGCATTAAGTTATCGTAATAATGCGCGCGGTTGCGCTCAAAGAAGTCCGACAGGTACAACACCGGCTGTTTCAATATCCCTTTGTTGACCAGATACAAGGTAATCAGCAGCCGTCCCACCCGGCCGTTACCGTCCAAAAAAGGATGGATAGTTTCAAACTGGTAATGCACCAAGGCGATTTTCAATAGCTCCGGGAAATACTGGGTGTCGTTGTGGGCAAACAGCTCAATATCGCCCATCAGCTCGGCGATAGTGGTATGAACGGGCGGGACAAAAACCGCATCGTTGATGGTTGCCCCGCCAATCCAGTTCTGGCTGTGTCTGAATGCGCCCGGCTGCTTGTGTTTGCCGCGCACCCCTTGCAACAGGGTTTTATGGGTTTCACGCATCAGCCGGGCGGAAAAAGGCAATTTTTTTAATCGCGCAACCGCCTGGTTCATTGCCGCCACATAGTTTTGCACCTCTTCCCAGTCGTCTCTTTTGTCCAGGGCAACATCTTCCCTTTCGAGAAGCGCATCCTCCATGTTCGTTTGTGTGCCTTCAATTTTGCTCGATTGGGTGGCTTCTTTCAGGACATGCATCCGGATGAACAGATCGATATTGGGGATGTAGTCCGAATACATGTCCAGCCTGCCCAGTTCCCGATCCGCCTGCCCAAGTAGCTGGATCAACGCCATGTTGTCCAGCACCCAGGCGCGGTTGATTGGATTGGGCTGAAAACTCCGGTAATGGTCTTGTTGCACATAGTGGCCAGACTGGAAGGTTCTCATTGGCGCGGGCTCATCGTGGAATTAAAATAACCGTGCTTGTTATTATAGATTTTATGATAAAATTAAAATAATGCCAAGTGTTATTCTTGGCTGCTGGAGAATTTGGCGTACCACATGTTATGTGGTGAGATCCGGCACAAGGAGTAGCTATGATTTCCTGGCCGGGATACCGGTGATGGAGCCAAATAAAAAAAGGGAACCAACTGAAAGCAGTTGATTCCCTTTAGAAAAAGCTGGCGTCCCCAACGAGATTTGAACTCGTGTCGCCGGCGTGAAAGGCCGGTGTCCTGGACCGGGCTAGACGATGGGGACTAATATCCTTACAGTAAATGGTGGGTCGTGCGCGATTCGAACGCGCGACTCTCTGCTTAAAAGGCAGATACTCTACCGGCTGAGTTAACGACCCACCCTGTAGGAAAAGGCACTTTTACAACAGTCGGTTTTCCGTGTCAAGTCTTTGCTTTCTTCTTTTCCCTTTTTTTTGCCTAGGATTCATCCTTGCCGGTCTGTTGGATAACGGACTGAGCTTGTGTAATTATTAGGGTTTTCCGGAGGGAGAGGCTCCGCTTAAATAGCTTGTGACCGTCGGCCGGGTCTGCTATATCTTCTGATTTGTTCCGGAGTTTCTGCGCCAGGCAGGACTTTTTTTCTGACTATCTACTTTTGGGTGCGGTATGGGATTGTTGGCCAGATCGGCAAGTTTTGTCCGTTATGCGGTGGAAGGTGAGCTGCCCGCGAATTTCTGGGAGTTCGCTGCCGAGCGGATAGCCCGCCATTCCTTCCGGGATATCGACGAGAGCTACGAAGAGCGCTCCGTGGGCTGGGTTTCCGTGCTCAATATGTTTGACAGCGAGTTTGCCTATGCCTCGTACGCGGCGGCGGATCATGTCGTACTCTCCCTGCGCATGGACGAGCGCCGGGTCTCGCCCAAAGTGCTCAATAAGTTCTGCCTCAAGGAAGAAGAGCGGCTCAAGAAAGCGCGGCAGATTCCCAAGCTGGCCCGGGCGCATAGGGTGGAGATCAAGGAGAGCGTCAAGCTGATGCTGATGAAAAAGGCGGCGCCGACTCCGGCGGTCTATGATCTCTGCTGGAACCTGGCCGAGGGCACGGTGCTGTTTTTTTCCACCAGCCAGAAGGCCCAGGAGCTGCTGGAGGAGTTCTTTAAGGAGACCTTTGACCTCAGCCTGATGCTGCAGGTGCCGTATCTCACCGCCGAGCACCTGCTCGACGCTCCGAGCCGCGAGGCTCTGGCCGACATCACCCCCGCAATCTTCATTTGAATTTCAGAGGCCTGAACGCATGGATTTAGTTGATCTTATTGACGAAAAACGATTTGTAGGCCAGGAATTTCTCACCTGGCTCTGGTTCAAGAGCGAGGAGCGGGGAGGCACCATCTTTCTCCCCGAGGCTGGGGAGGATATCCAGCTCGTTTTTGAAAAGCACATGATGCTTGAGTACGGCGAAGGCGAGAACCGCGAAAAGCTGATCTGCCGGGGGCTGATGACCGAGCTCCAGGAGGCGCGCACCGGCCTGGCCATGGGCAAGAAGCTGGAGCAGGCCCGGATGCTGCTGACCAGGGGGGAGTATGAGTGGAACCTTTCTTTTAAGGCCACCCTCATGGAGTTTCGCAACGTGAAGCCGCCCAAGACCATGGGCTCGGCCGAAGAGGGCAACGACCCCGAGGCGGTGGAAGGCAGGCTGCTTGAGCATGTCAGCCTGCACGAGATGGTGGTGCGCACCGTGGATCAGTTGTTCCGGATGTTCCTCGATCTGCGCATCGGCTCCGGCTGGGCGCAGGAACTGACCCGGATGCAAGCCTGGGTGCACAAAGCAAAAGCGTAACCGCACAGCAGCACCGCATCTGCTTTGTCATCGACCTGTCCGCATACCGTGTGTATGGCGCAGGCCTCTTCCGCGCATCTGCGGCACTGCTGCGCGGTTACTGCTCCGGGGGCTAGAAGTTTTGCTGCCTCTGGGGAATGATTACGCAAAAGAGAAGTACTGATCGGCGGTTTTGTCCGGCCGCCGGGCAAGGATAAGGGAGAGAACACCATGGAATTTGAAACCGTTATCGGCCTTGAGGTCCATGCCCAGCTCAAAACCAAGAGCAAGATTTTTTGCGGCTGCACCACCGCCTTCGGCAACCCGCCCAACACCAATACCTGCCCGGTGTGCCTCGGCATGCCAGGCGTTTTGCCGGTGCTGAACAAAACAGTGGTGGAGTACGCCATGAAGATGGCCTTGGCAACCAACTGCGCCATCGGCCCCATGAACCAGTTCGCCCGCAAGAACTACTTCTACCCCGATCTGCCCAAGGGCTACCAGATCTCCCAGTTCGACCTGCCCATTGCCGAGCACGGCTGGGTGGAGGTGGAGGCGGGCGGGAAAACCAGACGGATCGGCCTCACCCGCATCCACATGGAGGAAGACGCGGGCAAGCTGATCCACGACGAGCGCGAGCCCAAGAGCTACGTGGACCTCAACCGCACCGGGGTCCCGCTCATCGAGATCGTCAGCGAGCCGGATATCCGCTCGCCGGAGGAGGCTGCGGCCTATCTCAGGAAGCTGCACGCCATCCTCCGCTATCTGGATATCTGCGACGGCAACATGCAGGAGGGCAGCTTCCGCTGCGATGCCAATATCTCGCTCAGACCCGTGGGCCAGAAGGAGTTCGGCACCCGCACCGAGCTCAAGAACATGAACTCCTTCAAGAACGTGCAAAAAGCCCTGGAGTTCGAGGTGCGCCGCCAGCGCGACCGCTTGCTGGACGGCGAGAAGATCACCCAGGAGACCCTGCTCTGGGATGCGGACCGCAACGTGACCAATGCCATGCGCTCCAAGGAAGAGGCCCACGATTACCGCTACTTCCCGGACCCGGATCTGGTGCCGGTGGTGATCACTGAGGCGTGGATCGAGGCAATCCGCGCCACCCTGCCCGAGCTGCCCGATGACCGGAAACGCCGTTTTGTCCAGCAACTGGGGCTGCCGGAAGACGACGCCGCAGTGCTCACCTCTTCCCGCGAGCTGGCCGATTATTTCGAGGCGGCGTATGCCCGCTATCCCAATGCCAAGAAACTCGGCAACTGGCTGATGACCGAGTTGATGCGGCTGATGAAGGGCGAAGAAGCCTTGGATATCAGCCAATGCCCGGTCACGCCCGAAAACCTGGCCGCGCTCCTGGCCATGATCGACGCAGGCACCATCAGCGGCAAGATCGCCAAGACCGTGTTCGAGGAGATGATGGTCTCCGGTAAGGATCCGGAAACCGTGGTCAAGGAGAAGGGTCTGGTCCAGATGAGCGACCAGGGCGAGATTATGGCCATCGTCAAGGAGATCATCGCGGCCAATCCCGAGCAGGCGCAGCAGTTCCGCGAGGGCAAGACCAAGGTCATGGGATTTTTCGTGGGCCAGCTCATGAAGCAGACCGGGGGCAAGGCCAATCCGGGGCTGGCCAACGAGTTGTTTGTGAAGGCGCTGGGGGAGTAGGATTGTTCTTTTTCTTTGCGTGCCCAAAGAAAAAGAACCAAAAAGAAAGGGCACCCCGGCACTTGTCCCGCCGGAGGCGGGATGCCCTGTGCTCCTCGAAACCGCCGGGGGTTTGCAAACTCGCTGCGCTCAAACAGTGCAAACCCCTTTTCGGCGATTTCTCCGGTGCTCGGCTGCGTACCAATGGGGTTTTGTGGCCAATTATGGATAAAACGGACTGGCAGAAAAAAGGCGACGGCCATAGGCAACGGCTGCGGGACAGGTTTCTGGACCACGGTCTGGAAGGCTTCACCGACGTCGAGGTCTTGGAGCTGCTCCTTTCCCTGGGCACCCCGCGCAAGGATTGCAAAGAAACCGCCCGCCTCCTGCTCAAGCGATTCACCACCCTGCCCCACGCCTTGGATGCCAGTCAGGCCGAGCTTGAGCTGATCGATGGCATCGGGCCGAAAAACGGTTTCGCCCTGCATTTTGTGCAATCCGTGGCCCGGCGGTATCTCAAGCAGCGGCTGGTGGCTAAGGAATACCTCCGCTCCTCCCGCGAGGTGGGGGAGTATCTGGTTCATTCCATGCGTGGGCTCAAGCGCGAGGTGCTGATGGCGGTTTTTCTCGACGCCTCCTTGGGGATCATCGATACCCAACTGGTGGCGGAGGGAACCCTGGCCAGCAATACCGTGCATCCCAGGGAGTTGATTAAGCTGGCCCTTTCGCATCACGCCGCCTCGGTGGTCATCGCCCACAACCATCCCTCCGGCAGCCTGACCCCTTCGGCGGAGGATAAAAAACTCACCCGCCATCTCTTCATTGCCCTGGGCTTTGCCGGGATTCAGCTCCTCGACCATCTCATCGTGGGGGAGGATGCGCAGCCGTTCAGCTTCGCCGATCACGGTCTGCTGGAGGATATCCGTCGCCAGTCCCGTGCGGTGATTTCCGGAGAGTGATGTCGCCCGAATCCCTACCCACCGGGTTTACTCCCGCCAGCGGCGAAGAATCGCCCGGTCTTTATCTGCACATCCCCTTTTGCAAAAGCCGGTGTGCATACTGTTCCTTCAATTCCTACGCCTGTCAATCCCCTCCCGCCGCTTACCTGACGGCCCTTGCCAGCCAGATCCGCCACTGGGCTGATCAGCAGTGGTGCCGGGAGCGGACCTTCGCCACCCTGTTCATCGGCGGCGGCACCCCGACCATTTATGGCGGCAACGAGCTGGCCGAGCTGGTCGGTCTGTGCCTCGCCTCGTTCAACTTCACGGAAGATGCCGAGATCACGGTGGAGGCCAACCCCAATACCGTCACGATGCCGATGCTGACCAGCCTGCGCCGGACAGGGGTCAACCGGTTGAGCCTCGGGGTGCAGGCCTTTTCCGACCGGCTGCTGGGTGCGCTTGGCCGGAGCCATACGAAGGGTGAGGCCTGCGCTGCCATCAAGGCGGCGCGAAAGGGTGGTTTTACCAACATCAACCTGGATCTGATGTACGGCCTGCCCGGCCAGCGCGCAACGGACTGGCGGGAGAGCCTGGACCAAGCTCTTGCCTTCGGGCCGGAGCATCTTGCCTGCTACGAGCTGACCATTGAGGAGGAAACCCCCTTTGCCCGGCTGGTGGAAAAGGGAGCGTTGACCCTGCCCGGAGAGGAGGAGGTTCTGGCCATGGCCGCGCTCACCCACGATCTTTTGGCCCAGGCCGGTTTGCCGCGTTACGAAATTTCCAACTACGCAGCATCGGGCAACCAATGCCGCCACAATCTCAACTACTGGCGAAACGGCTCGTATCTCGGGCTGGGGGCTGGGGCGGTCTCCTGCCTCTCCGGTTTTCGGTTCAGCACGGTGGAGGAGCCCGAAGCGTTTGCCGCGCTGGTCCAGAAAGGGGAACTCCCGTTGTCCGAGGGGGAATGTCTGTCGCTTGCGGCCCGGTTCCGGGAAAGCGTGGTCATGGGGCTGAGGATGATCGAAGGGATTTCGCTGGCCCGGCTGCAGCGCCGGTTTGGTTTGACGCCTGCGGGCTATTATGGGAAGATGCTTGAGGAATTGCAGGAGCAGGGGCTGATCGTGCTTGCCTCGGACAGCCTGCGTCTCACCGAGGCCGGTCTGCCCGTGGCCAATCAAGTCTTGTCCAGGCTTGTGTGAACGGATTTTCAGGGAGAGCTTCACAGTCAATGATCATGCCCGCTCACAGCATAGCCAGGAGATTGCTGGTCACCATGTCGCTCATGGTCGCCTGCCTGACCCTGGGGCTTGGCACTCTCCATATTTTTCAGGAATATTCCCGCTACCGGAGCGAGGTTGATGCGCTCTGGGGGAAACAGGTCGAAACGCGCAAGCAGCAGCTTGTGCGGCAGGTTGATGAGGTGGTCGGGTACATCCATTTCAAGCGTTCGCAGATCACCGACCGGGCAAAGGGCGTTGTTGCGGGCAGGGTCCGGGATGCCCAGGTCGTCGCCTCCCATCTCTACCAGATCAGCAAGGGATCGCACAGCAGGAAAGAGCTGGAGTCTTTGGTGCGTGAGAGTCTGCGGACGCAGCGTTTTAACAACGGCAGAGGGTATTTCTTCATCTTTGCCATGGACGGGACGGTGCAGCTCCATGCCGCCCAGCCGGAGCTTGAGCAGAAAAATCTTTTGGCCATGCAGGACAACGAGGGTGCTTTTGTCATCCGCAAGATGGTCGAGCTTGCCCGGAGCAAGGGCGAGGGGTTTGTCTCCTACCGCTGGCCCAAGCCTGGTGTGCCGTCCGGTCAGGAGTTTGAGAAAGTCTCCTTTATCAAATACCTGCCCGAGCTTGATTGGCTGATCGGTGCGGGCGAATATCTGGACGACATGGAAGCGGAGATCCAGGCCGAGGTGCTGGCGCGGATTGAAAAGATGCGGTTCGAGCAGGATGGCTATGTTTTTGCCGGCCAGTGGGACGGGGTGTCCTTGACTTATCCGGCCAAGGGAGAAAACGCGCTGGAGCAGGTCGATGCCAACGGTCTGAAAATTGTACGGGAACTGATCGCCCTGGCCCGGGAAGACGGCGGTTTTCTTCGGTATGTGATGCCGAAGCTGGGCGAAGAGCGCAACTCCCTGAAGCTCAGCTATGTGCGGGGCGTCAAGGAGTGGCAGTGGTATATCGGCGCGGGCATATACCTGAACGACATCCAGGCGGCCATTGCGGAGGCCCGGCAGCAGTTGCGGCGCGAGATTGTCAAGATCGTCGGGCTGGCGCTATTGCTGCTGCTTGCCGCGCTTTTGGGCGGGTTGCTCTTTGTCAGAAAGACGGCGGGGCGCATCCAGGAGGCCTTTGCCTCCTTTGAGGATTTTTTTGACAAAGCGGCCCGGGAAAAAGAGGAAATGCAGCTTTCCGGCCTCCATTTTGCGGAGTTTCGTTCCCTGGCCGGGGCGCTAAACCGGATGTTGGCCGAAAAACGGGCCATGGAAGAGGGGCTGCGCAAAAGCGAGGAGAAATACCGGGTTTTGATCGAAACCACCGGCATCGGTTTTGTGCGGATCGATGGCGAAGGAAAAGTGCTGGACGCCAATCAGGAGTATGTTCGCTTGAGCGGGCGCACCGATTTGGCCGAGATTATGGAGCACCGGGTGACCGAGTGGACGGCGGAACAGGATCTGGCCAGGAACCGCCAGGCGTTGCGGGAATGCGTCAAGCAGGGTTATATCCGCCATCTGCAGGTCGATTATGTCGATGGCCGGGGCGGCATCACCCCGGTGGAGATCAATGCCACGGTGGTGCAAGGCGAGGGGCAGCCGGAAATTCTCTGCATCTGCCATGACATCAGTATCCGGAAGGGGCTGGAAGAGCGATTGCGCCAGGCCCAGAAGATGGAGGCCATCGGCACCCTGGCAGGGGGAATCGCCCATGATTTCAATAATATCCTTGCCGCCATCCTCGGCTATGCCGAGATGGCCAAACGCAGCCTGCCGGAAGCGGCAGGCAGTGCCAGGGACGATATCCAGGAGGTACTCCGGGCCGGTCTGCGGGCCCGGGATCTGGTGAAGCAGATTCTCACTTTTAGCCGGAAAGGCGGGGAGGAGCGGGCTCCGCTCTCGCCCAAACCCATTATCAAGGAGGCGCTCAAGTTTCTGCGCGCCTCGATTCCGGCGAACATCGAAATCCGCGAGGATATCGACCCGGATTGCGGTTTCATCCTGGCCGACCCCACGAATATCCACCAGATCGTGGTGAATCTCTGCACCAACGCTTTCCATGCCATGGAGGCGGCAGGGGGCGCTCTGACCGTGGTTTTGAAAAACGTGGAGCTTGGCGAAAGCGATCTCGCCGGGCAAGACGAGCTGCTGCCCGGGCAGTATGTGTTGCTCAGCGTGCGCGATACCGGCCCTGGGATCGCGCCGGAGATCCTGGCCCGGATCTTTGACCCGTATTTCACCACCAAAATGGTGGGCAAGGGCTCGGGCATGGGGCTGGCGGTGGTGCATGGCATCGTCAAAAGCTATGGGGGCATGGTGCAGGTGGAAAGCGCTTTGGGCGCGGGCACGGTTTTTCGCGTCTATCTGCCAAGGGTCGGCCAGGGGATGGTTGTGCTGGAAAGTCCCCAGGAGTGGGCGCTTCCTTCCGGCCAGGAGCGGATTCTCTATGTGGATGACGAGACCAGCATCGCCGAGCTGGGCAAGGCCATGCTCTCCGGGCTCGGCTATCGGGTGACGGCCAGAACCAAGCCGCTTGAGGCGTTGGAAGAGTTTCGCAGCCGCCCCGACGATTTTGATCTGCTGATCACCGACCAGACCATGCCCAAGATGTCCGGGGTGCAGTTGGCGCAGGAGATTCGCAAAATCAGGCCCACCTTGCCGGTGATCCTCTGCACCGGGTATAGCGCGACAATCGGTGAAGAATCCGCCGTGGCCCAGGGCATCGGCCATTTTCTCATGAAGCCCCTGACCATGCGGGTGTTGACTGAAACGGTGCGGAAGGCTTTGGAAGGAAAAGGTGCAAGGTGAAAGGTAAAAGGCGTAAAGGGCAGGGGGGAAATGGCTAAAGAGAAGATTTCGTATGTCTGTCGCACTTGCAACGGGGTGTTCAGCAAATGGGGTGGTCAGTGCGAAGGCTGCGGCGCCTGGGATACCCTGGCCGAGCAACAGCCGGCCTCCGCTGCCGCAGGCCGTTTCCAGGGGTATTCCGGCAGCTTGGCCCAGGTGCAGACCATGGCCGAGGTGGGCAAAGACGAGCTGGTCCGTTTTTCCACCACCATGGGCGAGCTGGACCGGGTGCTGGGTGGCGGGTTGGTGCCGGGCTCGGTGGTGCTCATCGGCGGCGATCCGGGGGTGGGCAAATCCACCGGCTTGCTCCAGGTTTGCTGCAACTTAAGCCTTACGCGCAAATGCCTCTATGTCACCGGCGAGGAGTCGCTCCAGCAGATAGCCATGCGGGCCAGGCGGCTTGGGCTTCCGGATCAGGCGTTGCTCCTGCTGGCCGAGACCAGGGTGGAGGATATCTGCGCCACCGCGCTCAAGGAAAAGCCCGAGGTCATGGTGATCGACTCGATCCAGACCATGCAGGTGGCGGACAGCCAGTCCGCGCCGGGCAGTGTCAGCCAGGTGCGGGAGTCCGCCGCCCTCCTTACCCAGTTTGCCAAGCAGACCGGGGTGGCCATCTTCCTGGTGGGCCATGTCACCAAGAGCGGCGACCTGGCCGGGCCCAGGGTACTGGAGCACATCATCGACGTGGTCTGCTACATCGAAGGCAGCGGCGACAGCCGCTTCCGGGTGATGCGGGCGGTGAAGAACCGCTACGGCGCGGTGAACGAGCTGGGGGTTTTCGCCATGACCGACAAGGGGCTGCGCGAGATCTCCAACCCCTCGGCCATCTTTCTCTCCCGCAACGCCGAAGCCATGCCCGGCAGCGTGGTCATGGCGATCTGGGAAGGCAGCCGCCCCCTGCTTGTTGAGATGCAGGCCCTGGTGGACGACAGCCACAGCGAGAACCCCCGGAGGGTCACGGTGGGGCTGGAGCAGAACCGGCTGGCCATGCTCCTGGCCGTGCTGCACCGCCACGGCTCCATCGCCACCTATGGCCAGGATGTGTTCATCAACGTGGCGGGCGGGGTGCGGGTCAGCGAAACCAGCGCCGATTTGGCTCTGCTCCTAGCGGTTTTCTCCAGTCTGAAAAACAAGCCCCTGGCCGTGGATCTGGTTGTTTTCGGCGAGGTGGGCCTCTCCGGCGAGATCCGGCCCGTGCCCAGCGGCCAGGAACGCTTGCGGGAGGCGGCCAAGCACGGCTTTACAAAGGCGATTGTCCCCCTGGCCAACGTGCCCAAGGGCGGGGTCAAGGGCATGGAGATCGTCGGGGTGAAAAAGCTGGCCGAGGCTATCGAGGCGGTTCGCTAAATAAAAAAACAGATTGCCGTAACCTATGGTAAGCGTTCAGCAGTGCCGCAGATGCGCGAAAGAGGCCTGTCCGCCATACATCAGGTATGCGGGCCAGGCCGATGACAAAGCAGATGCGCCATTGCTGAACGCTTACCATTGACAGCCCATTTTTGAAATGGTACATAACTGACGGACTTGAGGGAGGAATGGCCGAGTGGTTTAAGGCGGCGGTCTTGAAAACCGTTGTGCGAAAGTACCGTGGGTTCGAATCCTACTTCCTCCGCCAACAAACAAGTAAATACGAAATGTGGAGAGCTGACCGAGTAGGCCGAAGGTGCTCGCCTGCTAAGCGAGTGTAGGATCAAAAGTTCTACCGAGGGTTCGAATCCCTCGCTCTCCGCCATTTATTTTGCGGAGCAATCCGTTTTGTCTGACAACAAAAAAACCCGCGCCGGAAATGGTCGCGGGTTTTTTTGTGCCTGTGCCGAAGTGGCGGGATGGGGTGGGCAGGCAAATCAAGACCGTCCTGTTCAACCAAAAATGTGGTAGACTACCCAAAAGTAAGTTTTTTCCCGGTGCGGAAAAAAGCAATTTTTTGGTAGAGGCGCCGGTTTCACTAACCATTACACCTTGAAGGAGGAAAGTATGAAACGGTTTGTTCTTCTTTGTCTGGCAGGGATGTTTGTTTTCTCTGGTTGCGTTCCTCAAACCAAGACCCAGGCCGGAGGAGCTTACGGCGCGGCCGGAGGGGCTGCGGCCGGGGCCATCCTCGGCCAGGTGATTGGCCACGATACCAAATCGACCCTGATCGGGGCTGCGATCGGCGCTGCGGTCGGCGGCGCTGCTGGAGCCGGAGTTGGCCATATGATGGATCAGCAGGAGCAGGAGATGCGCCAGACCCTGGCTGCCTCTGATGCGGCGGCAGTGCAGCGGGAAGGCAATCTGCTCTCCGTGACCCTGAAAGGGGATGTGAGCTTTGATACCAACTCCTCTGTGGTGCGGCCGGGACTCTATGGCGAGCTTGACCGGATCGCCTCGGTGCTGGTGCAATACCCGCAGACCGTGATCAGGGTTGAGGGCCATACCGACAGCGTTGGCTCGGAAGCGTACAATATGGATCTTTCCCAGCGCCGTGCTGAGGCGGTGAGAAATCTGCTCGTGCAGCGGGGGGTTGCCGGTTCCAGGCTGGAGGTTGTTGCCTTTGGCGAATCACTCCCGGTCGCCACCAACGAAACCGAGGCTGGGCGACAGAGAAACCGCCGGGTCGAGCTTAAGATTGCCCCGAGGCCCAATTAGTCGGCCAGCGTTGTTTTTTCTCCCGTCATGAGTTTCCCCGGATATTCGGCCGGGGGCTCCTCTTGGAGCTCCCGGCTTCTTCCTCCCCCCCCCCATACCTGCTTCTGTATTGTGAAAAAATGAGCGAATGTCTTTTTCAGCTCAACGGTCTTTCACCAATGGTGGTTGTTCCGTCGCGGTCTCCAGGCCGGTGGCGACTTCCTGGATAATTCCCATGCGCAGGTAGATGGGCCGCACTTTTTCCCTGATCTTCGGGAGGTTCCGGGCAAAAATCGCCGCTCCGGCCAGGCAGCCGAGGCCGCCCAGGAGCAGGGTGTCGCGCGGGCCGATGATGCCGGCCATGGCGCCGGCGCCGAGAGAGCCGAAGGGCGCCACCCCGATGAAGGCCATGGTGAAAAAGCTCATGACCCTTCCGCGTTTGTCTTCGTCCAGAATGGTTTGCAGCACCGTGTTGCAGGAGGCGACGATGGTCATGCCCCCGAATCCCGCCAGGGCCAGGGCGGCCAGCGAGAGGAGGAAATTGCGGGACAGGGCAAAGATGGCGATGCCCACCGCGAACAGGATCGTCGCCCGGACAATCACCAGGCCGAGGCCGCGGACGCTCCGGCGGGAGGCGAGATACAGGGTGCCGACCAAGGCGCCGCTGCCCGCACCGGTCATCAAAAAACCGAAGGTATGCGCGCCGCCGTGCAGGATTTCCTTGGCAAAGACCGGCGCCAATACCGAATAGGGCATCCCCATGAGGCTGACCAGGGCAAGGAGGAGCAGGATGCTGCGGATCGGGCCAAAGCGGTAGGCGTAAAGGAACCCCTCCTGGAGTTCATGCAGGATTGGGCGTCTGGCCTGGCTGGGTTTGGCGGCGGGTGGAATCCGCATGGCCGCAAGGGCCAGGATGACCGCCAGGTAGCTGAGCGCGTTGAGAACAAAACAGATCCCTTCTCCCACCGAGGCCACGAGCAACCCGGCAATGGCCGGGCCGACGAGGCGGGCGGTGTTGACCATGGAGGAGTTGAGGGCAATGGCGTTTCCCAGGTTTTCCCGTTCTTCCACCATCTCGACGACAAAGGATTGGCGGATCGGGATGTCACAGGCGTTGACGATGCCCAGGATCAGGCTCAGCAGGATGATCTGCCAGACCTGCACGACCCCGGTCAGCACGACAACGGCAAGAAATACCGCCTGCAGCATGGCGAGTGTTTGGGTGACAAGCAGGAGGCGGCGTCGGTCCCAGCGGTCGGCGAGCACCCCGGCCATCGGGGAGATGAAGAGGGTCGGGATCTGGCTGGTGAAACCGACAATCCCCAACAGCATGGCGGAGCCGGTCAAGCGGTAGACAAGCCAGCTCATGGCCACATGCTGCATCCAGGTCCCGACCAGGGAGACGCCTTGCCCGGCGAGGAAAAGGCGGTAGTTCCGCGAGCGGAGCGCGCGGACAAGATGGCGGAGCGTGCTCCCCTGCGTGGCCTTTTCTTCGATTGCATCCATGGAAATGTTCCTTGTTTTTTGCATCATACTACAGTGCTAAGCCCCGCAGGGCCAGGACTGGCTGGGGTGCCTTTTTCTTGTTTCTTCTTTTGGGCACGCAAAAGAAAAAAGAGAGAACAGCAAAAAGGCCTCGCCATTTTCCCCGAAATTTCCGGATGAACCAAAAAAAAGTATCACGTCTGACATATCAGGAGATTCCTGATATGTCAGACAATCGGCTGTTGGCACAGTATTCACCCCCTCTCGCAGTATTCACTTAATTTCTTATTATTCTAGCATGGTGCGAGCGTATGTCCCGGCAACAATATGCCTGGCACACATTCTGCTATTCAAGAATAGGAGCACACCTCAAGGCATGTTTGCTTGCGAGGCGATCGGTGCGATCCAATTCTATTCGAAATCCTAAAGGAGGAATACCATGAAATCCGGCACGAAGGACCAGGCGGAAGGCACGTTTCATCAACTGAAGGGGAAGGTCAAGGAGATCGCCGGGAAACTCAGCGATAACCCAAAGTTGGCGGATGAAGGCACCGGTGAAAAGATAGCCGGCAAGGTGCAGGAAAAAATCGGTCAGATCAAGAAGGTTTTCGAGAAATAGTATGCGCGGCTTACCACACACCGGCGGGTCCTTGCCCTCCGGCCGCGGGTGCACAGAATACCCCACAACAACAAGAAAAGGAGAATGTGTCATGAAAACACTATTAAAACTGGCAGCAGTAGTTCTGTTGACGTTGAGCGTGCCAATGCCCGCATTTTCCCAGATGATGGACATGCCCATGCGGCAGCAGGGGGGCGGGCCTGGGCCGATGATGATGGGAATGGGCAATATGGACATGATGGGCGAGATGATGGGGATGTGCCTCATTCAGGCGGAAAAAATGGGGCTTACCGATGACCAGATCATGAAAATGAAGCCCGGGCACAGCGAAATGCAAAAAAAACAGGCCCGATTCAAGGCGGACCTGAAGATTGCCGAGATCGAACTGCGGGATATCCTGGAAGTGAAAGATTTTGACCTTGAGAAGGCCAGCGCTGCAGCGAGAAAAATTGGCGAGATACAAGTAGCCCATCATTTGGAAATGCTACAAGCCATGAAAGCGATGCGGGCTATCATTACGGATGAACAGTTTAAGAACATGAAAAAGATGATGCCCGTGAAGACGGGTGCGAAAAAACCGGCAAAGACGATAAAGAAATAATACTCAAGACACGAAGGAGATTCCATGAAAGCAATACATTCCATTACTATGTTGGTAGCAGCGGTGGCGCTGCTGGTGCTCAACACGCCGGTGCAGGCTGAAAATATGGACAGCCGCATCGAATCTTCCGCCAGGCAGTCGTATGTGTTCAAAACATATCTTCAGGGTGATGATATTAAAATCGAGTCCAAGAATGGCGCCGTCATCTTGACCGGGTTGGTCGCTGAAAATTTCCACAAATCCTTGGCCCAGGAGACCGTTGCAGGCCTCCCCGGGGTCAAGAGCGTGGACAACAGGCTGGAAGTGAAAGGCGCATTCCCCACCGCAAATTCCGATGCCTGGCTCCGGGAAAAAGTGAGAGTCACGCTCTTGTTTCATCGCAGCGTGAGCGCCGCCACAACCGAGGTGGATGTTACAGACGGCATCGTTACCCTGCGCGGCGAGGCCGGCAGTCAGGCACAAAAGGAATTGACCACGGAATACGCCAAGGATGTGGAAGGGGTTAAAGAAGTAAAAAATGAGATGAGCGTGGCAAAGACTCCGAAGAAAGAGAGAACGGTGGGCGAGAAGATTGATGACGCTTCCATCACCGCCCAGGTCAAGATGACCTTGTTGTCCCACCATTCGACCAGTGCCATTAATACCAAGGTCGAAACGAAGCGCGGCAAGGTCACCTTGTATGGCAAGGCCCGCAACGCAGCGGAAATGAAACTGGCCACCAAACTCGCCAGCGACGTCAATGGGGTGACTGCGGTAAAGAACCGGATGGTCATCGAGTAGCCCGAGCCTAAGGTCCAAACACTGTGTGGGGGTGGGGTAGCTCCGGGTGCCCCGCCTTGCCTCCTGCGACATCTTGCCTCACTGACAATTGCCATTTTTTATGGATAATCCCGCCGTGCTTTTGTATTTTGATATTGTCAGGTATGCGGGGAAACCTTCACCCCAACCAGCAGCAACCCATAAGGAGGGCGATTATGGCAGGGCAAATGGAAAAGGGACAATGGAACCCCTATGTGGCAGGGGCCTTGAGCGGACTGGTCATCGTCGGCTCGGTCTGGCTCACCGGCAAATATGCCGGAGCCTCGACCACCTTCGTGCGGGGCGCCGGGATGATCGAGCAGCTCTTCAGCCCGGAACGGGTCAGTCAGATGGAGTATTTCTTGAAAGAGAAACCCATTATTGACTGGCAGTGGATGTTTGTGATCGGCATTCTGATCGGTTCATTTATCGCGGCGTTGAGTTCGGGTAGCTTCAAATTCCAGGGAGTGCCGGACATGTGGCGGGCCAGGTTCGGCCCCTCGACCATCAAGCGGGGCATGGCCGCCTTTGCCGGCGGGACGATCGCCATGTACGGCGCTCGCCTGGCCGACGGCTGACCCAGCGGTCACGGGCTGAGCGGTTCGCTCCAGCTAGCAGTAAGCGGTCTGATCGCGTTGATCTGCTTTTTTATCGGCGGCATTCTCATGGCGCGTCTTGTGTACGGTAAGGGAGGGCAATCATGAACCAACTCCTGGCAGGTCTTATTACCGGCGTGCTCTTCGGATTTTTCCTGCAGAAAGGGAGGGTGCTGCGCTACGACAAGCAACTGGGCGCCCTGCGTCTTCAGGACATGACCATCATTAAGTTCATGTTTTCCAGCGTGCTGGTGGGAATGATCGGGGTCTACCTGCTCCATGATCTGGGGCTCGCGAAACTTTCCATCAAAGCGACTATTCTTGGCGGTACCATTCTCGGCGGCTTGACCTTCGGGCTGGGCTGGGGGCTGATCGGCTACTGCCCGGGCACCTCCGCCGGGGCTTTGGGCGAAGGCCGTTGGGATGCGGTCTGGGGTATTGCCGGGATGGTGGTTGGGGCGGCGCTCTATGCCGAGTCTTTCCCCTTCATCAAAGAAACGGTGCTCACCTGGGGCAATTTGGGCAAAATCACCATCCCCCAACTCCTCGGCATCAACCATTGGCCGGTGATCGGCGTTTTTGTCGCGGGCGGGGTCCTGATTTTGCGCTGGTTCGAAAAGAAGGGGCTGTAAGCCGCGCGGCATCGGCGCAGGCAAGCGGCCGCGCCTCGCAAGCATTCTCTCTCTCGCCGTAATCCGTCTGGGTCCAGGGGACACCTGCCTAATGAGCCATTAAGCAGGGTGTCCCCCGGATCCCTTGTCGAAACAAGCAACTATCCGAAACGCGCGCTCGTGTTTCTCGTCTGGCAAAAAAACAAACGGGCAACAGCGAGCCGAAAAAACGCGTTATTTTTTGGCCATCGGCGGCGTGGGCACGTTGTTGCCATGGCATTCCATGCAGTTGAACTGCCCGGTGATGCCAAAGTCCTTGACCGGGGAATGGGTGCTCTTGGCCGCATACTTGCCGTCCTTCCAGTCGTTCAGCATCGTCACCAGATTAAAGGCCACGCTGGCCGCCACCCGCGCGCAGCGATCCTTGCGCTCAGGGCTGCCGATCGGCTTGCCTGCCGCTTTCATCCACTTGCCCACCGAAACATGACAGAGGGGAGATTCGCTGGTGGTCTTGACGATCTCGCCGGTCTGCTTGGGTTTTTTGGGGACGTAAACCGGCAAGGCGGTGTCCGAATACCACTGCATGACGTCCTCGCTCATCAGGTGCCCCTCCGTGGCCCCGGCAATCCGGGGGCCGACGATGAGATTGGCCACCATATTGGCGCCGGCGTTCGAGCCGCAGATGGTGCCCCACCCCACTTGACCGCCCTCGAGAAAGACAAAGGCATCGACCGGGAACGAGTTGTACGGCTCGCCGACCTTTTCGCGCAACTGACTGAAGACGCTGCTGACCACGGCCGCTCCGCAGAATACCCGATACCACTCCTCGTAGGCGAGGTCAGCGGTTTTTGCCGGATCGAGTTTGACATAGGGCCACGGCCACTGTGTCGCGGCCGCCTTGGCCTTGGCCAGCTTGGGCAGGGTGAAGCTCCCCGCCGAAACAAGCGCGGCGCCGGCGGCGATCTTGCCGGCCCCGATCAAAAGAGAACGGCGTTCCTGGTTACATTGGCTTTTCTTCCTCTCTGTCATGCGTGTGCCTCCCATGGCGATTTCTTTCAACGTGCACGGGCCATGCCCGCTCGTGCACGCGTTGTGCGGGCGCGGTCCACGTGCGCCCGCCGACAACCACAATGTGACATGTTACATTGTGGTACCACCGGGGAAACGGTTTGGGAATGTGACAAAAAGTCGCAGGGGAAAACAAGGCAGGGCTGGATTTTTAGAGAGAATGCGGGATGGGGAGCAGCGCCTTCAGGTGTGCATACAGCGATTGGAGCAGCAGCCGGAGGCGCGTCAGGATGGCGGCGATGGTGTGGCCGGTTTTCGCCGGGGCTGCCGGTTCTTTTTCCAGCCGGTCGGCCCGAACACCTGGGGCAGGATGGCTGGCTAGAAAGGAGTGGTTGTTGCCCAGGGTGGCAAGTTTCCGCAGGGCCGAGATCGCTGGTTTCCGGTCGTATCCCTGGCGTTCCAGGAAACCGGCGCCGTAGTCATCCGCCTCCCGCTCCTCCTGTTGGGAGAACTGGGCGTTCACCAGGAGTTCCGTAAACCCTCCAAGCTGGGAGGCGGCGATGGCGCCGGCTGTGCCGGCCTGGGAGGCGATGCCTTTGCGCAGGGCGCTGGCCGCATAGGCAAGCTGCAGTTTTTTGCGGATATGGTTTCGCACCACATGGCCCATCTCATGGCCGATGACAAAGCGTAGCTCCCCGTCGTCCATCATCTCCATGAGGCCGCTGTAGAGCCGGATGGTCCCGTCCGCCATGGCAAAGGCGTTGATCTCCGGGGAAAGATAGACCTTGCAGGTGAAGCGAAAGCCATCCGCGTCAAGGTGCTGGCCAGTAAGACGTGCGAGCCTCCGGGCATAGCGGGAGTCGGGAGGGGCCAGATGATTTTTGCCGTCGCTCTGGAGGGATGCCTGCTGGGCAAGATGCTGCACGTCGCGGTCGGAGAGAGTGACGGCCTGCACGGCCTCAAGGCCGGCCTCCGTGGCCAGTTGCAGGTCGGTGTTTTCGCAGCCGGAAAGTGCCAGCAGGCAGAAAGCAAGGAGGCAGACGCGAGAGAGCCTGGAGCGAGTCGGGCATCCGGAGGCAATCAACTGTCTTGACCTCTCAGTTTGCTGTGGCGGATCGAATAGGTGAAATAGATCACTACTCCGATTGCCAGCCAGATTGCGAAACGCAGCCAGGTAACCCAGGGTAAAAATGCCATGAGCGCAGCGCAGGAGAAAGCGCCGAGCAGCGGGAACACCGGGTTGAGCGGGTTTTTGAAGGGCCGGTGCAGGTGCGGCTGCTTGATGCGCAAAACGACCACCCCCAGGCAGACCAAGACAAAGGCGGCCAGGGTGCCGATATTCACCAATTCGGCCAGCTCGCCCAAGGGGATGAAGCCGGCGATCAGGGCGATGATCAGGCCGCAGAGTCCGATGACCCGCACCGGGGTTTTGGTTTTGGGATGCACCTGGGCGAAAAACGGCGGCATCAGGCCGTCGCGGGACATGGCGAAGAAGACCCTGGTCAGCCCGTAATAGAGGACGAGCATCACCGTGGTCAATCCGGCGATAACCCCGGTGGCGACCAGGGCCGAGGCCCAGTTGATCCCCAGCAGGTGGAGGGAGTGGGCCACGGGCGAAGGCACGTTGAGCTGGGTGTAGGGCACCACTCCGGTGAGCAATCCGGCGACCGCGATATAGATGACGGTGCAGAAAACCAGGGAAAAGATGATGCCGAAGGGCACGTCGCGCTGCGGGTTCTTTGCCTCTTCCGCTGCGGTGGAAACCGCGTCGAAGCCCACATAGGCAAAAAACACCATGGCCGCGCCGGCCAGCACCCCGACGGGTTTGCCTTCCGGGCTCTCGCCGCTCCAGCCATAGGGCATGAACGGGCTCCAGTTTTCCGGATTGACGTGGAAGATGGCCACGCCGATGAACACCGCAATGGTCAGCAGCTTGACAAAGACCATCACCATGTTGGTGCGGGCGCTCTCCCGCATGCCCAGCATGAGCAGAACCATGAGGATCAGGACGATGCCCGCGGCCGGCAGGTTGATGATGCCGCCCAGGATGGGGGCCTTGGTCAGGGCGTCCGGCAGGGCGAGGCCCACGGCGGTGAGGGCGTTGTTGAAGTAGCCGGCCCAGCCGTTGGCCACGGCGGCGGTGGCCACCCCGTATTCAAGAATCAAATCCCAACCGATGATCCAGGCGATCAGCTCGCCGAAGGCTGCGTAACTGTACCCGTAGGCGCTGCCGCAGCCTCCCACGGCGGCGGCAAGTTCGGCATAGGCCAGGGCCGCGAAGGCGCAGGCGATTCCGGCGATGACAAAGGAGAGGATCACCGCGGGCCCGGCCTGGGTGGCGGCGGCGATGCCGGTGCCGATGATCGCTCCGATCCCCAGCAGAGTGAGATCAAAGGCGGTGAGGCATTTGTGGAGGCCGGTATGGTCGAAATCGTCCGGGGTCGTGGTCTTGGTGCGGAATATTTTCATGGTTCTGCCTGGATGCGCGGAGTGATAAAGACGGGCTTGAGAAGCAGGTCTATTACATGAAAGAAGGGCTCACCACCCCCAGAGCGTATCGCGTTGAATCCAGCCGACGAGGCCGGATTCGTGCTTGATCTGGACCCAGCCCTTTTGATGTTTGAGAGTCCGCAACACCACGCCGCGTTTGGCATTGCCCACAACGCGCTGGTTTGTTCCGGGGCCGGTCCGGATGACGGCCTTTTCCGTTTTGACAATCAAATGGGGGATTTTGCTTACCAGCGTTTTACTGATCCAGCCCGTGTCCGATTCATAGTCGGTCACCTTGAGCCACTTGCCCTTGCGGCTCACCACCCTCAAGGGATACCCCGTGCCCAGTTCAAACTTGATCGGATGGTTCACTCCCGGCCCGGAACGTATCCGTGCCTTGGGCGTTTTGATGCTCACCATTTCCGCGTGGGCCAGCGAGGTGAAAAACAATAGGAAAACGATTCCGAAACAGAGTCGCCGGATCATACAAACCTCCTTGCGCTATGTGGTGTTACGGTTTACTGGCAGGGGACAGTCCCTTGTCCGGAACGGCCAAGGGAATACCGCCTATTTCCAGAGAGATGGCGTCGAACTGGCAGGCCTTGTTCATGCAGGCCAGGCAGGTGATGCACTCGGGGTCATTGGGGGATTCATTGAATTTGACCCCCATGGGGCAGACATGGTGGCAGGCTTTGCAATTGGTGCATTTGGCTTCATCGAGGTGCAGCTTGATCAAGCGGACCTTGCTGAAGAGCGCGTAAAAAGCGCCCAGGGGGCAGGCGGTTCGGCAAAAGGGCCGGCTGGAAAAGACGGCCCAGGTCAGAAAAAGGAGCATGATCACGAACTTGTTGAGAAAAAGCAGGCCGATGGTGCTGCGCAGATTGGGCTGGAGCAGGAGCATGGGGATGCCTGCTTCCAGGGTGCCGGCCGGGCAGACGAACTTGCAGAACCAGGGGCTGCCGGTGCCGAACTCGTCAACAAGCACCAGCGGCAGCACCACGACAAAGAGGAGCAGGAAGACGTATTTGCCGTGGGAGAGGATGCGCGGGATTCTGAATTTCCGCGAGGGGATCTTGTGCAGCAGTTCCTGGATAAAGCCGAAGGGACAGGCCCAACCGCAGATCATCCTGCCGAGCAACCCGCCGAGCACGCCGATGGAGCCGAGCACCGAAAAGCCGAAATAGTACTGGCCGTTTTCCAGGGCGAAGCGCAACCCGCCCAGCAGTTGCTGGATCGAGCCCATGGGGCAGTAAGTGGTGGCCGCCGGGCAGGAGTAGCAGTTCAAGCCGGGTGCGCAGATGACCTTGAGCGGACCCTGGTAGAGGGTTTTAGTGAAGGGGAAGGACCAGGAGCCGTTGGTGAGAATTGCGACGATCACCTGAATCCATTTGCGGGCGGCTTCCATTTCAGCCTATCCCTATGCAGCTCAGGCAGACCTGGAGGGCCTGCTCCAGAACCCGGGCCGGTTCCCCGGTGGCGACGCCGATCAGCCAGAGGAGGAGAAAGGCGGTGATCACCACAAAGGGCGCCTTGCGGAGGGTTCTTTTTGTACGGGGTTCGCGGGTAGCCTGGCTCATGGTTGTTTCATCCGGAATTTTTTTTAGGCGAGGCGGGCTTGGACCGCGGCGGTTTTATCGCCCAGCGTCACATCCTTGTCGCGCCGTTCGTCGAGCACCAGTTGGGTTACGACCCGTTGCACTCCGCTGGTGAAGGGCAGTTCATGCAACCGGGCGGCAAGGGCAAAAAGCGCCTGGGGCTCGCCCTCGATGATCGTTCCCATGTCGGTCAGTTTGTGGGGGACGCCTTCCCTGCGCAACACCTCCTGGATATCGGCCACATATTGCCCCACGCTTGGGGTTTGGGTGCCCAGGGGGATGATGTTCAACTGCATGATCGCCATGGTTCATTCCGCTGCAAGGGTTGTGTTCGTAAAGATGGAAAATAACGCAGAGCGGCACCCGGCGCAAAGTAAAAAGGGATTCAGCGCCGGGATAGAGCAAAAAAATGACGATTGACCGTCATTGCGTGTCTTGGAAATTCTCGATTTGCGTGGAAAGCTCCTCGTCCAGCACGTCCGGATCTTCGCTGTTGTAGTAGAGGATGTTTTTGAGGTGAAAGAAGCTGTCCAGGTCCATCTCGTAAAAGTGCAGGGCCAGCCCATCTTCTTCCACCCGCACAACCGTGCCCTTCATTTTCAGGGTCAGGTGGCTGGTTGAGCCCACCAGCCGCAAGGAAACCAGACAGTTTTCGCCGAGCTTGTGCCCGGTAACGCCGAGCACGAAGACTCCTTTGAGGCTCAGGTCCGCGGTTTCGCACTCCGCATGGCTTCGATCCGGAAAGTCCAGACCGATGATGACCTGAAACGGCACCCGAGTGTTTTTGCGTTTGTTTTTCATGGTTGCATCCTCTTGTCCTGCGGTCTGGCCGCCTGTTACACCGGCATGAAGAGAAAACCCTCCCGTTCGAGCAACTGGCTGATGTTCAGCAGTTGCAACTCCCGGTCTTCGCCAAGTCGGGCCGGGCCGACAATGTCGCCGTTTTTTGCCCGCGTCAGGGAGAGCAGCGGGGTTGCTTGCGGTTCAATGGAGCGGCAGAGGATAACCCCGTGCCAGTTGCCGTTGCTCACCACCACCAGCATGGCGGCTTCTTCGTCGGGGATATCCGCAAGGGTCATGCCCCTGGGGACCATGAGGGGGAGAATAAGCTTTTTCAGCTTGTTGTTTTTGAGCAGGGCGAGGGAGCCTTGCATCTGGCCGGAGAGGCGGCCAAACCAGCCTCCCAGATCCTTCAGGGGAATCTGGCTGCTGTGGATGTATTTTTTTCTCTTTTTTGGGGAGAGGGGCTTGATGATGGCGATGTGTTCCTCGGCAATGGCCAAGGACATCCTGCCGACGGTGATGGGGCGGATCATGTCCCCGGGCTGGATCGGCAGGGGTTTCGGCTCCGCAACCTTGGGCGCGGATTTGCCGGGGACCATGCCTGCTGGGTTGTGTCCGGTTTTCTGCCGGGCAGGAGGAGGTGCGACGTCCTCCAGGGAGATCGGCTCTTCCCAAGGCTCCAAGTCGGCGGGCGGTCCCGCCGGCGGGACCGCCGGTGCGGGCTCCCCGCTCTTTTCGGCGGCCACCTTTTCCTTGAGCTTGGCAAACTTGCCATACACCCGCTTGAACACCTCGGCATCCCTGTCCGGATCGAATTTGGTGTCCTCATACATGTTGACCACATGGGCCATGGTTTCCTTGAGGAAATCGATAAACTCAGGGGGTATCCGGCCTTGCCGCTTCTGGGCGTAAAGCAGAATGCTGTCCGCCATGGTCAGGATGGCCAGGGCGTTTTTCCGGGTATTGAAGCGGTTTTTCAGGCAGGTAAAGGCCGCCTGCAGGGGCTCTATTTTTTTTGGGGATAGGCTCCAGTCCTGGGAGAGAATCTCTGTTTTTAGTTTCTGGATGGATTCGTCGAGGGAAAGAATCACCGGTAATACTCCACGGCCATGGGCTTTAAATAAGGGAGGGAGAAGGGCCTGCGCGGTTTTGTGCCGCGCAGGCCTTTTCTCGTGCTATTGCATCCATTCCTGTCAGGGGCGGGATGATCTTTTCAGGTCAAGCTGGGGTAATGCCCTATTGTGACTGGAAATTTTCTAGGGTACTATAGCAGAAATTTTCGTGGTTTGGCAACAGGCAGTTACGGGGCGGCTTCCTCCCAAGCCGTTGACGCAAGGAAACACGACGCATGGTTGAACATATGCTTTCTTTTTTTGTCGCCCTGTTCGGGGCGTTGGTCGGCAGCTTTCTCAATGTGGTCATTGTGCGGCTGCCCGAGGAAGGGGGGTCCGTGGTTTTTCCCCCCTCCCATTGCCCGGTCTGCAAAAAATCCATCGCCTGGTACGACAACATCCCCTTGCTGAGTTTTCTGCTGCTGCGCGGCAGATGTCGGCAGTGCGGGGTGCGGATCTCCTGGCGCTACCCCCTGGTGGAGGGAGCCACGGCGCTCATGGCCTTGGCGCTGTATCTCCATTTCGGCCCCACCATTCTTTTCCCCATCTATTTTCTTTTTTGCGCCGCCCTGATTGCGGTCATTTTCATCGATTTTCAGCACCAGATCATTCCCGATGTGATCAGCCTGCCCGGCATCGTTCTCGGGTTTGGCCTCTCCTTTGTTAATCCGTTCGTCGCCTGGCAGGACGCCGGGTTGGGGGTTCTCTTCGGCGGCGGGAGCTTTTATCTGGTCGCCCTGGTCTATTATCTGCTCACCAAACGGGAAGGCATGGGCGGCGGCGATATCAAGCTGCTGGCCATGATCGGCGCGTTTTTGGGCTGGCAAGCGCTGCCCTTTGTGGTGTTCGGCAGTTCGTTGCTGGGCACGGTGGCGGGCGTCGGAGCCATGATCAAACAGCGCAAGGGCGGCAAGACCGTGATCCCCTATGGGCCATTCCTGGCCATCGCGGCCATGCTCTATCTTTTTTTCCGGCAGGAGATTCTTTTGCTGTTTGTCCGGTTTGTGCTCCATCGTTAACCCTGGCCGTTTCCCCGCAGCAGCCTTCTTTGGCGGGTGCCCGCCGCTTGCCTGAGTTTTCCCTCCTCTGTGCGAACCACCCCATCTTTACCGAATATTTACCGTCATTAACACCACCTTTACGGGCATTGGTAGTATCATCTACAGATGAACGCGAGGGGAGACGGGAAGCAGGAAAAATACCCCCGTCTGTCAACGCCGTTGCAGGAGCATGAACATCATAATGCGTTCCAGCTTTGCCCCGCTGGAATAAGAGCAACAATTACAAGTCAACAAAAAGGAGGATGCATGCAACTTCTGAAACCCAGAAAACACGTCGGGGCGCTTCTTGCGGCAGGCCTGGGCGGATTGGCGATTCTGGTCTTCCTGATGGTCGGCCCGCCACGCCTTCTGGCCAAATCGGAATCTCCGGCATTTTGCGCCGGCTGCCATGTGATGGAGGAACAGCACACCGCGTGGAGCCATGCCGGCGCCCACCGGAGGATTCGCTGCGTGGACTGCCATCTGCCCAACGGCGGACCCATCGGCCACTATTTCTGGAAGTCCATCGACGGCATGAAGGATGTCCTGTTCTTTCACTCGGGCCAGGTTCCCGAAAGAATCGTCCTGAGCGGCCACGGCAGCAAGGTAGTGCAGGCAAACTGTCTCCGCTGCCATGAAGAAACCGTATCCCGCATGGACACCACCCGGCAGTGCTGGAACTGTCACCGCCAATTACAACACCGATTGACCGGAACCATTTAATCGATCAAGGGAGGAGAAGAACCAATGAAGAAGACCACAAAAAAGAGGATGAAGCAAAGCGCGGTGCTGGCATTGATGGCGACCCTGGCACTTGGCGTGGGATGCGCCCCGGAAAAAGCAACCCCGGTGAAAACCGTGCAAATTGCCGACGGCGTGATCGACCCGGCCCAGTGGGGCAAGGCCTGGCCGGTGGAATACGATATGTGGAAAAAAACCGGCGAGCCGACGCCTGCAGGAAAAAGCAAGTATAAAAAAGGCAATGACGGCGGCGTTACCTATGACAAGCTTTCCGAGTTCCCCTTCCTGGCCCTGCTTTTTAACGGCTGGGGCTTTGGCGTTGAGTACAACGAACCCCGGGGCCATCTCAACATGCGCAAGGATCAATCCCTGGTGGATCCTTCCCGGATCAAGGCCGGCGGCGCCTGCTTGACCTGCAAAACCCCGTATGCTGTTCAACTCGAACAGAAAATGGGCAAGGATTATTATGCCAAGCCCTATAACGACGTGCTGGCGGAGATTCCCAAGGAGCATCAGGACCTCGGCGTTGCCTGTATCGATTGCCACGACAACAAGGACATGTCGCTCAAGATCTCCCGAGGCTTCACCCTGAGCAAGGCCCTGAAGACCATGGGCGTGGATGAGACCAAGCTGACCCACCAGGACAAACGCTCCCTGGTCTGCGCCCAGTGCCATGTGACCTACTCCATCCCTAAGGACGCAGACATGAAATCCGTGGATGTGTTCTTCCCATGGGAAGGAAGCAAGTGGGGTCAGATGCCCGTGGAAAACATCATCAAGAAGATTCGCAGCGACGCGTCTTACGGCGAATGGAAACAGAGCGTCACCGGCTTCAAGATGGCGTTTATCCGCCATCCCGAGTTTGAGATGTACTCCAACAACAGTGTCCACTGGCAGGCCGGCGTTTCCTGCGCCGACTGCCATATGCCGTACACCAAGGTGGGCAGCCAGAAAGCCTCGGATCATCGGGTCATGAGCCCCTTGAAAAATGACATGAAGGCGTGTCAGCAATGCCACACCGAGACTCCTGAATGGCTGAAAGAGCAGGTCTTCGCCATTCAGGATCGGGCTGTCTCCATCTTTATCCGTTCCGGGTATGCCACGGCCACGGTGGCCAAACTCTTTGAGATGGCTCACAAGGCCCAGGCCGAAGGCAAGGAAATCAACAAGGATCTGTACGCCCAGGCCAAGGATCATTACGAAGAGGCATTTTACCGGGTGATCTTCTTCGGGGCGGAAAACTCCGTTGGATTCCATAATCCCACCGAGGCCATGCGTATTTTGGGCGATGCCGCCCTCCGCGCCGGACAGGCGGAAGCGCTGCTCCGTCAGGGCTTGACCGCTGCGGGTGTCGCCGTGCCGGCCAAGATCGACCTGGAGCTGCCCAAATATCTGAACAACCGTGGTGAGAGGAAGCTCATGTTCAATCAGGAACAGGAGTTTAAAGACCCCTTCGCCGCAAAATAAGCGCACCCTGTTCCCGGCGCGGGATTTTCCCGTGCCGGGAATGTTCCCATCCGTATCGGTTTTACGCCCCCGCCTCCCACTGGGAATCGGGGGCTTTTTTGGGTTGCGGGTGCGGCGCCTCGCGTGTCCGTAAACCTTGAAACCCATCCGTCTATCCCCGGCCCTCTGCCAAGTTCCCTTCCCCCTGTGTTCCAAGACCGGCAATTTGCTTTGCAGCCTCCCATCTTTACCGATTCTTTACCGCCATTAACAACACCTTTACGGGCACTTGCTATATGCTGAACACTATCGGAGGCGTGAGAATTTAGCTGCGGGCACGCACAGCAATATCAAGGGCATGGGCCGCCACAGTTCCCTGCCCGACATCTCGCGGCCCGGTGCTTTTTTTTTCGGGGGCATTCCCCGAGCAACTGTGACCGTCGTCGCTGCCGCGTTCGATGGGAAGGAGGGATCATGAAGCGATTGCTCGTACTGATTGGCTTGTGTCTGCTCATGCAGCCGCAGGTGGTGCTGGGAGCCGCGGGGAAACATCCGGCCATTCCGGGGAACCAGGAATGCGGCGAATGCCACGGAGACCAGGAAAAGGCCTGGTTTGACGGAAAACACGGGTTGATGAACGTCAAATGCATCGTCTGCCACGGCTCGACGGAGAAAAATTTCACGGCCAGCCCCGGCCTTGGGGCCTGTCGCGGTTGCCATGCAGAGCAGGTTGCCCAGGCGCAAAAGAGCAAAGGAAAGGAGGGAAAGAGCTGCTTTCCCTGTCATGATCCCCATGCCGTCACGGTTCAGGGTGGGGCGGCCACGCCGTATCACACACAGGGAGGCAAATAACCATGAAACTGACACGAAGAGAACTCATGAAATATTCGGCCGCCCTGGCCGCCGCTTCGGCCATCGGTCTTGATCTGCCTATGCCCAAGGGCGTGCTGGCTGCGGCCGGTGAGCCGGACCATTGGGTGAAGGGCGTCTGCCGTTACTGCGGGGCCGGCTGCGGCGTTTACACCGGGGTCAGGGGCGGCAGGGTCGTGGCGGTGAAGGGCGACAAGGACAACTGGAACAAGGGGTTTCTTTGCCTCAAGGGCAATTTTCTTCCCGCCATCCTCTACGCCTCCGACCGTCTGCAGTATCCCCTGCTCCGCAAGGGCAATAAATTCGTCCGCATCTCCTGGGATCAGGCCATGGGAGTCATGGTCGATAAATTCCATGACTCCATCCGCAAAAACGGGCCCAACTCGGTGGCCTTCTACGGCTCCGGCCAGTCGTACACCGAGGAATCCTATTTCATCAACAAGCTGTTCAAGGGCGGGCTGGGCACCAACAATATCGACGGCAACCCCAGGCTGTGCATGGCCTCCGCCGCGGTCGGCTACGTTTCGACCTTCGGCAAGGACGAGCCCATGGGCGCCTATGACGACATCAACCATGCCGATTGTTTTTTCATCATCGGCTCCAACATGGCCGAGGCCCATCCGGTCATTTTCCGGATGCTGAACGAGCGCAAGCAAAAGGGCAAGGACGTGAAGATCATCATGGCCGACCCCCGAAAAACCCTGTCCGCCAGGATCGCGGACCTGCACATGAGCTTCACCCCCGGCACCGACCTGGCGATTTTGAATGCCATGGCCCATGTGATCATCAAGGAAAAGCTCCACAACAAGGATTTTGTCGATAAGCACACGATCTTTAAAACCATGGTCGATCCGGGGCCGCCGCCCAAGATCGCCAAGGTGACCTGGGACGATTATGTCAAATTCCTTGCGGACTACACCCCGGAAGCCGCCGAGAAGATCTCCGGCTGTCCGGCGGCGGAGATCGTCAAGGCAGCGCGCTGGTTCGCGACCTCCAAGGCAACCATGAGCTTCTGGTGCATGGGCTTGAACCAGCGGACCCGCGGCGTTTGGGCCAACAACATGGTGCACAATCTGCATCTGCTCACCGGCCAGATCTGCCGGCCCGGCGCCACCACCTTTTCCCTTACCGGTCAGCCCAATGCCTGCGGCGGTGTGCGCGACGGCGGGTTGTTGAGCCATCTGCTGCCCTACGGACGGTTGGTGGCCAACGAAAAGGACCGGGCGGAGATGGAGAAGTTCTGGGGGGTGCCCGCAGGCAGAATCCAGCCCAAGCCGGGGCTCACGGCCATGGAGATGTTCCAGGCGGTGAACAGCGGCGCCACCCGCTGTCTCTGGGTCGCCTGCACCAATCCCGGCCAGAGCCTGCCCAACGTGGATATCTACCGCAAGGGCATGGCCGCGACGGATTCTTTTTTGGTGGTGTCCGAGGCCTACCACCCGACGAGAACCTCGGAGCTTGCCGATCTGGTGCTGCCTGCAGCCCTCTGGGTGGAAAAAGACGGCACCTACGGGCAATCCGAGCGGCGCTACCAGTACGTCGAAAAGGCCATAAACCCGCCGGGCGAAGCGCGGCCGGATCTTTCGGTGATGATCGACTTCGCCAACCGGCTTATGGCTAAGCTGGGCCGGGGGGATGAGGGGAAGAGGCTCTTTGGCTACAAAAATTCCGAGGAGGTCTGGAACGAGATCCGCCTCTGCTCCAAGGGCACGGCCTATGATTTCATGGGCATGACCCGGGCCAGGATGAAAAAAGAGCACGGCCTGCAGTGGCCCTGCCCCACCGAAGACCATCCCGGCACGGTAAGGCGCTACACCTCGGAATACGACGTGCTGGTCAAGCAGCAGGATCCCAAGGCCGAGGGGGTGCTGTTTTACAGCGCCAAGGCGGACAACAACCGGGTGACCATCTGGCTCAGGCCCCACAAGGGACCGGCCGAGCCGCCCGATGCCGAATACCCCTTTGTCCTGACCACCGGCCGCCAGATCGAGCATTGGCACACCGGAACCATGACCCTCAAGGTGCCGGAGCTCAAGCGGTCCGCCCCGGACGCCTATGTGGAGATCAACCCCAGGGACGCCGCCAAGGTCGGGGTCAAAAACAAGGACAAGGTCAAGGTGACCTCCAGAAGGGGTTCCATTGTCCTGGAGGCCAAGGTGGTGGATGTGCCCCGGGACGGGTTGGTGTTCATGCCCATGCACTACCCGGACCGGATGATCAACTCGCTGACCACCGATGCCTACGACGCCATGTCCAAGCAGCCGGAATTCAAGATATGCGCGGTAAAGTTAGAAAAAGTGTAGTAACTGCCCAGCAGCACCGCATCTGCGTTGTCATCGGCCTGCTCATGTGCAATAGCACACTTCGCAGACCTCTTCCTAGCAGCTACGGCACTGCTGAACAGTTATGGTTCTTAGGGATTGGCTGAACAGTAGACTCCCCCTCCCTTGACGGGAGGGGGCTGGGGGGTGGGTGAAGGTGCCGACTGTCTCGTATCTGCCAGCTTCCCCCCCACCCTAACCCTCCCCCGCAGGTAAGCGCAGACTCCGAGGGGGGGGAGGGCACTTTAACAAAAAAACGGCGAAAAAAATGGCGATTGCAAGCGTGGTGGTGGCAACGGAGGCAGGGGCGGCCGAGGCAGTGCTGGCCGACCTGGCCCGGTTGCCCAATACCGAGGTGTACGGCAGCAAGGAAAACGAGATTGTCACGGTCATCGAGGCCGAATCGGTGGCAGCCCTGACCGAGGGGTTGCAGCGGCTGGCTGGGGTGGCACAGGTGGTCGGGGTCTATCCCGTCTACGCAGGCGCTGATGAGTAAGCATTTTTTACGACCGCCGGGCGCGGTGGCGGAAACGGATTTCCTCGGCCGTTGCATCCGTTGCGGCAAATGCGCGTTAGCCTGCCCCTACCGGGCGATCCGGATCGCCGGGCTGCTCGACGGTTTGACGGTCATGGGCACGCCGGTCATCCTGGCCCGGAAATCCCCCTGCTATCTCTGCATGAAGTGTCTGCCGGTATGCCCGTCCGGCGCCTTGGACAGCAGGGTGAAAAAACGGGAACAGGTCCGGATGGGGATTGCGCGGCTCAATAAAAAGGAGTGCCTGAACTGGCAGGGAACCTTCTGCCGGAGCTGTTACGACCATTGCCCCCTTTTCAATGAGGCGATCACCATGGACAGCGAGCTGCGGCCGGTGGTGAACGAGAAAAAATGCGTGGGCTGCGGGATCTGCGAGCATGTCTGTCCCGCCGATCCCGCGGCCATTATCGTAACCCCCAGGGGGGAAGGATGAAGATTACCCCGATCCGGAGAACCGTCCAGATGCTTTCCCTCGCCGGTATGGTGGCGGTGCCGCTGCTCAACAGCCGGGGGATCAGCGCGGTGAGCGGCAGCTTCTATTCCATGGAAATCGGCCCGCTGCTGTTGACCGATCCGCTCATCGCCCTCCAGCCCCTGCTTGCCACCATGACCATCGACCCCACGCTTCTGGACTCGGCCCTGATCCCGATCGGCCTCGCCCTGGTCCTGGGGAGGGTCTTTTGCAGTTGGGTGTGCCCCCAGAATACCCTGTCCGAGCTGTTCGACGCAGTGGGCGCCAGGCTGGGGCTTACCCGGCTGTGGACGCCCGTCCCGAGGCCGATAACCCGCTACGCGGTGCTGGCCCTGATCCTTGCCGCCACCCTGCTTTTCGGATTCCCCCTGGCCAGCCTGCTCTCGGCTCCGGGGATCATTTCGGTTCAGACCGCCCGGCTCATTTACGAAGGAACCGTGGGGCTGGAGCTGGCGTTCATCGGGACCATCATCCTGGCCGAACTCTTCCTGGTCCGCAGGGTTTGGTGCAACCACCTCTGCCCGGTGGGCAGCATGCTCAGCCTGTTTCGTTTCAGGAAAACCATGCGGGTCGTCATGGCCGAGGAGGGGGGAAACACCTGTCTCCATTGCCGGGAATGCGCCAAGGCGTGCCAGCTCGACCTCAATCCCATGGCTGGCAATATTGCTCCCCAGTGCCATAACTGCGGCGCCTGCATCGACGCCTGCCAGGAAATGACCGGGGAACGCAGACCGCTTTCCTTCCGCTTTTAGATCCGGTGGCCCGTCCTGGGTTGCCTGCTACTCCTCAAACCGATAACCGTTTTCCCAGGTTGACAAGCAGCCGAGCAGTATGGGATGCTCCTTGAAACTGTTTGGATGGTCGATTTCTATGCGAGGGAGTTCGATAATAATATTGTTATAAAATCGGAGTCATCATGGTATCCCCACGATTAGTAGCAAAAATTGAGTCCGAAGAACCTACCCTTCGATTGGCAGTTTTAATTGACGCTGACAATGCTCAAGCGACTGTTATTGAAGGGCTTCTTGCCGAAATTGCAAGATTTGGAGAGGCAACCGTGCGGCGCATTTATGGAGATTTCACCGCTCCAACGAGCGCTTCATGGAAAAAGGTATTGCAGAGATACGCCATTAAGCCGGTTCAACAATTTGCATATACAACCGGAAAGAACGCTACGGATAGTACTCTGATTATCGATGCGATGGATTTGCTATACACCCGGAAATTTGATGGTTTCTGCCTAATCACAAGCGACAGTGATTTTACAGGTCTTGCGATGCGATTGCGTGAAGAGGGACTCACTGTTCTTGGGTTTGGTGAAAAGAAAACACCGGAGGCGTTCCGCAATGCCTGCCACAAATTTGTGTTTACTGAAGTCCTTCGTCCAGAGACCGCGGTCAAGTCAGTCAGTCTGCCGTCAAAAGTTGAGAGTGGGAAGAAGTCTGTGTCATCTCAGACACCTGCCGAAGCAGCAGAGCTGGCGCATGAATTTCCAAAAGAATTCGTCCTAACTGCTCTTGAGCAGTCAACCGATGATGCTGGGTGGGCGCAGCTTGGGACCTTCGGGAGTTACCTTACAAAATTACAACCCGACTTCGATTCTAGGCTGTACGGGTACAAGAAGCTTTCTGATCTCGTTAAAGCAAAGACAGAACTCTTTGTGACTGAAGAACGGCAAGCACCAGGATCAAATCAGAAAGTTTTGTATCTGCGTGCGAAATAGTTTTCTAACCTTTCATTCCAGTCTGTAGGTCGGGTAGAGCAAAGCGAAACCCGACACGATAGCCTTGCGCAACACCTTGAATTTGTTCATTGCAGTCAGGTCAAGCACGGCTGAGGGTGTAAAAAGGATTGTGTAAATGGCCATTCCGGGGGTAGAAAAGTTCGCCCCCAACCAAGGAGAGAGATATGGCCATTTCCAAAGAAGTGCTTGACCAACTGATTGCCGATTACAAAAAGCCGGAAGACCTGATCG
>NZ_JALKCW010000006.1:0-126662 GCF_046883345.1 Hydrosulfovibrio ferrireducens | reverse complement strand
TCTTCGGGCCATCTGCGAGCAAGCCGAGAAGGCGGGGCTTTTATCCGACGATCATTTCACCGTTGACGGCACCCTCATCGAATCCTGGGCCTCGCTGAAGAGCTTTCGTCCCAAGGACCTGGAACCGCCCCAGTCTCCTAACAGGATGTTGAAAAAAGCCGTCCTGGCTTTTTTCAACCACGATCGGTCAGAAGTGAATTCTGTCCGATCTCACAATTTCAACGAGTTAGGACTCGTCGAAATTGGCGGTCCATCCCTGGATCGCACGCAGGGCATCGAAAAACGAGTTTTTCAACACCCTGCTAGCAAGAAAAGAAATCGTCCGTGGTGGTGAAAAAGACCCAGTCACAGGGAAAATTTTTAAAGAACGGTTTTGGGTTCGCTTATCTGGCCGAGAGATTTCCGTTAATGTCGAAACCTACCCTTACCGGAACGGAAGCAAGGCCGTAGTCTATGCAAATCTGCCCGGAACCGTATCTGGGACCACGGTTGACTTTGTCAACGCAACAGAGGCACTAAAAAAAGAGATCGAACGAATTGTTAAATCTTAATCGCCACATAATGTAACTTGTTAAAGGAAGCCTGCCCTGCTAAACAGACTTTTAAGAAAACTTCTCCCACCCAAATAAAAAGCCCCCGACGCCTTGCGGCACCGGGGGCTTTTCATAACCAGCAAAAACGCGAAACGACTTATTCCTTCTCGTCCTCGCTCAAGCCTTTCACAATAACCGCTCCAGCCAGCCCAAGCATTCCGAGACCCTTGACCTGATCCATGGCCGGCTTCAGCATCTGAGCCATGATGGTCCGACGCAGATTAGCCTGCGGCATGGTCTTCGGGGTGCAGGTGGTGGTCAGCAGGTGCATGTCCTTTTTGTTCCCGTAATAGCGGACATTGGGGCCGATCTTCACCTTGGCGCTTTCCAGCTTGGCTGCGCCTTTCTTCACGTACTTGGCAACCTCGGAATTGGGATCGGAAAGATCGCCGAATATCCGAGCGCGGGCCAGGCAGGTCTGCACGCAGGCAGGCTCAAGCCCAACCGCAACCCGCTCCACGCAGAAGGTGCATTTATCGGCCTTGGGATCGCCCTCTTCCTCATTCACATAACGAGCGTTATACGGGCAGGCGTCGGCGCAAGCGCCGCAACCAATGCAGCGTTCCTTGTCGATCTGCACCGTGCCGTTGAAAGGGTCCTTCCAGGTGGCGGCCACTTCCATCTTCTTGGTCGCTCCGGTCTTCGCATCGGTAAAGGTGGCCTCAACCTTGTCCGCCGGGCAGACATCCACGCAGGCGGGCTTGTCGCAATGGTTGCACAGGCCGGGATAATAGGTGGAAGCCAAGCCCTGTGGGGTCTTGCTCGGTCCGAGGCGATTTACCCAGTTTCTTCTCCGTTCCCGCTCCGCCGAATCCTTGCCCGTGGGAACCTCCCACTCGGCCCGGCAGGCGATGGAGCAGGCATGACAGCCCACACATTTCTCAAGATCTATAATCATTCCGTATTGACTCACGGCATACCTCCATAAATCGAATTGGTTAATTTCCCTGCGGTATCATCTCGCCAAATCACTCATTTTCAGGCGGGAATGTTCAGCACCTTGCCATTCTTGACAAACTTGACGAAGTTGTTCCGCATGCCGTGCGCACCGGTTTCAGGATCGACAGCCAGCTTGGTGATCAAGCTCTGATCGTCGATACCCTTGCCGACAGCAACGGTCATGGCCGGATTCTTGGTGCCGTAGCCATGGGCCATGTACACCGTATCCTTGCGGATGCCGGGGGTGACCTTGACCACGCTGCTGGTCTGGGATTTCACTCCGTCCTGGTTGACCAGCTCGATGCGATCGCCGTCTTTCAGTCCCATCTTCTTGGCGGATTCGTCGTTGAGCCACACCGGATTTTCCGGCATCTCATTGGCCAGCCAAGCATTGTTCTGGGAACGATTGAAGGTGTGGACCGGCGACCGGCCATAGACCAGACGGGCGTAGCCCTTGGGTGTCTCGGGCACCGGGATGTAGGTGGGAATGCCGGAGAAGCCCGCGTCGGCGACTTCCTGGCTGAAGAAATTCACCTTGAGCACCATACCGTAAGGATCAGCGCCGGGCTGCACATGGATGCCGTCTTCCTTGACCAACTGCTCGATGGAAAGGTTCGCGCCGGCAAGAGCCTTGTTTGTTTTCTCTTCCATGGTCTGAACCGGAATATGCTGGCCAAGTCCCATGCGCTTTGCAATTTCGTTGGTGATCCAGACGGGATCCTTGCGCTCGTGGTCCGCGGCAGTCACGGAAACCAGGGGCATGCGAGCGGAGATGTACTGCTCCTGCTTGCCGGACAAATCCCACTGGGTGCCGGGCTTGATCATGTCGTACCGTTCCAGATAAGAGGATTCCGGCAACAGGATGTCGGCATACATGGTGATGTCAGTGGGCATGATATCGCAAACCATGACAAAATCCATCTGCTGCAGCATCTTGATGGTCATCTCCTGATCGGGAATGGTCTGAATGGGGTTCTGGCCCCAAGCGACAAAGCCCTTGATCGCATATGGCTTACCGGTGATAGCAGCTTCGCGGATCATATCGGTCGGAGTGCCGGGAGGCGAAAACGGATGCTTCTTGGCCATCCGGTGCAGGGCATGCTCCTCGGCATGTTCTTCGTTGATCTTGGGCCAGCCGCCGGCCTTGCCGACCTTGGGGCCCTTGCCCTTAACGAAACCGCCCTTGACGCCGATGGCTCCCAACAGGCCGGTGAGGCAGGCCAGAGAACGCTCGCGCTGAAAATCGTTGCCATACCAGCTCACATGGCGGCCCGGATGGATGGAGACATTGGGAGAGTTGGCAGCAAGAAGCTCGGCCACTTCCTTGATCTGCTTGACCGGAACGTCGCAGGTCTTGGCAGCCCAGGCCAGGGTGGCATGGGAGATGCCTGCCTTAAACTTGTCAAAGCCAACGCCGTTGGCCTCCACATAGGCTTTGTTGTACTTGCCGGTCTTGATCAGATGGTTCATGATCGCCAGCAAAAAGGCGGTGTCGGTGCCGGGTTTGATCTTGACCCAGATATGCGCCTTGGCCGCGGAGGCGGAGAAGCGGGGATCGACAACGATCAGCTTGGCGCCGTTCTCAAGGCCCTTGAGATACCGCTTCACATGGGAAACATGGACGTTCTCGCCAAAATGGCCGCCCAGGAGCATGATCGCCTTGGCGTTGGCCATGTCGACATTCTCGTCCGGCGGGGTGTCCAGGGTGGCGACATAGGCCATGTCGCGGATGCCGCGGCACTGGAAGAAAGAGGCCTCGGAGACATTCGGGGTCCCGACGACTTTTTCGAAAAAGCCCATCGGGTAGGTTGCCGAGGAGCCGTGGGGGAACATGGCAATGCCGTGGGGGCCGTACTTGTCGACCACGCCCTTGAGCTTGGCGGCGCACTCGTCCAGAGCCTCATCCCAGGTAATCCGCTTCCACTGGGGAGCGCCGCGCTTGCCCACGTTTTTCATGGGGAATTTCAGACGATCCGGATCATAAAGGAGCTTGACGCCTGCGTTGCCGCGGGCGCAGATGCTCGCACCGTTGTCGATGCTCTTGGGGTTACCTTCAAGCTTCACCAACTTGCCGTCCCGAACCTTGCCCACCAACTGACAGCGCCAGAAACACATTTCGCAGACGCCGCCAACAGCGGTCTTGGTGTCGGCAAAGCTGCCCGGTGCGGTAAACGGTTTCTTGACAAACGGGGTACTCGCAGTCGCCCTGTTTGCAAAACAGCCGGACATCGCTGCCGTTGCTGCCGCAAGGGATGCGGTCTGGAGAAATTTACGTCTCGTCAGATTCAAAGCCATTTCACATTTCCTCCCTTGTAAAAAAATCAATGAGATTAACTAGAACTCCATAAAAAGGGTGACGACCCTCTTGTAAAACCCGTGCTTGAAATTTGGGAAACCATGGTCTGAAATGCTGTTGCAAAAAAATCTCTTCTTCCTGGCCCTTGCCTTCCTCGGCAAGCAGCGCCAGAAATTCCAGCTCAAAGGTAAGATGATCGGGGATATCCGCCTCACCCGCCAGATCGAAGCCCTGCTCCCGATAAAAAGCCTTGGCCTTATCGGCACTGGGGCCGTAGAGCATGCCGTCGGCGCTGAGGTAGATCGAACCATACGGCGGGGCGACCACGGAGGGAACGGCATTGACGAACAGCCGGGTGTGTTCCACCTGGATAGGCTCAAGCCAGTCCGTACCCTCGGTGATTGCCTGGCGAATGGTCTGCGCCTCGGCATCCCAGCCCAGTTCGACAAGAAAGGTATTGAGTGCGGAAAAATAATCAGCCTGCATCCAATCCGGGCTGGGGTAGCGCATGGACTGGGCAAGGAAGCGGTAAATCTCCGCCATGTTGGTCGAAGTAGATTGGGTCATGAGCCTCGCGTGGGGGGCAGGATGTATCGTTTACAAATGACGCTCCCCGGCAGAGGTGCTACATTTCTAAAAAACGGTTCCTGCACAAAAATGGTTTTCAGACAATGCGTGTTTGCAAGATAAGGAAACACCTCAGTGTGCATAACACAAGGCCCCCCTGTTGCAAATGCGACAAATTGTCGCATTTGCAACAGGGCACAAGGAAGCACTTCAACTTCCCCGCGAAAAATGGTATGCATCACGGGTTGTTTTCGAGCACAGCACACAGGCTCATCAGGGCAACACAACCATGCTGCTTTCCGCAAGAAAAGAGGGTAAAACGGTGCATACGGCTATCCGGCAAAACAATTTCAGCGGGGATGACACCCAGACCGCCCCGGCCAGAATCGCCTTTACCTGGCTGCTGCATTTGCGTTGGGGAGCGGTGGCGGCCCAGGTTCTCCTGGTGTTGATTGCTCTTTTTTTTCTTGAAATCAGTCTCCCCTACCGGATTATTTCCGGCATCCTCACCTTTGAAATCATCAGCAATTTCCTGTTCGGTTTTTTGATAAGGAAAAAAACAGCCATAGCCGACCGTTTTTTCGCGCTGGTCATGTTTTTGGACACCGCCCTGCTCACCGGACTCATCTACTACTCCGGCGGGCCGATGAATCCCTTCACCTTTCTCTATCTGGTGCATATCACCCTTGGCGCCATCCTCATGCCGCCCAGATGGTCGTGGAGCCTGGCCATTTTCACCACCGGCTGCTATGCCGCCCTGTTTGTGCTGCCCGCCGAAGGAAGCATGAATCAGCCCTGTCATCCGGAACCGGCGATGCTGCAAACCCTGAGCGACCCCCTGAAGATCCATCTCCAAGGGATGTGGGTCGCCTTTGCCGTAACCGCCTTTTTCATTGTTTTTTTTGTCAGCCGGATTCAGACGGCCCTGGCCAGACACCAGAAAACTCTGGCGGATCTGCAGAAAGAAAAAACCAAAAGCGAACGCATGGCCTCCCTCGCCACCCTGGCCGCAGGCGCAGCCCATGAATTTTCCACCCCCCTGTCAACCATCGCCGTGGCAGCCGGCGAAATGATCCATGCCCTGAAAAAAAATAACGCAGCGGAGTTTCCTGAACTGCTTGCCGATGTTACCCTGATCCGCGACCAGGTAACACGCTGCAAGGATATCCTCTTTCACCTGGCCGCCGATGCCGGAGACCAGATGGGGGAGGCATTTACGGATTTTTCCATGGACGAACTCATGGAAAATCTCCTCAATTCCTTTTCCGAGCCGCTCAAAAATCAGGTACATTATACGAACAGTACGGGCGGGCTGTTGGTCAGCATGCCGCTTCGCACCCTGCGCCGCATTGTCCGAGGCCTGATCAAGAATGGCCTTGATGCCGCCCCGAGTACGCCTGTCCTGGTGGAATGCAGGCACGACGCAACACGGCTTTATATTGAGGTCACGGACAATGGCGCCGGCATGACTCCGGACATCGCCGCCCGGGCGACGGAGCCTTTTTTTACCACCAAGGAACCAGGCAAGGGATTGGGCCTTGGCCTCTTTCTTGCCAAGTCAATAGCTGAAAGATTTGGCGGGGGCTTAAGCCTGATTTCCGAGCCGGGCAAAGGCTCAAAGGTGTCACTTTTTTTTGCTTTGCAACAGATCACGGCCCATGCGCCGGAGGGATTTCATGAATAAAACGATTATTCTCGTTGACGATGAGGAGTTGTTCCGGGAGCGGTTGGCAAAGGCCTTTAGCCAACGGGGGTTCACGGTTTTCACGGCGGGCGGTTGTGATGAAGCCCTCCGGATTATCGAGGCAAAAAAACCAAACATGGGGGTGTTTGACCTTAAAATGCCCGGCAAATCAGGGTTGGAGCTCATCCCTGCCGCCAGGTCCATCAACCCGGAGATGCAGATTGTCGTACTCACCGGCTATGGCAGTATCGCCACGGCCACCGAGGCGGTCCGGCTTGGGGCTCTGTATTACCTGCCGAAACCGGCGGATGTGGACGATATTCTCGGGGCCTTTGCCAGGAACCCCAAACTTGCCCTGGAGATCGACCAGGATGAGTTTTCCGCCCCTTCCCTGGCCCGGGCCGAGTGGGAACACATCAATCGCGTGCTCACCGACTGCGACGGCAATATCTCCCTGGCGGCCAAAAAACTCGACCTGCACCGGAGAACCCTGCAACGCAAGCTGCAAAAATATCCTCCCAGCAAATAACCACGACACCCTTCACCCGGAGAGACACCATGCGCACCACACAGCCTGGCGACACTTGCACAAAACGAATTATCCTCGCATTCTTGAGCGTGGCAATGCTGCTGACCTGCGTCCCGGCATTCGCCGCAGGACCTAAACCCCAGCCGATCACCGAGACAATGAGTTGCGCGGCTTGCGGCATGTATCCGCACCGCTACCCCCAATGGCAGACCCAGGTCATCTTCCAGGACGGAACCATGAGCGCCTTTGACGGCAGCAAATGCATGTTCCGTTTTCTTCTCAACATGCAGAAATTCGCCCCTGAACGCACACCGGAGCAGGTGGCGGCGGTATGGGTGAAGGATTTCAAAACCGGCGCCTGGCTTGACGGCAAGGCGGCGCATTATGTGATCGACAGCAAGGAAATGGGCCCCATGGGCAAGGAGCTGATTCCCTTTGCGACTCGCGCTATGGCGGAAGAATTCCAAAAGGCAAACGGCGGCGCCATCGAAACCTATGCGAACATCAGCATGGCCACCATCAAGCCGCTCATGGGCGGAATGCACATGCAAAAGAAGATGCCGCATTCTCCCATGCAGTAATATATACCCACAGCGGGCACGGCCCTCCGTGCCCGCCCCCTTCCCCGCCCGGCCAACACTTGCCATCCTGAATTGTCAGCATTACGGAAAATTGAATATTCACCTGATGCTGCACCATCGCAATTCCGTAATTCTCACACCTGCAGCTTACATCTAACTTGCTGAAATTACGCATTTTTTATGATTGACTTCCCTCCAAAAACACTTATAGTATTTTTAACGAGTGACGGAGTACGGAACCATTCACCCCACGAAAAGGAGGCGAATCATGACACACGCATCGTTGGCAAAAAGCAAAAGCCGGACCAAATCTGTAGCACGAGAAGCAGCAAACACCAGGGTTTCAACCGGAGCATTGGCAGTATTTGGCACGCTCTCAACCCTGACAGGTCTGTGGGCTGTGGCCTGTTTTGTCGGGGCATTGATCGCCACCGGCGGGCCTCTTGCTCTGACCAGCGCGTGGATTTCAGCGGTAACCGGCGGATGAGAAGCAAAAACATCTCGGCATCCATGCTGGAGATAGTTCCAATCCGGTCTGATTCCAGGGCAAGGGCGAGAGTAAAGGTCAGACCCCCTGCCTTCCTTGGAGAACCGGAACCCGACACCTCTGTCGGACAGGAGATATCCAAGGCAGGAGTGGGGATTATTCTTTGCGCCGGAGCGCTCATCGGCCTGGGTGGTTTTTTGTTTTTTATCGGGGGACTGCTTACAACCGACGGGATCACAGGTTTTGTAAAAGGATGGCTTACCGCCTTCACCGGCATATAATCGTATTTTTTTGCAAGGAACCTCTTTCAAAAACACGCGCGCAACACCAGCACACAGACAAGCCCGGACGTACTCTGCGTACGTTACGGGCTTTTTTTATTTATGATTGGCAGCCGAATACCGCTTCCAGTACAATGAAAAGCACGGGGGAGAGGCACCAGGCACCCCGTACATAGCCAGACCGTGGCGCGTGCACACATCGACAACAGAACGAGGTTGCCATGACCAAGCTTGTCTACACGCTCTTCCTCATCGCCGTACTCGGAATTATTGGCTTTGCCACCGCTCTGTTCTGGAAACTGGAAAACACCCGCCCTTCCCTGAAATACAACGACTTCCTGACCAACCTGGAGAACAGCGAGATCGCGGAAGTACACCTCAAGGGCGGAAACATCTCGCTCACGGATATTTATGGCCGTGAGTTTTCCACCTTTTCCCCAGATGTGGATACTCTGATGGGCAAGCTGGTCCAAAAGAAAGTCGCCATCATCACGGAAGATGACCGTCCTTCGCCATTTGGCAACTTCTTTACGGTCACACTGCCGATCAGCATCATTCTTATAGGCGGGTTGCTTGTGATGCGGACCCAGCAACGAAAATCCGAAGAGGAGCCTGAATTCGCCAAAAACAAGGCGATTCATTTCGACAAAAACAACAAACCCATAACCTTTGATGATGTTGCCGGCATCCCGGAGGCCAAAGAGGAACTCAGGGAAATAGTCAACTTCCTCAAAGAGCCGAAAAAATTCAGCAGGCTTGGCGCCAGCCTGCCCAAGGGCGTTTTGCTGCAAGGCCTTCCCGGCACGGGTAAAACCCTGCTGGCAAAAGCCATTGCCGGCGAGGCCGGGGTTCCATTTTACAGCTTCAGCGGCTCCGATTTCGTGGAGATGTTCGTGGGGGTTGGCGCTTCGAGGGTCCGGGATCTTTTCCGGGAAGCAAAAAAAAATGCGCCCTGCATCGTCTTTATTGACGAGATCGATGCGGTCGGCGCCCACCGCAGCGGGGCAGGATCGGTCGGAGGCCAGGATGAACGGGGGCAAACCCTGAATGCCCTGTTGGTCGAGATGGACGGCTTCGGCCGCGACGACACCATCATCGTCCTGGCCGCCACCAACCGCCCGGACATCCTTGACCCGGCCCTGAGACGCCCCGGCCGCTTCGACAGGCAGATCACCATCCTGCCCCCCGACGTGAAAGGGAGGCTGAAAATCATTCAGGTGCACAGCAAACGCTTGATCATCTCGGAAAATGTCGATCTGGCGGAGGTTGCCAGAAACACCCCCGGCTTTACCGGCGCGGAACTGGCCAATCTCGTGAACGAGGCTGCCCTGATCGCGGCCCGGGAAAACAAGGAGGCCATCGAAGCAGACGATTTTAACGAGGCAAAAGACCGGATTCTCATCGGCATCGAGCGCAAGGGCTTCGTGATCAGCAAGGATGACCGGCGAACCATGGCCTATCACGAGGCTGGCCATGCCATTGTTGCCCGCCATCTCCCAGAGGCCGATCCCATTCAAAAGATCAGCATTATCCCCCGCGGACGAGCCATGGGACACACCCTACAGCAAAACCTTACCGACCGTCAGGCCCATACCAAGGAATACCTGCAGACCAGGATCGCCATTCTCATGGCCGGCCGAGCCGCGGAAAAAATCGGCCTCAACCAGCAAACCACCGGCGCGGAAGACGATCTCCTGCGCGCCACCCAGATCGCCACCAAGATGGTATGCCAATGGGGGATGAATGAGGTTATCGGCCCACTGGCCTACGCCAAATCAGAGGAAGGCTTTCTGGGAGACCAGACAAATTCGCTGATCTACAGCGAAATTACCGCCAGACACATCGACATGGAAGTGCGCAAACTGGTGGAGGAATGCTCCCAGAAAGCACATGCCATCCTTCTGCAAGAAAAACCTTTCTTGAGACACCTGGCGGAGACTCTCCTGCAGACAGAAACCCTGGACCGCGAAGAGATGGAAATAATCTTCGAATGCTCCCGCAACAAACAAGCTGCGGAAATATCCGAATCCAGTGAGGGAAAGATCCATGAATGCATGACCTGCCCGGCCACGAGCCACTGCGCGCATCTGCCTTCGCCTGCCGGCAAACCCTGAAAATCAGCGCCATGGGGCACGGCGCCTTGCGGGTCTTCTTCATTTTTTTTGCAATATTGCGATTACCCAAAAAGTGGTCATTATTATTTCAACAAATGCTGCTCCTTTTTTAATGCCGGAATGCTGACACCCTGACTTTGCATGTAACTTATTAGAATAATTTGTTTTTTCTTTACACATATCCATGATAGATTACAAGGGAGCCGGTATTGTGCGAAACATGCAACCATGAACATTATCGAGACGGGAGGATGAGCATTGGCCACATTCACAGACATCGTCAAGACGTTTGTCAATAGCATTGCCCGCAGCAAGGTTTCCCTCATGGGGGCGGTTCTGACCACCGTCACCTTTCCGATCCTGCTGGTTGCGGCGGTTCTCGACATCATGGGAATCGTGGAAAATCCCTATTTCGGTTTTATCATCTATCTGGTTTTAGGTCCGCTCTTCATGGTGAGCCTGCTCCTTGTTTTTCTGGGCCTTTTCTTCTTCAAGGGCAAGGAAGGGGTCAGCCTCTTCACCTACGACTACCTGAAAGAACAATTTTCCGCCCCGAACCGATTCGCCAAGGTACGAAAACTTGTCTTCCTGATATCCGGTCTTACCTTGCTCAATCTTTTCATCCTCGGCCTTATTTCCTACACCGGCTACCACTACACGGAATCCATCGGATTTTGCGGGCAATTATGCCATACGGTCATGGCCCCTGAGTACACCACCTACAAGAATTCTCCCCATTCACGGGTTCGTTGCGTGGAATGTCATATCGGCCAAGGCGCCCAATGGTTTGTGAAATCGAAAATTTCCGGGGTCAGACAGATCTTTGCCGTTGCCTTCAACACATACAGCCGGCCGATTCAAACCCCGGTCCACGGTTTGCGGCCGGCCCGGGAGACCTGCGAGCAATGCCACCGGCCTGAATTATTCCATGGAGACAAGCTCTATATCAGGGATAAATTCCTGCCCGATGAAAAAAACACCCATCTCCAAACCGTGCTCCTCCTCAAGGTTGGCTCCGGCGGTTACCGGGGCAGTAATGCCCATGGCATTCACTGGCATGTGTCCCCGCAAAACGAGATAACCTATACCCACACGGATACGGCCCGGGAAAAAATCAGCGAAGTGAGACTTTCCAAGCCGGACGGCACCGAGATTGTTTTCACTAAAGAGACGGATACCGGCGCCGGACCTGCCGGGAAAGTGCGGACCATGGATTGCGTCGACTGCCATAATCGCCCCACCCATATCTACCTCCCGCCTGATGAAGCCCTGGATCAAAAGCTGGCCCATGGGGATATCCCTGTTTCCCTCCCCTACATAAAGAAAATTGCCCTGGAGTTGATCACGAGAACCTATGCCAGCCATGAGGAAGCCAAAAACACCATTGCCACGGAAATCCGGGCCCGATACCGGAGGGATTATCCAACCCTGGTGAACAACAACCTGCCGCTTCTGGGACAGGCGATCAGCGGCATCCAGGCGGCCTACGTGGAAAATGTTTTCCCGGAAATGAAAATAGAATGGAACACCTACAGAAATTTCCTTGGGCACAAAAATGATTCGGGCTGTTTCCGCTGTCACGATGGCAGCCATACAACCAAGGCCGGTGAAATCATCTCCATGGACTGTGAGACCTGCCATGTCATTCTGGCCGAAGACGAAGCCGATCCCAAGGTCTTGGAAACCCTGCGCGGCCTGTAACAGAATGAATCATTGGAGAAGGGTCGCCCGAACGGTGGCCTTCTCCATGCTCTGCTCATGAAAGACGGATATACACGGAGCGGCACATGGCACTTGACAACAGCGAACCGATTTACCCGATCAGTGTTGCGGCGAAACTTCTCTCCGTTCACCCGCGAACCTTGCGGATCTATGAGGAAGAGGGGTTGATCAAGCCCGCCCGGCAAGGCAACAAACGCTATTTCTCGAACAACGATGTTGAGTGGATCACCTGCCTGCGCACCCTTATCCATGAAAAGGGTATCAGCATTCCCGGCATCAAGATGCTGCTCGAACTCACCCCCTGTTGGGAAATAACCAAATGCCCCCCGGAAAAAAGAGACCGGTGCTCGGCATACATCGACAGGTCCATCCCCTGCTGGCAACGCGCCAATACTGCCTGTTCCAAGGATTTTGGGCAATGCGAGACCTGCGAAGTCTATATCCGGGCCATGAAGCAGGTCAAGGATCTGGCAGCGGCCGGCAATTCTTCTCAGCCGGCGCAACCCGCTGGCCGGAAAGCGCAATTGCCAAAGAAATAAAAACGGATGCGGACAGCGCTACGGCGAGGGTTTTGCACTTGAGGAGCGGTCAAGGACCGCAAAAGCAGCGGGCGAGAACCAAAGGTTTACTGCGGACAAGCTCGTAACCGAGTGTTCACACCATCGGAGCAGGGCCATCTCCGGGAACAACAAAAAAACCGTAGACTGAGCGTCTGCCCCATCGGTCATTTCTTCCACTTTCTGACAAAATCAAACAGGGTGCGCACCGCTATCCCGGAAGGCCCTTTGGGGATATAGGATTTTTCGGTGAAATCCCAAGCCGTGCCGGCAATATCCAGGTGGGCCCAAGGGGTCTCCCCGACAAACTCCTTGAGAAAAGAGGCGGCGGTAATGGCGCCGCCGTCTTTTTTCCCGACGTTTTTGATATCCGCTATCTCGGACTTGAGCTGCTTGGTATACTCCGGGTCCAGGGGCAGCCGCCAGAGAGGTTCGCCGCTGCGCGCCCCCGCGGCAAGCAATTGCTCGCACAGATCCTCGTCATTGGAGAGCAGGCCGGTGTGATGATGCCCGAGACCAATGATGACGGCGCCGGTCAGGGTGGCAACGTCGATGACCATGTCCGGCTTGTATTTTTTGATGCCGTAGGCCAGGGCATCGGCCAAAATCAGACGGCCTTCGGCATCGGTGTTGACCACCTCCACGGTTTTGCCGCCGTACTGGGTGATCACATCTCCAGGCTTCAGGGCGGCCGGGCCGGGGAGATTTTCCGTGGCCGGCACAATCGCCACCAGATTCAAGCCCTTGAGTTTCGCTTGGGCAACCGCCTGCATGGCGCACAGAACCGCGGCCCCCCCGCACATATCGTACTTCATCTCTTCCATCCCGGCGCTCGGTTTGAGCGAGATACCGCCGGAATCAAAGGTGAGTCCCTTGCCGACCAGCAGCAGGGTCGGCGCGCTAGGTTTCACCGCATATTCGAGGATCACCATTTCCGGCGGGCAGGCCGATCCCTGATTGACCCCGACAATCCCGCCCATGCCCAGTTTTTTCAACCGAGCCTGAGTCAGAACAGTGCAGGTCATGCCGTGGGCAGCAGCCAACTGCCTGCCGTATTCGGAGAAATGGCTCGGGGTCCAGTGGCTGGCCGGTTCATTGGCCATATCGCGAGCCCGGCAGGCAGCCTGGGCGACGATTTCCCCCAGCTTGATCGCCTTGCCTGTCCCTGTGCGGTCAGCGCTATACAGGGCTGCCTGCTGCAACATCTCGCCCGGGCCATCCGCATCCTTTTTGGTTTTGTATTTTCGAAACCGGTAGGCGCCCAGCACAAGTCCTTCCGAGAGCCCTTCGACCATTTCGGTCAAGTCGCAGTCAAGATCAGGCGCCACGAGCAACAGATCCCTGGCCTTGCTCTTCATGGCCAGGGAGACGATGGTCCCCCCTGCCTTGCGGAACAACTCCTGGCTGAAATCCTCCTTGCCCAGACCGACAACCAGTATCCGCTGTGCGGCAAAAACGCCCTGTTTTGTTTTTTCCGGATAAAAAAGCAGGTGCTCTCCCTCTTTTCCGGAAAAATCCCCAAGCGCATGCACCCGCCGGAGAACCTCATCAACCATTCCCACACCGCAACGGGGAGCTCCCTTGCCGGACTGACGCACCAGATATACAAGAAGATCCCCGGCATAGTTCTTGGGCTCAACCTTACTGAACTGCAGCATGCATGTACTCCTCAAGGTGGAATGCTGATTATAAAAAACCGATGCAACGGAATGGGGATCATGCGGCAATGGGCATGATTTTTTCCATGGTCATGGAGCGGGCGCATTGCAGCCAGTGCTCCACGGGCAGATCCTGGGAAAGCAGATTGAAATCCGTGGTGAACGCCTCTCCGTTGGCGATCTTGAGAAGACACCGGTCGGCAATGGCCACGCATAACGGAACCCCTTGCAGCGAGTTGAGCGGCTGGCCGTGATTTGCCGCGGCGTCAACCATGACCAGGGGAAGATTCCACCAGAGGAGCAAGGCGCTGCCCAACTCCAGGTGGCTAATGCCGAAAAGCTGCTCTTCCATCTCGGTGGCGAACAGGCCGTACCGTCTTAGAAATGTGGGGGAATGGTGCAACACCTCATCAAGGGAAGCAAGAAAGACCAGCTTGCCGATATCATGGAGAAGTCCGGCCGTAACCGCGGTCCTCTCCTGTCCCGGGGCAAGCGTTTTGGCGATGAGTCCGGCGAGCTTGCCGCACTGGATGCTGTGGTCAATGATCTTCAGGGCATGGGGATGATATTTTTTCGGATACTGGAAATGGTTGAGCGCGCAGAGGAAAAGAACCATCTTCCGTGTCCTGCTGATGCCGAGGCAGCTTACGGCCCGATGGAGATCGTCAATCTTCATTCCCCGGGAAAAATGCACGGAATTCACCATCTGCAGGAGCCGGGCGGCAAGGACCGGATCCTTGCCAAGAACCTCGACAACCTGGTTCAAGGCATAATCGGGCTTCTGGAGAATGACTTCCAGTTCATGCACCACCGGCGGAAGCGCGGGAAGCCCTTGCCCATTATCAAGGAAATCCCAGCATTTACGCATTCTGATCCGTGAGCGCACGGAGAGATCGTGCTCCAACGATTGGCCCAAGTCCTTGCTCAGGGGCAAACAAAACCCCCGGTGCGCAGCCCCTGTGGCCACAGTTCTGACCAAGGCGTCAGCCCCGGTCTTTTCCGAAAAAATAATTCTGATCGCATGGGGGCAGGCGGTGCTGACATAGCGCAGGAAATCCTGTTCGTGCAGGCCGGGCAGATTGAGATTGCACAACACGATATCCGGCACAATCCCGGAGAGAAGCTGCTTGAACTCCTCGATAGTTGTGCAATAACAGACAAGATGCGGCCAGCGCCCCAGCAATTCCTGGAACGCCGCCTTGTGCGACGGATTCGGATCAACAATAAAAACCGAACATTTTTTTATACAAACCATAGAATGGTAATCCCCTTCGGACCTTTCAGCACAAAGCCATGGTGGCGCATCCGGAAAACAGAGCTGTTCTCGCCATCTTAAAAAACTGAAGGGTTCGGTGGGGTGTCCGGGTCGACTTTCCTTGCCTGTAAGGAGTTAATTGAAGGAGATGTTTTTTTATATAATACAGAGTACCCCTTACGCAATGATAATTGCATGATAGAATCAAATAATTGCATTAGATTGCTGATCGTTTCAGCAATCTCATTTCCAACCCCATCCACCTGGAAAAAATGGAGGCGCCCTTGATCCTGCAATTATGCCTTTCCGTCGGTTTTGCCATTATAGTCTCCGCGTTGTGCAGCATCTGCGAAGCGGCGTTCTACTCCTTGCCGATGAGTCATATCGAAATAACCAGCCGGAGCCACAAAAAGATCGGCCGGATTCTCCTGGAGATGAAAAAGGATATCCACCGGCCCATCACCGCGGTGCTCACCCTGAACACCATTGCCAACACCGCAGGCGCCACGCTCTCCGGAGCCGCTGCCGCCGCGGTGTTTGGCGCCGACAGCATGGTCTGGTTTTCCGTATTCTTCACCCTGGCCATTCTCCTCTTCTCGGAGATACTCCCCAAAACCCTGGGTGTTTCCTACTGCCGGGAACTAGCGGTCTGGATCGCCTATCCCCTCCAGTGGATGGTAAAATTATTGGCCCCGTTCATCCTGCTGATCCAGGCCATCACCCGGCTTCTCCCGGCCAAGGACGACGGCCTCCTGGTCTCGGCCCAGGAAATCCAGGCCCTGGCGCGGCAGAGCCACAGATCCGGGGAGATAAGTCTTCAGGAGCGCCGGGTCATCACCAACATTCTCGATCTCAAGGATAAAAACGTCCGCCAGATCATGACTCCGCTCACCGTCACCTTCATGCTCGATGCCGACCTCACCGTAACCAGGGCAATGCAGGCCAACGAGAGGCTGCTCAATATGCACAGCCGGATTCCGCTTTATGAAAAAAACAGGGATGAGGTCATCGGCATTCTCCTGCGCAAGGATCTGTTCAACTTGGCAACCCACGGAGCCGAAGAGAAAACCCTGCGGGAGTTCATGCAACCCGTGCATTTTGTCCCGGAAACCGGACGGTTGACCACGGTCATGCTCGAATTTTTCGAACACCGCAAACATCTCTTTGTGGTGGTTGATGAATACGGCTCGGTCACCGGCGTGGTCAGCCTGGAGGATATCATTGAGGAAATTGTGGGCAGGGAGATCATTGATGAATCAGACCGGGCCATGGACATGCGGGAGCTTGCCAAACGCAAACGGCTCTCCTTTATGACCCAGTCCCAGCAAAACCGTTAACAGCACATCCGTATCTTCTGAAAGGCGAGAAGTGCATCACGAGGCGTAACGGCGTCTAACCCCGATACACGGGAGGCGTGCGTTAACGAAATTATTTTCTAGCCAAAAAACGCAGAAAATAATTTCCAACCTCCTAAAAAATAACAGTCAGATAGAAAATGAGCAGAGCGATAATCAGGAGATTGATCCCGAGAAAGTTCCGGAAACGGACATGGCCCTCGAAATCATTGAGGCAGAATTGCCAGAGGATATAGCATCCGGCAATGGAACCGTTGAGCATGAAGAATGCGGAAAGGATCTGTACCGGAAAATCAGGGATGGTAAAAAAGAACTTCTCCAGAAACCCGGCTCCGATCTGACGCCCGACGGTTGGGATGAAATCGCCCACCCCCGCGGCAAAATATCCCAGCCGGTAGACAAGCTCCCCGGTGAAGGCCATGGGGATCAGAATCGGGACCATGGGGGAAAACTTGCCGAACAGGGGATCCTCATTGATTCCGAACAACCGGGCGCCAAAACGGATAATCGCCAGACTTAAGGCAAAACCGATCAACAGCAACAGACTGAAGAGAACAGCGTCCGACCAACCGGAGAAGTCGGCAAGCTGGGTGTAGATCTCCTTTTTACGCAGAAAACGAGCGAGCTGGGAACCAATGAGGAACGGAACGATATACGAGCAGGTGATGTAGCGCCCCTTGTTGCGAATCAGCTCCGAATAGGGATTGCGCAGGAGCAGTTGCGGCGAGTCCCGGTCGCAAAAAGGGAGACAATGGCCGCAGACCAGACAATGCAGATTATTCTGGACATTGTAGGCCCCAAGGTACACCGGGCAACCCCGTTTGCCTGCAAGCCCTTTTTTGCAGGCAAAGGTCTCGCAGCCGCGGCATTTTTCGTGATCCGGCCTGAACTCGGTGATGGAAAGGGTTGCCGCCGCGCCGCTGATGCGGCCCAGAGGACAGAGATGCCTGCACCACGCCTGTCCGGGGAAAAAAATCGAGAACAGCGCCGCGCCGAAAACAATGGAGAGGACAAAATACGAAGTGCCCACCGGAGACCGGTCAAGTCCGGCAACAACCTCGGTCCAGATGATGAGGGCCAGCAGAATAACCGAGGCATACACCCCATATTTCTGCAGGATTTTCGGAACGCTCAGGGAAAAGCTTATCCCCCGGCGTTGCAGGAAGACGCCAAGCCCGGGGAAAGGGCAGATCCCGCACCACATCCTGCCCACGAAAAACCAGCTCAGCACAATGCTGGGCCAGATCAGGCCCCAGGAAAGGAATACCGCGACATTGCTCCGCGCATCCTTGGGACCGAAAAGACCCGAAACAACCACCAGGGCAAAGAGAATATCGCCGGCGGTCCGGAGATAGGCGTAATGATGCCGGGCGGCGAGAAACCGTCGTATTCCGGGAAACACCCGAAACAGATCCAGTCGCTGCTCGTTTATGGAGATAAGACTCTTAAGGGCGCGGGTCCACCAGGTCACAAAGCTATCCCACCTCTTCCAGTACCACTGGCAGTTGTATCTGCCGCTCCTCCCGTTCAATGGTCAGGGTGACCGCATCCCCGACCTTGTAGCGATCCATGGCATTGCGCAAATCGTCGTAGGAAAAAACCTTGTGGCCGTCAACGGCGAGAATGACATCCCCGATGACGATCTCCCCGCGAACCCGCCGTGTTCCCCGGAGTCCGGCGGATTCGGCGGAACTGCCCGGCTCGATATTCATGACCAGCACCCCTGCCACCCCAATCCGCTTGGCAATCTGGTCATCCGCTACGGCAATGCCAAGACCGGGCCGGATCAGCCGCCCATGCCGGATAATCTCCGGAATCACCTCGGCCACCACGTCCACCGGCACGGCAAAGCCGATGCCGGCGCTGCCGCCGGAGGGGCTGTAAATGGCAGTATTCACCCCGATAAGACGTCCGGCGCTGTCAAGCAGGGGGCCTCCCGAGTTGCCGGGGTTGATGGCGGCGTCCGTCTGAATAACCCCTTGAATGGTGCGCCCGGTTGCCGACTGGATCTCCCGGCCAAGAGCGCTGACAATGCCGGAGGTAAGGGTCTGATCAAGGCCAAAGGGATTGCCGATGGCGAAAACCTTCTGCCCCACCAGCAGATTATGGGACTCACCCAGAGGGAGCGGGGAGAGTTTCTCCGCCGGCGCCGAAATCTGCAGCACCGCCAGATCCTTGTCCGGAGCAACACCCACCAGGGTGGCCTGCCAGGTGGAACGATCCGCCAGGGTGACCTCGACCCTGCTGGCAGACTCGATAACATGATAGTTGGTCACTACCCTTCCCTGCTTGTCCCAGACAAAGCCGGAGCCAGTTCCCTGAGGAATCTCGTGGATATTGAGGCTGAAGATGTTCCGTCGGACTTCGATATTGGTGATATAGACCACCGCCGGCGAGGCGGAACGAAAAAGAGCGATGGTGCTTTGCTCGTCAGCCGCGAGATCTCCGCGCGCCGTAACAGCAATGGGAGTGATCTCGGGTGTGGGAACCGGCCGCTGGTAAACGAAGAAAAACCACCAGCCAAGAAGGATGAGCAGCAGCAGGAGCGCGAAAGAAACCCGCTTTTGCCGAGGGGTATTTGCAGGGGGAGTATTCATCGCTTGGCCTAACGGCTCGGCAACTTTTCAACAAAGTGCGTGGTCGCACGCGAACGGCGCATGGCGTTTGCCAGCACCATCGTTGTGTTGCGGATACGGTGTGTCTTGATCGTAATATGCATGCTCTCAACCCGTCTGTACGTCGAAAATCAAGAGTAGTACGTCAAAAACTATAGCTTGTTTCCGCAAAAACCGCCAACCATAAAGGACGTCCTGCGAAGATGAAAACTCCATGAGGTTCCAAGGCAGAAAGGGTGTTGCCCGGAATCACCCGTACAGATTGCGCAAAGGCGCATCAAGGTTACGCAAGCCAGCCTTGCAAGGCATCGACAATCTTTTGCGCCTGATCGGGGCTGGAGATATTGAACTTGGACTGCGGGCTGTATTCGCCGTTGACCTTGCGATAGCGACGGATGGAATACCGATCCGGACTGTATTCATTCTTTTTGGCATCCCACTGCTGATAGCGAAACAGTATCGTGGCCCAGGCGCCCTTGGACAGGATAACCTTCTCGAGTTCCTTGACAACCACGATCCCGTCTTCTTCATAATTGATGGTTACCTCGTCAACGGTCGCCGCCATATTCCCCCCTTATTACCGATCAGCCAAACGAGCTGCGAAAGACAGCATCCGGCCTGAACCCAGCCAAGGACACTGCAACAAAAAAAAGGACTCGGCAGCTACGCCAAGTCCTTAACATTTACATGGTAGCGGGGGCTGGATTTGAACCAACGACCTTCGGGTTATGAGCCCGACGAGCTACCGAACTGCTCCACCCCGCGTCAATTTTGTGATAATACTCTATATTGAGAGAATGTCAAGGAAAATAAAGGGATTAAGCAGCATCCGGGGACTGATCCCGCAAGGCGGCAAGCAACGCCTCTGGAAATTTCGTCAATCTACCGTCACAATCGACCACCGCGTGGGTGGTATATCCTTGGGCCAGCATTTTCCCGTCATTTTCCCGGATAATCCGGTAATTAAAGCGGCATGTCCGGGACTTCACCTCCACAAGGCAGGTTTCCACCAGCAAGAGGTCGTCGTAGCGGGCCGAGGCCTTATACCGGACATGACATTCCACCACCGGCATGATGAGCCCCTGCTGTTCCATCTCCCTGTAGGAGATCGCCCGTTCCCGCATCAATTCGGTGCGGGCCGCCTCAAAGTAGCGCAGATAATTGGCATAATACACCACCCCGCCGGAATCCGTATCGCCGTAAATCACCCGGCAGCGGTGGTGATGCAGCGGTTCCTGCATGTCCAGGCGCGCATCAGCCATCAGCGCCCCAACACCCGCAGAAAAAACTGCCGGCCATCCTCCAGCAGCTCCCCTGCCTTGGCAGCGCTTTGCTCGTCATAGGGAAGACCGCTGCCCGACCGCCCCGGCCGCGAATCATAAATGGCCACGGCCACGGGTTCAGAACTGTGGGTTCTCAGGGAAAGCGGCGTGCAGTGATCCATGGCCACGGCCAGGCGAAAATCATGCCCGCTCGCCAGCAGCGCTGCAAAAATCGGCTGCACGATCTTCGCGTCAAAATCCTCGATGGCCTGGAGCTTGTCCTTGAGACTGCCCTGATGCCCGGCTTCGTCCGGCGCTTCAACGTGCACAAAGACCAGATCTTTTTCCTGCAGCGCCTCAATGGCGGCCGCGGCCTTGCCTGCATAGTTGGTGTCCAGATATCCCGTGGCGCCCGGCACATTGATGATCTCAAGCCCGGCATACACGCCGATGCCCTTGAGCAGATCGACCGCGGAAATCAAAGCGCCCTCAACGCCAAACTGCTCCTTGATGGACGGCATGGAAGGCGCCTTGCCCTCCCCCCAGAGCCAGATACCATTGGCGGGATTATGCTGGCCCGCCCGCCGCTCACGGTTCACCGGATGGTCAGCGAGAAAATCCACCGCTTTTTTCAGGGCTTCCTGCAGATGGGGGATGCGGTTGTACCGCTGCCAGAACTCGGTCACCTCGCGGCCGGTATGATCATGGGGCGGCACGGTGACCAGCGGCCCGACCTCGCCGGAGTGCACGAGCAGATGCCGGTAGCTGACTCCGGGATAAAAATGCAATCGGTCGGTGCCGGCAACCGCCTCGATTCCTTCGATCAGGATTCTTGCCTCCGGGCTGGAGATATGGCCGCTGCTGTAATCCTCCATGTACACCCGATCTGCTTCGAAACGCAGGGTAACCAGGTTGCAGCGGAAGGCAATTTCACCGGGCGCCAGGGAAACGCCAAGGCTGGCGGCTTCCAGGGGGGCGCGGCCGCTGTAACACTCATGCGGGAGATACCCGAGCAGGGAGAGATTGGCCACATCGCTGCCAGGGGGAAACCCCTCGGGCACGGTGCGGACGAGGCAGAGCTCGCCTTGGCTAGCAATCCTGTCCATGGCCGGGGTTTTGGCATACGCCAAGGGGGTTTTGCCGCCCAATTCGGCAATGGGCAGATCCCCCATGCCGTCACCGACCAGAATGATATATTTCATGTTGTTGCTATTCCGCATGGGCCTTCATGATCCGGATCTTCACCGTCTTGTCGGTGCAGATATCCAGGGCGTCGATCTCGGCCAGTGCCTTGCGCACCGAGGCTTCCTCCGCCTCATAGGTCATCATCACCACGGGCACGGTGCCCTTTTTCTGCCTGCCCTTTTGGAGAACCGATTCGATACTGATGTTGTGATGCGCCAAAATCCCGGCGATGGTGGAGAGAACGCCGGGCTTGTCCATGGCGGTCATCCGGAAATAATAACAGCCGCGCAGGCTCTCCATGGGGGTGATGGACCGGGGCTTGATCTCCTCCGGCAGATAGGCAAGGCACGGCACCCGGTTGATGCTGTTGCAGAGGATGTTCCGGGCGATGTCGACCACGTCCGCGGCAACCGCGCTGCCGGTGGGCATTTTGCCGGCGCCCTGGCCATAGAGCAGGATGTCCTCCACCATGTCCCCAGTGAACTGGATGCCGTTATAGGCGCCGCCGATGTTGGCCAGCAGATCCTTTTCCGGCACCATGGTCGGATGCACCCTGGCCTCCACGGTGTCGCCATGATTCCGGCTGATGGCCAGGAGCTTGATGCGGTAGCCGAATTCCCGGGCAAAATCGATGTCAATGGGCTCGATCTGGGAGATTCCTTCGATGCTGACATCGCTCAGGCTCATCCGCATGCCGTAGGCCATGGTCATCAAAATCACCAGCTTGTGGGCCGTGTCAATTCCCTCGACATCATAGGTGGGGTCTGCCTCGGCGTATCCTTTTTCCTGGGCCTCTTTCAGCACCTCGGCAAAAGCCATGCCCTCGTCGGTCATTTTGTTCAGGATATAATTGGCCGTCCCGTTCATGATGCCCATGATCGAGAGGATCTTGTTGGCAACCAGCCCCTCTTTCAGGGCCTTGATCACCGGAATGCCGCCGCCGACGCTGGCCTCAAAGCCGACCTCGACGTTTTTCCTGGCCGCGGCTTCAAAGATCTCCATGCCGTGCTGGGAGACAAGGGCCTTGTTGGCGGTGACCACATGCTTGCCATGCTCTATGGCCTTCAAAATAAAGGTTTTCGCCGGCTCAATCCCGCCGATGAGCTCGACCACGATGTCGATCTCCGGGTCCTTGAAGATCAGGTCCGCGTCCCGGACCAGCTCAACCTCCTTAAATTGCGGGGGCAATGCTTCAAGACGGATATCCGCAACCCGGCACAACCGGATGGAGGCGCCTGTTTTCCGCCGCAGCCGCTCGGCCTGCTGCAACAGAACCTCTGCTAAACCGCTGCCGACTGTGCCAAAACCCAGCAAACCAACCTTGATTTCTTTCATGGGACTATCCTGCAAAATGTATCCGGAAACGAAACGGACTCCTGCTCAAGCGGGCAACACCGCCCGCCGCCGTCCCGACGATGCTCAACCGGAATTTAATACCTTTTTTGCCGGATGATGTCAAAAATATTCACGGTGGAACTCCCTTGGGTTTTCCACGAAATTTTCTTGAAAAACCCGGCTATCATTAATGAGTTCCATTGACAAGATGCGCAAAAAAAATTACAAGTAGCGGGAATCTTCGGGGATGCAATCCACCGGAATGTCACCGCGTCACATCCCATTCCTCGGCCAAGGATCAGCCCGGCTGCTCCATCGATGTGCATTCTTGCATGAATGTATGTTTTTCAGATCTCAACCAAATTAACCTAAAGAGGATGACTGCAAGTGGGTGAGCTTAATATTATTTCAATGTTTCTTGAGGCCGGACTCACGGTCAAATTTGTCATGATCATGCTCCTGGGGTTCTCCCTGTACTCGTGGTTCATTGTGTTCCAGAAATTTTCCCTGTACAAGAAGGCGAAAATGGAAAGCGAAGAATTCCTGGAAACCTTCTGGCAGAGCAAAAATCTTTCCGAAGCCCTCAGGTTCGCCAACAACCTCTCCCTGTGTCCGGAGGCGAACATCTTCCGGACCGGCTACCATGAACTCCAGAAACTCGGCAAAACAACAGCGACCTCCCGTGCCGCCGATGAAACCCTGGAGACACGCCTTGCCGGCATGGAACCCCTGAAAAGGGCGCTCCGCAAAGCGGAAAATCTCGAATCCGCCAGGCTGTCCCAGTCGCTTCCTTTTCTGGCCACCACCGGCAGCACCGCCCCCTTTATCGGTCTTTTCGGGACGGTCTGGGGCATCATGACCTCTTTTCATGAAATAGGCCAGCGCGGCTCAGCTTCGCTGGCCGTTGTGGCACCCGGTGTTTCCGAGGCCTTGGTCGTTACGGCCGCAGGCCTTGCCGTGGCCATCCCAGCCGTTGTTTTTTACAATTATTACTCCAACCAGATGGCGGAAATCGAAAGCAGGATGCACAGCTTTTCCGTTGATTTTTTGAACCTCGTGGAAAGGGATTTCATCTCCCGCCAGAGTTAATACGCATTGGGAACCGTGACAAAACAGTGCTGTCAGTTCTTGTCACTTCGTTACGATTCCTTCCGCCGATCACGGCATTGCACCATATAATTTTTTTCAAACTACGGTTTACAGGAATTCGCCATGGGTCCGGTCGAAGACGGCAACTGCAAAAAACGGCTTGTTTCGGATATCAACGTCACTCCGCTGGTGGACGTCATGCTTGTGCTGCTGATCATTTTCATGATCACCGCCCCCATGATGACCCAGGGCGTTGACATCGATCTGCCGGAAACAACCGCCAAACCCCTGCAACAGGAAAAGACCCCCATCATTGTGACGATTACGAAAAAAGGAGATTTCCTGCTCAACAATACCAAAGGCACCCAGGCCGCCATCAAACAAGAACTGGCCGCTCTTGCCAAAAAAGGCACGAATGATGCGGTCCTGCTCAGGGCCGACAAAGAAGTCCCTTACGGTGTCGTGGTTTCTCTTATGTCCGACATCAAGGCCGTTGGTTTTGACAAACTCGGGATGATAACCCAGCCCGAAATCGACAAACCCAAAAAATAGCATATACACCGTGCCTTTTCGTCCGCCGACATCCGAGCTGCCTGATAACCAATGGCAAAAACCCCTGTTTTTGACCATTACCGTGCATGTTTGCTTCGTGCTTTTCGGGCTTTTTGCTCCAAATTTCCTGCACTTCCAACGAAAAATACCGGAGGTGTATACGGTCAACCTTTTTTCCGTGGAGGATCTCGGCGGACCTGCTCCGGCGGCGGCACCAAGCAAAGCCGCAACCACCGCCCCCCAGGCGGAACCCAGCCCGCCCGTGGCTGTGCCTGAGCCAACAAAGCCCACGCCGCCACAAAAAACACCGCCGGCGCCAGAACCGCCGGCGGTCGCCAAGGACGCCATTTCGCTGAAACCGATAAAAACAAAGGAAAAAGCAGACGTTGACAAGGTAAAGCTGTTGCGAGACAAACTGCTCGCCGAAGACAATGCGAAAAAGGCCCGGGACGCAGCGGAAAAAGCCAAGGCCGATGCGGACAAAAAAGCAAAAAGCGCGGTTGACCTGATAAAACAAAACCTCAAGGCAAACCAGCAGCTTGCCGCCGGTAAAGCCGCGGCCGGGACGGGGACAGGCTCCACGGCCTCGACTCAGGCAGGCAGTGGCACAGGGAGCGGCGCGGGCGGCAGCGGAATCATGGTCGATGAAAATCTCCGCCGCTACCTGCTGGCCGTGAACAACCAGATCCATGAGCATTGGGCCCTGCCGGACCTGCAAAACTGGAAGGATAACATCGAGGCCATCGTCATTATCCGGGTCAGGCGCGATGGTGTTATTGTTGAAAGCTCTTTCAAGAAAAAATCAGACAATATCTTTTTCAATCAATTTGTTGAAAAAACGCTGAAGCTCTCTTCACCGCTCCCGCCATTCCCCATCGGCATCAACCAGTCAGAAATGGAAATCGGCCTGAAATTCAGACCAGGAGAAGTTTTATAACATGGATTTTTTAATGAAAAACATTTGGACGAAAAAGACTGAAAATCCACCAGCGGACCACGCCGCAACCCTTGGCAAGGCGCACCATGCCCTTGCCAAGCGAAACAGCATCTTCGCTTCCGCATCGGGCATGATCCTTCTTTGCCTCACCCTGTTGCTCGGCTCCGTCCGCCCGGCGGAGGCCATAGTCTATCTGGATATCACCTCTGCCAACGTCCGCAAGGTGAACATCGCGGTTCCATATTTTGTCGACAAAAAACAACCGGGCACCATCCATGACGGCGGCAAGAAGATGGCGGATCTCCTGAGCCGGGCCCTGGCCTTTCACGGGTTTGTGAATATAATCGATCCCGCTGCCTACGGTGGCGCCCAGACCTGGGACTGGGCTGCTCTCGGCACGGAATTCACGATCCTCGGCCAATATGAAATGACCGCGGACGGACTTGTGCTGGAACTGCGCCTCAATGAAATTCAATCCGGCCGCATGATTCTTGGCCGCCGTTACCAGACTCCGGTCAGCAAGCATCAGCAAAGCGTAAAAAAATTCTGCGATGAAGTCATTTCCCAGCTCACCGGGGAACCCGGGGTGAGCCAGAGCCAGATCGCTTTCGTTTCCACGTCGTCCGGGCACAAGGAGATCTGGCTTGCCGATGTCCTTGGCGATAACGTCCGTCAGGTAACCCAGCATGAATACTTGGCTGTCTCTCCCAAATTCTCCCCTGACAACAAATGGCTCGCCTACACCTCATACCACCGGAACAACCCCAATCTCTATATCACCGCGCTGAGCACCCTCAAAACCACCCGCGCCATCTCCCACCAGAAAGGCCTCAACATGGCGCCGGCCTGGGCACCGGACGGCAGCGTTCTGGCCGTAACCCTCAGTAAATCATCCAATCCGGACATCTATCTCATTGATATCAACGGTAAAGAATTGCGGCGACTGACCAACGGCGAGGGCGTCAACGTCTCCCCCACCTGGTCGCCGGACGGGAAAAAGCTTGCCTTTGTTTCCGATCGAAGCGGCACCCCGCAAATTTACGTCATGAACGTGGCCACCAAATCCGTGCAGCGGATAACCTACCTTGGCAACGAGAACAGCACTCCGAGCTGGTCTCCCAAGGGAGATTGGATCGCCTATACGGGCAGAATAAATGGCAGCACCCATATTCTGATGATCAAGCCTGAAGGAGGAACTCCGGTCCAGTTGACGCAAACAGCAGGCAATCATGAGTCGCCCAGTTGGTCTCCCGATGGCCGGCAAATCGTTTTTTCAAGAAAACGGAACAATAAAGAGGAAATATGCGTCATCTTTAAAAACGGCATGGGACTTCGCCCGCTTTTCAATCTCAGGGGCGCGCAATCCAACCCGCAATGGTCCCCGCGGCAAGATTTGTAAGCCGTTGCAAAAAATAGCCCTGCTAACGAAAGCGCAAATACGGCATATGTATCCGGACCCGCGGCTAAATGCGGAAAAATGATTAGTCAGCCTTGGATACCAAGCGTTATATTCTGCCAGGAGACAGACCGATGAACCGATCAGTGACCAATATTGTTCTTGCCCTGTGTCTTTCCCCCCTTCTCATGCAATGCGCCGCTGAAAAAGATGTCCGAGGCCTTGACATGAGGCTCCGCACCGCGGATTCAAAAATCACGGATATGGAAAACACCCTCACCGCCATGAAAAACCAGCGCGGTTCCCAGGCTGAACTGGCGAGTCAATTCGAGCAGATCAAATCGCGCTTGCTGCAGCTTGAAGCGCGGGTTGAGGAAAGAAATATCCAGGCAAAGCGAATTCAAGATGAACACGCCGCCTTGAAACAAAATACCAACAGCCAGCTTGAGCAATTGCGGAGCCAGGTGGCGGAGCTGAACAGCAAGGTGACCGGCGTCAATGCCCAGGTTGCCACGGTTTCCGATGATTTCAGCCGCATCCAGGAAAACCGCGCTAAAGAAGCAGCGGAACGTGCCGCCGCTGCCGCCAAAACCGCGGAAGAGGCACGCAAAAAAGCTGACCTGGCCAACGGCCCGCGGACCATCGAACCGGAACAAACCAAGAAAAAACCCGGCCACACCGAAGAAGCGGCAAAGCAGGAAGAAACATCAAAACCTGCACCAGCCAAAACCGCGGCGCAGGATGCGGAAACAAACACCAGCGACACCCTCTACAATAAAGGGCTTGCCGCGTACAAGGCGAATAAATACAAGGAAGCGTACAACGCCTTTTCGAGCTACCTGGAGAAAAACCGGACCGCGCCTCTGGCCCCGAATGCACGGTACTGGCTAGGGGAGTGCCTCTTTCAGCAGAAAGAATTCGAGCTGGCCATCCTTGAGTATCAAAAGGTGATCGCCGATTACCCCAAAAGCAACAAGGCCCCGGCTGCACTCTTTAAACAGGGGCAGGCATTTGAAAAGCTCTCCGAAAAGGAGACTGCCAAGATCGTTTACAACAAGCTTCTTGCCGATTACCCCAAAAGCGAACAGTTTGAAATGGCCCAGAAACGGTTGAAAGAATTGAAATAAAAATCTGCCCCGCCACAGGGGAGATTCCGGCGAAACACACCATAAAAAAAGGGGCTCCGCAATCAAGCGGGGCCCCTTTTTTATGATTCCAACTTCAGCGAAACTTACGGGGTAATCCCCATCTCCTTCTCCTTGGCGGCCACGGCTAAACGAGTCTTGACCGCAGTGTCGGGGATCAGGCTCATGGAGTCGATCCCGCACTCGACCAGGAAGGTGGCGAACTCGGGGAAATCCGAGGGGCCCTGACCGCAGATGCCGATCTTGCGCCCCCGCCGTTTGGCAGTGGCAATAACCATCTTGATCATCTCTTTGACCGCAGCATCGCGCTCGTCGGCGAGACCGGCAAGGAGACCCGAGTCGCGGTCAAGACCGTAGGTGAGCTGGGTCAGGTCATTGGAGCCGATGGAGAAGCCGTCGAAGATGTCGGCAAAGGCATCGGCCAGAATGACGTTCGAGGGAATTTCGCACATTACGTACAACTCCAGCCCGTTCTCGCCCTGAACCAAACCGCATTCCTTCATGACCTGAATGACCTTCTTGCCCTCCTCGGGGGTACGGCAGAAAGGCACCATCAGCTTGATGTTGGTGAGCCCCATGTCGTTACGGGCCTTGAGCAGCCCCTTGCACTCCAGCTCAAAGGCCGGCCGGTACTTGGGATCGTAATAACGGGAAGCGCCGCGCCAGCCGATCATCGGATTCTCTTCGTGCGGCTCGTAAAAAGTGCCGCCGGTGAGGTTGGCGTATTCGTTGGACTTGAAATCGGAAAGGCGAACAATGACATCCTTGGGATAGAAACCCGCAGCGATACGGCCCACGCCCTCGGCAACCTTGTCGATAAAGAACTGCTTCTTATCCGTATACGCGGTGGTTTTCTTGTCGATCACCCTTACCACCGCCTGTTTTTCCGGATCAGAGGACTTCTTCAATTCTTCGTAGTTGAACAGGGCCAGCGGATGAATGCCGATATGGGAGTTGATGACGAACTCCTCGCGGGCCAGGCCAACGCCGTCATTGGGAATCTGGCACTCGGAAAAAGCCTTCTCCGGGATGGCCAAGTTCATCATGATTTTGGTCTTGGTCTTGGGCAGGTTGGTAAGGTCGAGCCGATCGATTTCGAAATTCAGCAGCCCTTCATACACAATGCCCTTCTCGCCCTCTGCCGAAGAAACGGTGATGTTTTGGCCGTTCTTTATCTTCTTGGAGCCGTCGCCGGTACCGATGACGCAGGGGATGCCCAGCTCACGGGAGATAATGGCGGCATGACAGGTCCGGCCGCCACGGTTGGTGACGATGGCCGAAGCAATCTTCATGATCGGCTCCCAGTCAGGATCGGTCATGTCGGTAACCAGGACCTGGCCCTTCTTAAAGCTGTGGATGTCGACCACGGCGGCAATGACGTTGGCCTCGCCCTGGCCGATCTTGGTGCCGACCGCCAAACCTTCAACCAAAACCTTGCCTTTTTCCTTCAGCTTGTAAGTTTCGATGGAACCCTTGGAAGTCTGGGAATGCACGGTTTCGGGACGGGCCTGCACGATAAAGAGTTTGCCGGTGCCGACGTTCACCCCGTCGCCGTCCTTGGCCCATTCGATATCCATGCCCTTGCCGTAGTGATCCTCGATAATGCAGGCCCATTTGGCAAGCTGGAGAATTTCATCGTCGTTGATCACATATTTGCCGCGTTCTTCCGGCGTAGTGTTGATCGTTTTTACCGGCTCTTCGGTCTTGGGATCGTTGTCGTAGATCATCTTGATTTCTTTGCTGCCGATGGTCTTGCCGACGATGGGACGCTTGCCTTGCTTGAGGGTCGGCTTGAACACGTAAAACTCATCGGGATTGACCGCACCCTGGACCACGGTTTCTCCCAGACCCCAGGCGCCGGTGATAAAGACCGCATCCTCGAAACCGCTTTCCGTATCGATGGAAAACATGACGCCGGAAGAGGCGGAGTCGCTGCGCGCCATCTTCTGGACCACGATGGAAAGATAGACGTCGAACTGGCCAAAGCCCTTGTCGTGCCGGTAGGAGATGGCCCGATCGGTGAACAGGCTGGCAAAGCAGCGGCGGCAGGCGTCGATAAGCTGCTCCGGGCCGCGGATGTTCAGATAGGTTTCCTGCTGGCCGGCAAAGGAGGCGTCCGGCAGATCCTCGGCCGTGGCGGAAGAACGCACGGCCACGTCAACACTGGGGCCGTACATCTCTTCCATCTTCTTGTACGACTCAAGAATAGCCGAACGCAGATCATCGGGGAACTCGGCGGTACGGATAATATTACGCGCTTTCTCGCCGCGGGCCTGCAGATTGCGCAGATCATGGGTATCAAGATCAGCCAAGGCATCTTCAATGGCCTGGGCGATACCGGCGGTTTTCAGCAGATGGCGGTAGGCATAGGCGGTAATGGAAAAACCGTTCGGAACATCAACACCCTTTGAGGTAAGCTTCTGATGCATTTCACCCAAAGATGCGTTTTTGCCGCCAACCAGCGGTACATCCTCAATGCCGATATCATCAAACCAGAGAATGAAAGCCTCATCATGTTTACCCATTGTGTTCTGCTCCCTAATTATTTATTTAAAAGTTCAGGACGTGGAACGCACTGAAAAATACATTGATTTGCGACGGTCATCACGCCAGCAATGTATAGCGAATCTTGCCTTGCGGGTCAATCGAAACCTGAGCAAACTCCAAAAAAATGACCCGTTGCTCAGCACATATGCGCATAGTATAACATAATGTACCCATGCCTGATTTTTTTTATTCCTTTCCTTCTTCCAACAAGCCAAAGGTCTGCCCATGATCAACCAAGACATCGAACGCTTTTTTGCTGAACATCTCGCGCCAGACAACCATGCGGCCAGCGACTATTTCGGCCTCATCAAAAAACTGGTGTCCCTGAAAAACAGCGCCGCTCCTGACTCGCAAGATTTCCAACAGGCAGGCGAGGCCATCGCCAAAGCATATGCCCTGGTGGAGGATGAAATACGGACCAATACCAATCCTCCGGACAAGGAGATCTCCTTCGGCACCTCCGGCTGGCGCGGGATCATTGGCAAGGATTTCTCCCTGCACTCCGTGGCCCTGGTTACCCAGGCCATTGTTGCCATGTACCGCGACCTTGACCAGGACGATTCCCTGGCCGCCCCCCTGGGAGTGCGCAGCTTCAGCGAGGCGCAGCACCGGGGCGCGGTGGTCGGCTTTGACAACCGATTCGGCGGCAGCCTCCTGGCCCAGCGGGTTGTCGAAGTATTGACCAGCAACGGCATCACGGTTCACTATGCCCATGAAGCGACGACCGGCACCCTTTCCGCCGCGGTTCTCATGTTAGATGCGGCCTTTTCGATAAATCTCACCCCCAGCCATAACCCGCTGGAATATGCCGGGTTCAAGTTCAATGCCGCCGATGCGGGTCCGGCCGCTTCCGAGGTGACCAGCCGCATCACGGAAAATGGGCGGCAGCTCATCGCCGAGGGCACCCCCCCCGTGTTGGCTCCGGATGCGACCCTGGTGAAACAATGCGATGCCCTGGCCTGCTGGCAGGAGCTGGTCGCCAGAGGGGCAGCCAAGCACGGCTTGGATTACCCCGGCATACTGGCAACCCTTCGTGGGGCCTCGGACTGCGTGGTCGTGGTTGACTGCGTGCATGGCGCCAGCCGGGTGCACATGCACGCCCTGTTCGGCAATCAGCCCTCGGAGAGGCTCATTGTGTTACGGGACCAGCCCGACCCCACCTTCGGCGGAGTCTCGCCGGAGCCCTCATCGGAAAACATGCGGCAGGTGCTGGCCACCCTGCGTAAAAGGCCGGAACCGCTCAAGCTCGGGGTCATCATCGACCCGGACGGCGACCGCATCCGTTTCAGCGATGGCGCCATTGAGCTGGACATGAACCTCTTCGGAGCCATGGCCTTTCATTATCTGCATGAAAAAAAGGGAAAGCATGGTCTGGTGGCAAAAAACGTCGCGACCAGCAATTTCGCAAACGCCATTGCCAAGGGGTTGCACGAAGAAATTTTCGAACCCCGGGTCGGGTTCAAGGAATTCAAGCCGGTCATCGGCAAAGCCCTGGTCTGCTTTGAGGAGTCCGACGGCATCTCGGTCATCGGGCACACCCCGGAAAAAGACGCTTACATCGGCCTGCTTCTCGCCCTGGACATGATGCTCACCCTGAAAAAGAATCTTGGCGACTATCTGCGCGAGATCCAAGCGGAATACGGCTATTACTACCCGGCCAGGGGCGGGGTTGAGGTGAGCCGGCAGGGTAAGGCGCTGCTGGACACCCTTGCCGGACTGGAAAAATATGCGGTTGGAACAGTGCTTGATATTGGCGGGCAACCAAGGAAAATCACCGAAGTAATCACCATTGACGGCAGAAAAATGATCTTGGACGACAACAGTTGGCTGATGATCAGGCCGTCCGGCACCGAGCCCAAGGTGCGCTTTTACGTCGAGGCCAGAAGCGAATCGGGCAAGGATGCGCTGTTTGCCGCGGCCAAGGGTATGCTCATCGAGATCGGGCTTTTGTGAAGGTTGAGGGATGAAAGAGAAAACGAACAGCCGCCAGCTCCTCCTGGTGGAAGACAGCAAATCCCTCGGATTGATGGTAAAAGACAAGATAGAAGCGCAACTCGCCCTCTCCGTTTCCCTGGCAACGTCCTTTGCCGAGACAAGACGCCTCATCGCGGATCAGCGGAATCAATTTTTCCTGGCCATCCTCGACCTTACCCTGCCGGACGCCTCGGGCAACGAGGTGGTGGACTATGTTCTGACCCGCAACATTCCACCGATCATCTTCGCAGGCAGATTCAACCAGAAACTACGGGATACCCTCTGGCAGAAGATGATCGTCGATTATGTCCTCAAGGAAAACCCTCAGAGCATCGACTATCTTCTTGGACTTGTCCGGCGCATCGCCAACAACAGCGGGGTCAAGGCGTTGGTTGTGGACGACTCGCGCTCGTCGCGGCTTGAGCTGAGCAATATGCTGACCATCCATCGCTTCTGCGTATATGAGGCGGGAAACGGCGAGGAGGCCCTGCCCATTCTTGAGCAGCATCCGGACATCAAACTCCTGATCACCGACAACGACATGCCCACAATGACCGGTCTGCAACTGACCAAGGAGATCCGGCACCGTCACGCCAAGGATGAACTGGCCATCATCGGCCTTTCCGGCACCGACGACAAAACCATCTCCACGCAGTTCATCAAGAACGGAGCCAACGACTTTCTGAGCAAGCCTTTTTCCACCGAGGAATTTTACTGCCGGGTGAACCAGAACATGGATCTGCTCGAATATATCCGGCAGATCAAGGAAAGCTCGAACCGGGATTACCTCACCGGCCTTTACAACCGCCGCTACTTCTTCGAAATGGGCAAAAAACTCCTGGCCAGCGCCAAGCGCGGGCACATTGAGGTGGCCATTGCCCTACTGGATATCGATTTCTTCAAAAAGGTCAATGACACCCACGGCCATGACGCTGGTGATCTGGTGCTCAAGAATCTCGGCGCCGTGCTGCTGCGCCGCTTCCGCGAAACGGACATCGTCTGCCGCTATGGCGGGGAAGAAATCTGTATCCTGGCGGTCAATATGGCCGGGGATAGCATCCACGAAATTTTTAACGGTGTTCGAGAAAATATCGCCCAAACCACGATGGATCTCGGGCGAGAAAAGATCCGGATTACGGTCAGCATCGGCCTGTGCGTGGAGGCAAAGGAATCGTTGGAAGAGATGATCACCATTGCAGACGAAATGCTCTATGCCGCCAAGGAAAACGGCCGCAACCAGGTGCGCTTTTAGCCCGGGCTCCTGCCCACGGGATTCCGGGTATTACTTGGGACAGGTATCGAGGATCACGTCTAACTGGATGTTTTTTTACCCTGAAAACTTTTCAAGGTCTCTCCACTCCCCCCCTACCTTATACAGATGAAATGGGCAGATGGGGCACATGTCAATTCCCCTCCAAGTTCACGGATGCCCTTTTTATCCCCCATTTTCTACGGGTTTTTCTGTCACCTTAACTCCCAGGTAGGTTCCGGAGCTTATCCCCATCAGAACGAGAAGGGAAGAATTGAACTCCGGCATGGCCAGGTATGCAGTTACCTGTCGAATAAATACCGCAACCAGGACAATTGTCCAGGCGAAGATCTGAAACCGGTGAAAACTGACGCCGTAGTCGTCTGAAACGATATCCTTTATGAAACCCTGCGATTGTTTCGCAGGTCTCGACCGGTTCGTATCGATAGCCACACCTCCAATCCCGGTGCCTGCGCTGATGCCCATTAGGAGAACAAGCGTATCGGAAATCGTATTGAAGCTGTGCCGTACAACGTAGAGCAGCAGCCATGACGTCATGATAGCAAAGAACCAGACGGCCATCTGTACGAGGGCGAGGCTGTAAGGCTTTCTCCCAACATCGGGATTCGGGCCGACATCGCGAAGGATATTGGTCTTGGCGGCGAGAAGCAGAAAAAGAATAATAAGCGCCACGATAATAACGATGCTGACGGTGAACCATGTCTTATTTACCAAGACAAGGGTGAATGATTTTTCGTTCTCCACTGTGGCCGGAAAATCCCATTCAGGCTGTCAATTTTTCTCCAAGTCCCGAGGCCCGTTCCACCTGTCTGCCCACTGCGGCCTCAATCTCCTGGGACCGCCCGACCAGAACAACCTGACGCCGGGCACGGCTGATGCCGGTATAAAGAAGTTCCCTGCTCAACAGGGCCGACTCCTCCCCGGGCAGAACCAGCCCAACCCGGTCGAATTCAGACCCCTGGCTCTTGTGAATGGTCATGGCAAAGGCTGTTTCGTGGGTTGGCAACTGGCGCAGGGAAAAGGAGCGAACCTCCGCACGGTTTTCCGCAAAGAAAAAAGCCTTGAGCCCCTCGCCATCTTCCCCGGGCCAGAGGATGCCGGTCTCGCCGTTAAAAAGGTGCAAGGGGTATGAATTGGCCTGGATCAGCACGGGCCGTCCTTTGTACCACGGCCCGGTCGGCTCGATCAGCCGGTGGCGGGCTAGAACCTTTTCCGCGTAGCGGTTCAACGAGGAGACGCCCATCGGCCCAAGCCGGTGGGCGCAGAGCAGCCGGAATCGCTCAAACAGCGTCAGGGCCGCAAGGGGGTCGGCAGCCTCCAGAAAGGGGCGGTATCCGGCCAGGATCATCTCCGCCAGGGGATGGGCCGGATCACCATGCACCAGAGGCGGCAGCAGACTGACCTCCGGCGAACCCTGCTGCGCTATGGAAACGGCGGCCTCCGGATTTCCGGAGTGTATTGCACAAGCCAGGGCGCCGATCCCCTCCTGCGGGGAGAAACGGTAGCTTTCCGTAAGCCGGACAACGCACCGGGCCAGGGGATTTCCCCCGGACCCGACCCCCTTGTCCAAGACCGCGCCGCAGATATCCCCCAGGATGGACCCTGCCTCCACCGAGGCGAGCTGGTCCTTGTCGCCGAGCAGGACCAGCCGGGACGTGGGCATGACCGCGGCAAAGAGCTTGGCCATGAGGGCCACGTCGATCATCGACGCCTCATCGACCACCACCACCTCGCAGGCCAAGGGATTCTCTTGGTTATGGCGGAAGGTGGTCGGATGCTCGGGTCGGTAGCCCAAGGCGCGATGGATGGTCGCCGCTTGGGTGGGCAGGGCCGCAACCAGCTCCTGCGGCAAGGACGATTCTCCGGCCTTTTTCTGCAGGGATTCGGTGAGCCGGGCCGCTGCCTTGCCGGTGGGGGCAAGCAGCAGGATGCGCGGCAACGGTTCCTCCGAAGCCTTGGCATACAGCAGGAGCAGGGCAAGATATTTCGCGACCAGGGTGGTTTTGCCGGTGCCGGGCCCGCCGGTGATCAACCCCAGACGCTCCCGGAAGATCCCGGCACAGGCCTCGCGTTGTTGACCATCCTGTTCCGTGCCGAGGAAAAGTTGGGCAAGGCAGGATTCGAGCAGATCCTCTTGCACTGCTACCGGGCGTGCGGCCCTGGCCCGAATCTCTTGGGCAAGCTCCTCCTCGTAACGCCAGTACCGTTGCAGATAGAGGCGCGCACCTTCGAGCACCAGCGGGGCCAGAGTGCCATCCCGGCTCACCAGGGGGCTTACCTGAAGCTCTGCGATCAGCTCTGCAAGCGAAGGCGTTGACTCCCCCTCCCTCGACGGGAGGGGGGCGGGGGGTGGGTGAAGTGGCGAGCTGCCGGGTTCATCGCTGGTTCCCCTTCTCCCTAACCCTCCCCCGCGGGGGGGGAGGGGATTTTTTTCAGAGGCTCCAGCCAGCAGCCGTTTGAGATCAAGGCAGACATGGCCGTTGCCCACCGCCTTCCGGGCAAGGGCCGCGAGGACAAGGGTCCTGGCGGTAGCGGTGGGGGCAACCCGCTGGAGGGTTCCGGCAAAATAGCGGTCGAACTGATCCAGGGTTCCGCTGGCAATGAGCTGTTCAATCTCCCTGATCATGCACCCTCCCCTGCCAGACTCTCAAATATCGCCGAAAGCTGTTCGATACGGGCCAGGGGCGGCAGGTCGGCAAACACCCCGCAATCCGGCCCGGAGTCCGGATGCATCCCCTTGATAAACAGGTACAAGACCCCGCCGAAATCCCGGTCGTAGTCATAGCCGGGCAAGCGACAGGTCAGATAGCGGTGCAGGGCCACGGTGTAGATGTGGTATTGCAGGAAATAGTGATGGTCGGCCATGGCCGCAGGCAGTTTCTCCCGGGCATAATCATCCCGGCTTGCGCCGAGATGGTTGCTCTTGTAATCAAACAGATACCATTTGCCCTCAAAAACGCCGATCAGATCAATAAACCCCTTGAGAAAACCGCGTAGCGGGATGAAGCGCAAGGCGCGCAAAGCCTCGGCATACCCGGCGGGAATCCCCTGGGGGTGATCGATAAACGGGCGGGCCAGGAGTTCGGCGGACAGGCTGGCGTCCTCGCCCAACCCTGCGCCCACCGGAAAGGTGAAAGGCATCTCGATGAGTCGCTGATCGTCGCCGATATCCGCAAGGCAAAAAATATCCCTTGTCCGCAGGGGGGTCTTGAGAACCTCGCCAAAGGCCAGGCAAACCGGGGCACGCCACAGTTCGGGATAGCCGTAAAACCTAAGCTGTTCTTGCACCTGCTCCCGCAATTGCGCGGGACTCTCCGTTTGGAAAGAAATTTTTTCAAAGAGCGAGTGAAAGAAATTCCCGGCCACCGGCCCCTTGGGAAACTGGGCCAGCGGAAGCTGGGAAACGGAAGCACTCTCCATATCCAGAGGCGGCGCCAAACCCTCTGCCGCGGCTTCCGGCTCCCGTTGTTCAAAGTCATGGCCGGACTGGGCGGTGAGATGGGAGAAACTGCCGATCCGCCAGACCTGTTTGGGCGTGCGGCCCGGAACCCGGCAGGCTAAGGGCGGAGGGACATCCGGTTTGGCTGCTTTGCCAATCGAATCCGAACCCAGGTGCAACGGCCGGACCTGCCAGCCTTCACTCGTCTTGGCCCGAGCCTGCAGCCTGGCCAGCAGCTCCTGACCGGTGCATCCCTTGAGCTGCTCTTGCACACCCTCCGGGCTTGCTGTTTCCGGCTCGGCCTGATCGCCATGCAGGAGCCAGGCCAGCGCGCTGCTGTCGTACCCGGAGACCGGCACCCAGAAGATATGACAGCCATGCCGAGCCCGGGTCATGGCCACGTAGGCAAGGCGCAGCTCTTCGGCAAAGCGCTCGCCAGACGCCAGAGCCCGGGCCGCATCATCGGGAAAAAGAACGATCCTCCCCTGCCAGCCGACCTCCGGATCATGGAGGGAGACAAAGGGCTGCTTGGAGGTGCCGCCTCCCCCCAGGCAGAGATAGGGGCAATAAACAATCGGATACTCAAGACCCTTGCTGCGGTGGATGGTCACCAGTTGCACGGCATCCTCGTCGCTTTCCAGCCGCAGTTCCGCCTCTTCGCCACTCTCGCCCGCGGTGATGGTCTGGCTGAGCCAAGCCACCAGCATCTCCGGGCTGAAATGGTTCCGGCTCTCCGTTTCCTGGAGCAGTTCACCAAGATGCCGCAGATTGGTCAGTCTCCGCTCTCCATCCTCCAGCACGAGCAGCCGTTCGGTAACGGAATGCTCCTGCCAGACCGCCAGCAGCATCCGCATGACCCCGTTTTTCCGCCAGACCTCCTGCCAGGCAGCTACGCGCCCCATGAGTGCGTAGAGCTCCGATTCCGCCTGGTTGAGGCGATCCAGATCATTTCCGGTAAAGCCGAGCATCGTGGTGGCCAGAACCTTGCGGAGCAATTGTTCGTTGCCCGGCTCTGCCACCGCCACGAGAAGACGCAGACACTCCTGCGCTTCGGTACTGGCCCAGACGCTGGCCTTGCTCTGGAGCACCCCGTTGACGCCCCTGCTCCGCAATGCTCTCTGGATCTCCGCGGCCTGGGTATTGGTGCGAACCAGCACGGCAATGTCTGCGGCCCGAACGGAGCGCTCCCCGATCCTCGTATCCCCGGCAAGCAACCCGGCGATATCCCCGGCCACCAGATCGGGGATCAGGGCAAGAAGCTGTTTCTTGATCAGACGCTTCCCCTTGACTCCGCAGAGTCCCTCAGGCAGGGTGAGAAACTGCAGAGGGGATGAGCCGAGGCTCGGGGATTGCCAGAGATCCTCAGCCCCGGGCCGCGCAGCAACCTGGGCGTAGCTGATCCGGCCATCGACAAAGGGGTGGGCCAGCCCGCCGAAAAGAGCGTTCAGCGCGGCGACCATCTTCCGGTCGGCCCGCCAGTTGGTGGTCATCGTATGTTTTTCAGCTTCCGCCTGACCAGCGGCCTCCAGGTAGGCATAGATATCAGCGCCCCGGAAACCGTAGATCGCCTGCTTGGGGTCGCCGATCAGAAAAAGCGCCTCCTTGCCCCCTTGCCCATAGATGGTCCGGAAGATGCGGTACTGGACCGGATCGGTGTCCTGAAACTCATCGATAAGGGCCACGGGAAAACGGCTGCGGATCTGTTGGGCAAGCTGTGCTCCCTGTGGACCTCGCAGAGCCCGGTCCAGCCCGGTGAGGAGTTCGTCAAAGGATTGCTGCTGACCGGCCAGCAACCGTTTGGGCAATTCCGCCCGGATATAGCGCGCCGCCCCACCAAGAAACCGCGCTTGGCAGCTTGCGCCCAGAACCTCGGCCTGGGCAAGCAATCTGCCCCATACCTCGAAAAAGGGATTGTCGGAAGTCCCCCCTTTTTTCAGGGCCGTGGCCGTAAAGACCTTACCCTCCGGCTGAAAGATATTTTCCCCGCCAAGCAGTTCCGTATGTCGCGGCACACCAATGGCCGCCGGCTCGTCCTGGGCGAAAAAATCAGCAAGCCGGTCCAAGAGGCCATTGGTGAGCAACGTTTTAAAGGGCTTTGTCACCCCCTCCGCCAGGGCAAAATATTGGGCCAGCGCTTCGCGTTGCTCCTGCCAGCAATCCCGCGCCTCAACATAGAGCCGACAATACTCCTGCATCAGGGATGAGAGCTCTTCCTCCGAAGGGACTTCGCCGACAATGGCAAAATCACCGTGCCGGATCGCTTCCTGGGTCAGCCCCCGCAATTGGGCAGGGGAAACGCCTTGTCGCACCAGGCTCGCCAGTCGATGATCCAGGGCGTAAAAAAAGGTGCTCCAGTAATCGTCGGCAATCTCCTGCACCAACCGTTGGGTGGCGCCGGTGAGCTCCAGCTCGAAGAGCAGACCGGTTTCCAGGGCATGCTGCTGCAAAACCCGGCGGGCGAAGCCGTGGATGGTGGAAACCGCCGCCTTGTCGATATCGCTTACCGCCCGGGCGAGCAAACGGCGGTCCGCCTCATGGTCGGTGCTGCGCTCCAGAAGCTGGCATAAAAATGGATCATTGCCGCCGTCCTGCTCCTGAAACCCCTGCGCCGCGGTGCGCAGCCGGGTTCTGATCCGTTCGTGCAATTCGGCGGTGGCCGCTTCGGTGAAGGTGACCACCAGGATCTGCTCCACGGTCAGCCTCCGCTCCAGCAAGAGCCGCAGGTAGAGGGAGGTGATGGAATAGGTCTTGCCGGTGCCGGCGCTGGCCTCAATGAGCTGCACGCCGGTGGTGGCTATGAGAAGCGGATCAAAACCCCGGCTCATAACTCCTCCATATGGTTGAGCATGGGCATGAAAATCCGGGTGGCAAGCTCTGTAAAGGGCGGGGAGTTATCCTCCGCATACAGGACAAAGCCCGGGGAAACGGGCAGGGCCTCACCAAAAAGTTGGCGGCAGTATGCGTCTTCCCCCTCTCCGGGGGCAAATTCGCTGCCGCGATACTCCTCCTCCGCCTTGGCACAGGCGCCAATGATTTTTTCTTGCTCGCTCCCTTGTGCGTTACACATGGCCCGGGCAAAGGCGAGGCCGCTTTTAGGGAAAAACACCAAAGGCGTGTTCAACCCTTCGGCAAAAAGGGAGGCAAGATCATGGAGCACGCCTGCGGCCTCGGGAACCGGAGAAAAGCGCAGCACCTGGGCCGTGCCTTTGTCGCTTCCTCTGCCGATCACCGTGGTTTCACAGCGCTGATCCGTCGGGGCAACGGCGGAAAGAAAAAGATGCTCCAGCCAGACCGGCAGCAATATTTTGCCATGGAGCAGGCTGTTGGTCCAATAGATGTGGCCGGAGGGATATCTACCGTGCAACTCGCCGTGCAGGGCAACATCCTGCGCAAGATGGATTTCACGGCGCAGAGGAGGCAGTTCGCGATCCGCCGGACCTGGCCCATATGCAAGAACCTGCTCCACAATCGGGCGCACGGTATCCCGAATCTCGGCAAAAACCGCATGGGCAGCCTGACCCAAAGGAATCCGCCCCTCGCCCCGCCAACGGGAGAGCAGGATTTCCGGGCTGGCCAACCCCTCCCCGTGCATGGCCAGGAGATCCCGGCTCAACTGGTATTTTTCCAGGGAATCAAGATGGATGGGCTCACGGTCCTGGAACTCGCGGTTTCTCTCCTGCAAAAAAATGCCAAGCCGGTTTTCAAGAAACCAGCGGACCGGATGCGAAAGATAGCGGGACAGATCACCAAGAGAAATCGAGACAGGGTCAGCAGCAACGGGCGGCAGGGGCGCGGGCAGGAAGGCATGCCTGCGCCGCACCCCTGATTCTTTTGCCTGGGCCGCTCGGCAGTATTCCGCGCCAAAACTGCATAGCCTTTGGTCCGCGCCGGAAAAGTATTTCCGGCTGAAAGGCTGCAAGGGATGGCGGACCACAAGGCGCTCCGCCATTTTTTTCCGATGCTCGGCAAAAGTGGCGGAGCCGGAAGGGTCGGAATCGCGCAAGAAACTCTCGGCCAAGCAATCCACCAGCTCTTCCACCACCACGGCAGGCGGAATCTCCTTGCCGTCCCGCAGGGTATTGCCCTGATAAAAAACAAGGAACTTCCCGCGGCTGGCCAGCAGGGCCTCAAGAAAAACATAGCGGTCATCGTTGCGCTTGGACCGGTCGCCCAGCTTCGGGTAGCGGGCGATCAGGTCAAAGCTCTGCGGATGCTCCACCCGGGGAAACTCCCCGTCGTTCATGCCCAGCAGACAGACAACCTTAAAGGGAATCGAGCGCATGGGCAGCATGCCGCAAAAGGTAAGGCCGCCCTCAAGAAAGCCCTGGGCCGTGGCCTGGCCGGAGAGTTTCTCCTTGAGGAGAATAGTGATGCCGTTCAGATCCAGGAGTTGGCTGAACCCGGCATCCTGCGCCTCAAGGGCGATCTGGGCCAGATTGTCCCGGATCTTCTGCACTTGCCACGCCTGGGGCGACTCCTCCGGAAACAGGGCTGCCAGCAGCTCGGTGAGAACACGCTGCCATTCCGGTATCTTCTTGGCGGTGGAGAGCTTGTCCGCCGCACCAAAGAGGGTCTCGCAAAAATGGATAAACCGGCCGGCAAGCTCAGCGCCCTGCCCCTCGATCTCCTCATAGGGCAGGACATCGCCCAGGAATGCCCCGTCCGTGCGGACGGCATAGCCCAAGGCCAGCCGGTCAAAGCCGAAGCGCCAGGTGTTCTGCCGCTCCTTGGGCTGTTGCAGCGTCTCGCGGTGCGACTCGTCGATCCCCCACCGGATCCCGGCCTTTTCCACCCAAAGCCGGATCCTTGGCAGCTCCTCTGGGGTAATGGCATAATGCTGCTGGACCGCCTCGCAGGCAAGCAGTTCCAGAACCTCTGAAACCGGCATCCTGCCGGGGACCATCTGAAGAAAACGGAAGAACACCTCGATGAGCGACGCTTCGCTCAACAGGGAGCGGTCCGCAATGCGAAAGGGGATAAAACGCTTGTCCTCCGGAGAGAGCCCGAAAACCGCCTCGATGAGCGGGGCATAGGCGGAAACATCGGGCAGCATGACCACGATCTCGCGGGGGGTAAGAGCCGGATCCTCCTGGAGCAGGGCCAGCAGTTGATCCTGCAACACCTCGACCTCGCGGAGACGGCTGTGGCAGGCATGGATGCGGAGGGAAGCATCATCCTCGCCCAAGAATACGGGCGCGGCATTACCGCCTGCCGGAGAGCGATGGTAGAGCTGCAGAATATCATTGTGCAACACCTCCAGCATGGTGCGCGGCGCATCATGGCCCAAGTACTGCTCCCCCGCCTCAACATAGGCAACCGAGCCTTCAAGAATCTCCTGAAAATCCCGGGCCATGCCGCCCATGGAGGCAAGCAGCGGATGGCCGATTTCCAGGGAGAGGTCCGCTTCGTCCAGGCCGGAAGGCAAACGGGCCAGGGCGCGGTGGACCTCTCCCTGGGAGCGGATGTCCCCAAAGTAACCTTCCGTTGGGGAGAAAAGATGAAAATGCACCGGCAGGATGTGCGCCAGCTCCCCCATGATGTCGAGATACATGGGGGGCAGGGTGTCGATGCCGAACAGGGAAACCCTGGCAGGAAGATGACGGGGAAAGGGAATCACGCCGGCGGCCAGCGCCTGCCTGGCTCGCTGCATGAGCCGGGCAGGAGAGCAGCAGCCGAGATGCGCCACCAGTTGCCGCCACAGCTTGGGCTGCCAGAGATCCTCGGTCAGAGCATGGGAAAAGGCCCGGTTCTCGCCTTCCTCCCAGGCAAGGATCATCGCGGGCCGGTACACCGCGTATTGATCAAAGAGATGGGCGATCTGCCTGGCCAACTGGAGCTTCTTGCTCAACGGGCCATCGGAAAGGTAGGAGGTCAGGGGAGAAAAATCGGGATCACGGCGGCAGTCATCGAGCAGGGCGCAGATCACAAAGGCGAGCCTTTCCCGGCTGTACCTCTGCACCAGATCGCCCTCATCGCCTAGCGTTGCCCGCAGCGCCCGCTGGACAAACTGCCGGGGATGGGGAAAATCCGGATTGGCCCACACTCCGAAGCGGCCTGAAAGCTGCATGGCAAGCCAGGTCGCCATGCCCTTGCTTTGCACGACGATACATTCCGGGGCAAGGGGCGAGGAAAGCGGCGTACGCAAAACGTCCGCCAACGAATCCAGCAGGGCTTCAACCCTATTGGACCGATACACATGCATGGCGCTCTTCATGATCCTGTCTTGCGCCATGCAATGGTGCTACGATGGAGAAGGCTGCAACAGCAGGGTATCCGGGAAAAACCGGCGCTCACAAGACAAAAGCCATCAAGCGGCCAAACGCCGGAGACAGTCCTGCAGTCTGGAAACAAGCTGGCCAAGCTCTGGTTTGGAAATCTGGTCGTCAGCGCCCACGGCTTCACCCTTATGACGAGCCATGTCGTTGATCAACGAAGAAAAAAGCATGACCGGAATCCCATCGTACCCGCTGTTTTCCTTGATCCGCTTACAGAAATTATGCCCGTCCATGCGCGGCATTTCTATATCGCTGATAACAGCCAGAACCTCGTTGTGCAGGGTGCCGTTGATTCTCAGTTTTTCCAGATATTCCCAGGCATCCTGCCCGTCGGAATGGGCGACAACCCGGTATCCCGCCCTTTCCAGGGTTTTGCGGATTTGGTCCTGAATAAGGTTGGAATCATCGGCAATAACCACGGCCTTCTCGGCTTGGGACGCATCGGGATGCTCCAAGATGGAATGCGCATCGGAATCGATAACCATACTTGGGTCGATGGAGGCGATGATACTCTCGAAATCAACCATCTGGATGATATTGCCGTCCACCAGACATACCCCGGTGAGGCTGCTGTAATGGGAGATAATCGGCGGCGGCGGCATGATTTTCGTCCAGCTCACCCGGTACACCTTATCCACCCCATGGGCGACAAAACCGAAAAACTTGCCGTTGATCTCGGTGACAATGACCACCCATTTTGCTTTTGCCTCAGGGGAAAGGTCCGGGACATAGCCAAACCATTCACAGAGATCGACCAGAGGGATGGTCCGGTCCCGCAGCAGAAAAACGCCCTTCATGGCCGCGACGCTATCCGGGATCTCGGTCAAATTTTCCGGCATGGCCACCAGCTCCCGGACCTTGGCGGCATTGATGCCGTATGCCGTCCTGCTGATGGAGTCGTTGGTCTGATCGTGCCACTGGAGAAAAAAGGTAATGATTTCCAGCTCGTTTGTCCCGGCCTGCAGAAGAATATCGGTTTTGTACCCAGCGGCTTGACTCATGTAGCGGCTCCAATGTGTCGGGATAGTGCCCAGAAAGAAAGATATCCTTTACAATTATAAGAAAGCGGCAAATTACTCAACTAAATAATCAAAAGCGACACGCCCCGCAAAAAGTCGGACAACCCCCTATCTCCGCTGTTTTTGCAAAACCTCGGCCATGGTCTGAAACAGGTTCTTGGCCTGAATCGGTTTTACGCAGTAATCATCCATTCCCGCGGCGAGGCATTGTTCCTTGTATCCCTGGATCGCATGGGCGGTGAGGGCGATGATCGGCATATGCCCGCCGTGGTTTTTCTCCAGGGAACGGATAAGCCCGGTGGCGGCAAAGCCATCCATCTCAGGCATCTGGATATCCATGAGGATGAGGTCGAAAGATTCCCGTTCAAAGGCGGCCACCGCTTCCTTGCCATTGTTGGCGACACGCACGGTGTGCCCTTTTTTCTCAAGCATCCGCACGGCCAGCCGCTGATTGACCGGATTATCCTCCGCCACCAGAATGGTCAGCGACGGCAGGGTGTCCTCGCCCTCTCCCCAGGAAATCGAAGCCTGCCGAGACTCTTCGTCCGTCCCTACGGCCAGGCCGAACATCTTGGCCAGCACCCTGATCAACCGCTCCAACTTGATGGGTTTGGGCAGAAGATACTCGCCAAGATCCGTCCCCCATTCCCCCACGCTTTCCCGCTGATCAACCGCGGTCAGCATCAGGGCCACCGGGATTTTTCCTTCCTCCTGCTGTTTCAATTCCCGGGCCAGGCTCCAGCCATCCATTCCCTCCATCTCCGCCTCGGCCAGAACGCCGTCAAATGATCGCCCGGCCTGCCGCTCCTCGCAGCACAAAGCCAGGGCTTGCTCTCCGTTTTCCACCGTGTGCGCCGTCACATGCAGTTCGGCAAGAATAGTGGCAAGCAACTGCCGGCAAGCCGGATCCCGGACCGCCAGCACGACTCGTTTTCCTTGCAAGGCCGCCATGGTTTCCGCCCAGGGATAGGTATCCGTTTCCGGCCTGCCGGGGGCAAGCGCCAGCACGAACTGAAAATTGCTGCCCTGTCCTGGCTCGCTTTCCACCTGCAAGACGCCATGCATCATTTCCACCAGTTGCTTGCAAATAGCCAACCCCAGGCCGGTGCCGCCGTATTGCCGGGTGTAGGAGCCATCAAGCTGGGTAAAGGACTTAAACAACCTCCCCTGCGCCTCCTTGGCTATGCCGATGCCGGTATCCTCCACCTCCACCCGGATCGGAATCATCCCCGCGCCGGGTGCAGCCACATCGTTGGCCCGGGTAATCTTGATGCACACCGAGCCCTTGGCGGTAAACTTGAGGGCGTTGCCCACCAGATTGGTGATCACCTGCCTCAACCGGGTGGGATCTCCCACCACAACCCGGGGAAGATCCAGGGTGACATAGGCCAGAATCTCAAGCCGTTTGGCATGGGCGACCTGGGCAAACATTTCCGCGGTATCCTCGGCCAGATCCCGCAGCCGAAACTCGATGGATTCCAGCTCCAGCTTGCCGGCCTCGATCTTTGAAAAATCGAGGATATCGTTGATGATATGCAGGAGGGTCTCTGCCGATGAGTACACGGTTTCGGCGTATTCGGTTTGCTCCTTGCTCAAGGTAGTGCTGAGCAGAAGCTGGGTCATGCCGATCACCCCGTTCATGGGAGTGCGGATTTCATGACTCATATTGGCCAAAAACTCACTTTTCAGTTGATTGGCCTGTTCCGCCTCATGGCGGGCGATTTCAAGCTCCCTATTCACCTCGACCAGATGTTCGGTACGCTCCCGGACCCGTTGCTCCAGAAGCTCCTGCTGGCCGAGAAGTTCCCGGCGCGATACGCTCAGGTCATCCACCATGGTGTTGAAGGTATGGAGCAATTCGCCGATTTCATCGCTTCGCTCGGCCTGAATCTCGATTTTTTTCAGCTCGCCCTTGCCCACCCTCCGGCTTGAAGCAACCAGCCAGGAAAGGGGATCGACAAAAAAACGTTTGAGACCGAAAAACAAAACAAGGGAAAGCAACAGCACGATCCCCAGGGTGATGCAGAGGATGAGCGCCTGGAGGTTGCGCCCGGCGGCCAGCAGATCTTTTTCCGGCAATACGGCCCCAAGCCAGAGATCCGGCGCCACCTGGCTCAGTTTGCAATAGGACGGCTGGGGCAGCTCGTTGGTAAACAAAAATCGCTCCTGATTCTGCCGCAAGGCGCTCAACAGGCCGGAAGGCAGGGATTCCGGCAGGTTGTCTTCAGGGCTCCTGAAAAGAACCTGTCCTCCCCCGTTGACGAAAAACATCCGCCCGTTCGCGCCGATTTTCGTTTCCCGCACCGGCCTGGCCAGAAAATTCGGCTCAATGGTGAGAACCAGATAGCCTTTCAGCAACTTGTCCGCTAACGCCCCCTGCTCCGGATCATTTTCATAGACAAGTTTTTTGGAAAAATAGACCACGCTTCTTTGGTTGTCCGCATTGACCGTCAACTGAAAGAAACACTCCTCCCCGCTTTCGCGCATGCGTTGAAACCAGGCAGCCCCGTGCTCTTCCTCGGTGGAGTTGGCCACCTCCCCGTGGACAACCCGGGCATCCTCATAGCCATCGGGCAAGAGCACCCGCATTTCGTAGTACTCGGGATAGACTTCCATGTATTTGGCGAACTGGGTGAGGAGCGGATTCTGGAAAATGGCGTAGCGAGTCTGCTCGTCGGGAATCATCATGTAGCTTTTGAGCAGGTCGGACCGGGAAAAAAGCTCCAGATTGGCCCGGGAAATATCCAGGTAGGAAACAAGGTTGTTCTTTACCTGGCCCACAAGCGCATCTGCCTGGGAAAAGGCGGTTTCCCGCGCATAATCCGATAGCCTGGTCGAAACGAACACGCCGATCCCCAAAAAAGGGAGAGCGATGAGCGGAAGCAGGAGCAGACTGATTTTTGTCCGAAGTCTCATGGAAAATCACGGCCTTGTAAAAAAGGAATCCTTGCGCCGATATGCAAACCCAAGGCCATGCCTAGCGGAGCCCTTCGGAGGTTTTGAGAAAAATGGAATTATACCGTTTTTCCACCCGCGGCGGCAAAGGCCCATACAGTTCGGACCCGAGCATGGTTTTTTCATCGGGCCAGATGATTGTATTCCTCAGATGTTCGGGGGAAAGCAGTTTTTTCGCCGCCAGATTCGGGGTTGCCTGGAAGATATGCTCGGCAAGCTGCGCAGCGTTTTCCGGCTCATTGAGAAAATTAATAAAATCCATGGCCAGATTTTTTTTCGAAGAAGAGGCCATGACCACGAGGTTGTCCAGCCACAGGCTGGTGCCTTCCTCGGGAAAGGCAAAGGCGATGTTCTTGTTGAGTTCCTGAAGCGTCAGGGCATCACCGCTATACACCATGGCCATCCAGATATCCCCTTTGACCAATTGGGATTGTTTATCCAGAGAGGGGTAGCCGTATTTTTTAACAAAAGGCTTCTGGGCAAGCATCGTCCTTTCGACAACATCCAGTTCCGCCATGCTGGTGCTGTTCACCGAATACCCCAGCATCTTCAGAGCCGGCACCATGGCGTCCCGCCGATCCTTGATCATGAGGATTTTCCCGCGCAACTGCTCCTGGGGCGCGAGCAGATCCTTCCAGCCGCGCACCTCGCCTTTGACCAGATCCTTTCGATAAACGATTCCCATGGTTCCCCAGGAAAAAGGTACCGCATGCTTCATGAACTCCGGGGCCAGCCGCCTCCAGGCGGGATCGATATGCCTGATATTCGGCACGCTGTCGGCGTCCACCGGGGCCAGCCACTTCCGGTTGAGATACGACAGGCCGTTGACCATGCTCGCCAGCACCACGTCATACCCCTTGCCATTGGTCAACGAGAGCAGCCGCACCTGCTCCTCTTCGGTTTCGTAATACACCTGGCGGACCTTGACTCCGTGCAGTTTCTCAAACTTCCTGATCAACCCCTGATCCATGTAGTCGGGCCAGTTGAGAAACACCAGCTCCTGGGGCTTTTTCTGCGGGGGAGCGGCCTGGCCTGGAGGCGGCGAGATGAAAAGGCTTGCCCACAGCAGGGCGAAAAAAAACAGGAGACACCCGGCAGAGGGCGAACGCGTACTTCCAAAAAAACGGGCCATGGGCAAACTCCCTTTCCGGTGCATGCTTAAAAGGTGGGCATGGGCATCAGGCCCCATTTGTGATTGTCCGTGGTGATGACCACGGAGCGGACCGCATGGCTTGTGGCTTCCAGATCAACAAGGAGAACCGGCCTCCGCTTCAAGCCGACCTTGAAGATCTCCGCCGGGGCGACAGGATGACCGTCGGCATCGTCCACCCGCATGAAAATAAGCCGCTCGACCTCATAATCGGTTTCCACCGACCCCCAGGAACGGACAAAATTATAAAAAATCCGGAAAAACTTGCCCAGCCCGCCGCTGAACCGATGCTGGTGCCATTCGAGAATCTCGGGAAACCGTTCCAGCATGTCGTCGGAAAACCGCCGATCCTCCTCGGTGAGCAGGGCATTCAAGAAAAAATCCCCGGGCAGCAGATACACCGCGTTAGCCTCCCTGCCTTGCAGTGCTTCCTGCACCCGAGCCGAGTCAAGGGTTGCCTGGTATACGCCAAGAATCTCCGAATCCGGCCGGGGAAACACCGAAACAATCAGCCGGGAATCCGCGGCCAAGACCATGGGCAGCGTCCGCACCGTATAGTTGCGCAACCCCATGGCCAAGAGCACGGCCAAGGTCACGGTCAGACAATAGGCCGCGACAATCCCCAGCCATTTGGGCTGGATTCGGCCAAAGAACAGCCGGTACAGCCGCCCCCCGGGCTCGCCGGGCAAAAACATGGGGGTTGAGGCCATGTAGTGGGCATAGGCCTCGGGCTGCTCCTGTTGCATCCGCCATTCTTCATTGCGGGCCAGGGCATAATAGACAAAGAGCATGGTGATATACATGATCAGAATGATAAAACGGGGCCAGTACAGCATCAGGCCAAACCCGGAGACGGCAAGGAAAAGATATTGCGGATGGCGGATCTTGCCATAAAAACTGCGGGCCACCACCCCCTTGCCGGTGAAACGCCCATAATACAGAGGAATGGCCGCCAGGGCAAAAAGCAGCAAGCCGGCAACCATGAGAACCTGCAACAGGGAGATACCCCTGATCAGCGGATCAGCGGGAAAAACCAGATGCGGCAAAAAAAACTCCGTGGACCAACTGGTGAGAGGGTTTGCGGCCAGGGCTTGGAGTACGGGGCCGTACACCGAATAAAAATACAGGGCAAAGGGGGAAATCATGATGATGATTTCAATGCCGATCAGACAGTAGGCAATGACTGTCCAAAAAACGAGCATTTTCCTCCCCTTGCCGGCGTCAATCATCCCCGGTTCCACTATGCAAAAGCGGCTTACAGCAGATGCCGATAAGCCCGCAGATGGTATCGGAAAGCTTCTGCAAGTCGATGGGTTTTTGCAGAAGCGCATGGGCTCCGCTGTGTTCAAGCATCTCCTCCATATTCGGCACATCGATGCCGGTGACAACGATGATGAACAGTTCGGGGTGCCGCCTCTTGGCTTTCTGCAGAACCTCATAGCCGTTAAGCCCCGGCATCCTGATATCAAGGGTCATGATGGCCGGGTTTTCCTTCATGAGGAGGTCAAGGGCCTGTTCACCATTCGTGGCGACACAGGTCTCGAACCCCAATCTCTCCAGATAATCCTGCAATAACTGACAGATGGCGCTTTCATCGTCAACAATAAGGATTTTTATTTTTTTCTTCATCCATCCTCCTTGATGGTGCTGCCCTGTTTTTTCAATCACCGGCGGCTTTTCTTCCCGGCCCGGCAATGGCTATAGCAAATGCCCGACAAATCCGTAGATCGTATCGGAAAGCTTCTGCAGATCGATGGGTTTGTGCAGGAGCGCATGGGCTCCGCTGTGATCAAGCATCTCCTCCATATTCGGCACATCAATGGCGGTGACAACGATGATGAACAGGTCGGGATGCAGCCTCTTTACCTTCTGGAGCACATCATAGCCGTTGAGCCCCGGCATCCTTATGTCAAGGGTCATGATGGCCGGTTTCTCCTCCTTGATTATGTCAAGGGCATGTTCGCCGTTGGTGGCAACAAGGGTTTCGAATCCGAGTTTATCCAGAAAGGTCTTCAGCGACCGGCAAAAGACGTATTCATCGTCCACGACAAGTATTTTTATTTTTTTCTTCATCCATGATCCCCCCGGATCCCCGTGCTCCGATGGCGCACGCCTATTTTCCCTCCGCCGGGCCGCATTTTTCCCGGCGCGGCGGATGCGTTGGCAAAAAAATCACAAACCAAGCCCCTTTCCCTTTTTCCGACTCGACCCGGATGGTACCACAATGGTTTTCAATTATCGAATAAACAATCCACAGGCCAAGACCGGTGCCGCGCCCGGGATCCTTGGTGGTGAAAAACGGATCAAATATCTTGTCGATCTCGCCGGGATCGATACCCACACCGGTATCGCCGAAACGAATTTCAACCCCATCATCCTTGGGCCTGGTTTCGACAATAATCCGCTTATCCGCGGAAGACATGGCATCGCGGGCATTGCTCACCAGATTGAGAAACACCTGGGCCAATTGATCTTCATCCGCTTCGATGCGGGGCAGGTCATGGGCGTAATGCCGCTCCACCCGGACATTGTCCAGGTTCAAATCATGCTCGAGCAGGGCGGTGGTTTTGTCAAACAAGGCATGGATATCGACCGGGCGAACCTCGAAGGCATGCTGGTGGGAAAACGTTCTGAGGCTATTGGTGATCTTGGTGGCCCGTTTTATCTGGGCCAGAATTTCATCAAGATTCTTCCGCATGCTCGCGGGAATCTTCTCAAGTTGCATGACCTGGGCCAGGGTTCCAATGATATTGAGGGGATTGAGGATTTCGTGGGCCACCCCCGAGGCCAGGGTGCCGATGGAGGCCAGCTTTTCCTGGCGAATGGCGACCTGCTGGGCAACCTGCAGATTGTCCAAGGCCTTTTGCAGCGCATCCTTCGAGTCATGCAGGGCCTGCTCCGCTTTTTTACGCTCGGTGATATCCAGCCGGTATTCGATAATCTGCGAAACCTTGCCCTCTTTATCAAAGATGGGATGCGCGTGGATCTCGTGCGTGGTTTCCTGCCCGGCCGCTCCTTGCTCGACATACTCCATGAGAAAGGATTCCTTGTCCTGCCGCACTCGCTCAAAAGGCAAATATGGCAGCGGCGCCTTGCATGCAACAGTTCCGGGAACGTGTCTCGGATAGTCGGCCAAACCGATCAATTGACGCTGCGCGGAGGAATTGGCCAGCAATACCTGATACTCCTCGGACTCCACCACTATGAAAGGATGGGGCAACGACTCGATGAGCTTGCTCAAAAACCTGTTCTGCTCGCTGATCTTCTCCTCTGCCTGCTTCCGGTTGGTAACATCGTGGATGATGACAATGGTGGAATTGCCGCCCTCCCCGGCAACAGGCAGAAACTGCAAGGAAACCTGACGGTCGTTGAGGAGCACCGGCGCCTCCGCCGAGATTTTCCTGGGATTCTCTCCAGGATCTTTCAACAGCGCGGTCACGGTTTCCAGGGATTGCCCGCAAAAAATATCGGTAAATTCCGTGCCCAGGAGAATTTCTTCCGGGATGCCCACCAGCAAAAGCGCGGCGGGGTTTACGAAGATAATCTTCTTATTCGCGGCAAACTCAAGAATCCCTTCGGACATGTTTTCCAGGATCACCTCAAAATGCTTCCGGGAAGAAAGCAGCTCCCTGGTGATCTCGCGGGTCGCCACCTCATCAAGCCCCATGATGAAGTGGGAGTTTTCCTGACTGTTGACGGAATTCGACAGCTCAATGACCCTGGCGACATGCCGGCCCAGATTGCTCATGTTTCCCTTGGCGATACAGGCATCCGCCCCAAGGGTTGCGAAATCAAGTTCTTCCTCGGCGGCGATGGCTGAAAGAATGACAAGGAAGACCCCTTGCAGATGGGGCATGTTGCGGATGATCCGGCACAGCTTCTCGCCGCTGATGTTGGGCATCACCAGATCGACAAAAATAATGTCCGGCACATAGGATCTCAGGATATCCAGGGCGCCCAGGCCATCCTCCGCGGTCCGCACCTCATGCCCGTCTTTTTCCAGTAAATTGGCGATGAGCCTGAGCACCATGGGGTGGTTATCAACAACGAAAATTTTCTTGCCCATATCTCTCCTGCGCTGCTCTCCTGCTAAAAAATTCCTTTCATATAGAGTATAGCATAGCGTTTTCTTGCCCCAAAATTTTCTTTCGGCAAACCGGAGGAGAAAAATCGTCCTGGCATTCAGCGGAGTGCATTAAGCACACCATCCTTTTTGCAATTTGACTTCTGACAAAAGGAGAGTATAATCTCGCACCGAATCATGCCTGCCCCGATATGACGGAAAAATCGGGTGAAAGCCGTGCCGCCGGGCCTTGGCCCAAGACGCCGGAGAGTGCTGTTGTCAGCCCACGCAGTGAGGAGCCGTCACACAGCAACTCTTTTGCTTTCCTGACCAATTTGGCACGGCTTCTTCTGCCGTTTTACCCGTAATCCGCGGCAGCTTTTTTATTTCACCTCAACGGTCAACCCGCATCATGGAGTGTTTATGTCGAGTTCCCTGCGCTGGAAAATCACCCTCCTGCTCTGTGTCACCATCTTTGCAGGTCTCACCGTTGCGCCATCCTTCACCACGGTTCCGGCCTGGTGGCAGAAATACCTTGCTCCGGCAGGGCTGAAGCTGGGCCTGGATCTCCAGGGCGGCATGCATCTGGTCCTCAAGGTGGACCTCAAGAAGGCCATTGAAAACAATCTGGACCTGTCGGCCCAGGATCTGAAAGATGCCCTGGCCGAGAAAAAAATCACCGTGGTTCGCACCGCGTCCACCGACCCCCGCAAAATCATCCTGACCCTGCCCAACACCACCGCCCTGGAAACGGTCAAGCAAACCATCACCAAAGAGTTCCCCGACCTTGACGGCGACTTTCAGACCGACCAGGGATCCTTTCCCCGCATCATCCTTACCCTGAAACAGGCCAAGATCGACTTCATCAACAACAAGGCCGTTGACCAGTCTCTGGAGATTCTCCGCAACCGGATCGACCAGTTCGGCGTGGCCGAACCAGCCATTGTCCGGCAGGGGGCCGACGAAATCGTTATCCAGCTTCCCGGCGTCAAGGATCCGCAGCGGGCCCTGAACCTCATCGGCCGCACGGCCCAGCTCGAATTCAAGCTGGTGGACGAAACGCCTGGTCTCAACCTGGGACAGCTCATCGGCCAGGCCATCCAGTCCGGGCAATGGCAGGAGGGCGGTAGCCGGAAGCAGCTCAATCTCGCCTTGCAGAGCATGCTCCCGGCTGGCTCGGAGATCTATTTTGAAAAAGATGTGGACAAGACCACCGGCAAGGAAACCCGGCAGCCCATCCTGCTCAAGAGCCAGGTGCTGATGACCGGCGACATGGTCAAGGGCGCCCAGGTCGGTGTGGGCGGCAATTTCAATGAACCCTACGTGGGCCTCGACCTGACCGGGCGCGGCGGCGCGGTTTTCGGCCAGGTCACGGAAAAAAACGTGGGCAAACGCTTCGCCATCGTTTTGGATGAAGTGGTCCGCTCCTCCCCGGTGATCCGGGAAAAGATCCTCGGCGGCAGCGCCCAGATCTCCGGCAGCTTCACCTATGAGGAGGCAACCGACCTGGCCATTGTTCTGCGGATCGGCGCCCTGCCCGCCCCGGTGGAAATCGTCCAGAACCTCACGGTGGGCGCCTCCCTTGGCCAGGACTCCATCAACAAGGGACTGATGAGCGGCCTGGTGGGCACCTTCCTGGTGGTGGTGTTCATGGCCGTGTACTATCGGCTTTCCGGGGTCATCGCCAACCTGGCCATGGTCCTCAACATCCTCCTGCTCTTTGCCGGGCTGGCGATGATGGGCGGCACTCTGACCCTGCCGGGCATTGCCGGCATCATCCTCTCCGTCGGCATGGCGGTGGACTCGAACATCGTCATCTTCGAGAGGATGCGCGAGGAATTCGCCCTGGGTAAATCCGTGCGCTCCGGGGTCGAGGCTGGCTATTCAAAGGCATTCTGGACCGTCATCGACGCCCATGTGACCACCCTGATCACCGCCATGGCCCTGTTTCTCTTCGGCACCGGCCCGATCAAGGGGTTTGCCGCCACCCTGTCGCTGGGCATCATCTTCAACCTCTTCTCCACCCTCTTCGCCTCCAAGTTGTTCTACGACTCCATGCAAGGAAAACGGAAACTCAAAAATCTCTCCTTCATGCTCTTTCTCAAGAAGCCGAACATTGACTACATGCGGATCAAAAAACTGAGCTTTGCCATCTCCGGCGTATTTGCCCTGGTCGGCTGCCTGGCCTTTGTCCAGATCACCCGCGGCCAGGCCAACATGGGCGTGGATTTTTCCGGCGGCACCCTGCTCCAGTATCAGTCCGCTCAACCTTTCTCCCTGGGCGAGGTCCGCACCGCCCTGGCACAGGGGAATATTGAGGGCGTTGAGCTGCAAAAGGTCGAAGGCGAAAACCGGCTTATCGTCAAGATCAAAAACAGCGAAGAGGTGGTGGGCCACGTTTCCGAAACAGTCACCGCCCAACTGAACACCAGTTTTCCGGACAAGCATTTCGTGGTGGAAAACCAGTCGGAAATCGGCTCCTCAGTGAGCGACACCCTGCGCGAAAAAGCGCTGCTGGCCGTGGTCATCTCCCTGCTCGGGGTGGTCGTGTACCTGGGATTGCGCTTTGACCTGCGTTTCGGCGTTGCCGCCACCCTGGCCACGCTCCACGATGTTCTGGCGGTACTCGGCCTCATCTGGCTGCTCAACATGGAGATCACCCTGCTCACCGTCACCGCGCTGCTGACCCTGGCCGGGTATTCCTTAAACGACACGGTCATCATCTTCGACCGGATCCGGGAGAACCAACGTAAGAGCGAAGACCCGGAAAACATCACCGACGCCCTGATCAACACCAGCACCAACGAGGTTCTGAGCCGCTCCATCGTCACCTCGCTCACCGTGTTCCTGGTTTTGGCGGCCCTGTATGTTCTGGGCGGTTCGGTGATCCACGACTTTTCCTTTGCCCTGCTGGTGGGGGTCATGGTGGGCACCTACTCCTCGGTTTTCGTGGCCAGCCCCCTGCTCACCCTCTGGCACCGTGGCAGAACCGCGTAGCCATGCGGCCCGATCTCGCCCCAGAGCATGTCCGGCCCCTGACCCCGGACGAGACCTTCCGGTTCAGTTGCCATCCCGGCGTCGCCTGCTTCACCGACTGCTGCCGGCAACTGGACCTTGCCCTCACGCCCTACGATGCCCTCCGTTTGAGCAAACATCTGGGGCTTACCCCCTCGACCTTTCTCGATCAATACGTCCTCGTCGAACAGCCTGAGGACCTCGGTTTTCCCCAGGTTTTCCTGGGCATGGTGGATGACGGCCACGCCAGTTGTCCGTTTGTCACCGCCTCCGGCTGCAGCGTCTATGCCGACCGTCCCTCCGCCTGCCGGACCTATCCCCTGGGGCGCGGCGCCTTCACCACTCCGGACGGCAAACGCCACGAGATGCATGTCCTCCTCACCGAACCCCACTGCAAAGGGTTCAACCAAGGCACGCCGCAAGACATCTCTGCCTGGCAAAAAGATCAGGATCTGGCCCTCTACAACGCCATGAACGATGAACTGCTGGCCGTCCTCCAGCATCCCCGCCTCAAGGAAGGGCATCAACCGGAAGCCCGGGAGGTGGAGATCTTTCTCTCCCTCTATACCCTGGATACCTTCAGAAACCTGCTCCTCGACGCCACGATTGCCCTGCCCATCTCCGTCACGGACAGCGAACGGCAACAACTTGCCACGGACGATCTTGCCCTGCTCCGCCTCGGCATCAGGTGGTTGAACCATGTCCTCTCCCAACACTAACCGTCAGCATACCAGCCCGCCGGCCGGACAGTTGCAGGGAGAACCACCCCTGGGCCGGGAACTCACCGAACGGCTGCTGGCCATTTCCCATGAGTATTGCCAAGCCGAAGGCGGCTGCCACGGACCGGACCACACCGAACGGGTCCATAATCTGGCGCTCCACATCGGCCGCCTGATGAACGCCCGCCTGGATATCTTGAGCGCCGCGGCCCTGCTGCACGACATTGGCCGCAGCCACGAGATGCTCTCCCAGGGAAAAATCTGCCACGCGGCCAAAGGGGCGGAGATGTCCCGCGCCATCCTCACGGGCTTAGACTTTTCCGCGGAAATGCAGGAAGCGATCCTGCACTGCATCGAAGCGCACCGCTACCGCAACAACAAAATCCCGGAAACCCTGGAAGCCAAGATCCTTTTTGACGCGGACAAGCTGGACTCCATCGGCGCCATCGGCATCGGCCGGGCCTTTCTTTTTGCCGGTCAGGTCGGAGCCCGTCTGCATAACCGGGGGGTGGATGTGGCGAAAACCAGATCCTACTCCACCGAAGACACGGCCTATCGGGAATTTCTAGTGAAGCTCTGCAAGATCAAAGACAAGATGCTCACCCCGGAAGGCAAACGGTTGGCTGCCGAACGGCATGAGTTCATGGAGATCTTTTTCAAACGTTTGGACAAGGAAATCCACGGCAGCCCACCAAACAATCCAGACAATTCCCGATAGCCCAGGCCCGCGCACCGTGAACACCACCACCCAACGTCTCGCCATCATCATCAAAGACCTGCGCCGGGCTCTCCTGGCGACGGGAATTGGATTGATCCTTGGTTGCCTTGGCTTCTACAGCATCTCTCGCCACCTGCTGGCGTACATCCAGACCCATCTCCACCAGAAACTCGCTTTTTTTACGGTGGCCGAGCCCTTTCTCGCCCATGTCACCGTCTCCCTGGCCATGACGATCTTCACCCTCATGCCCATGCTCAGCTTTTTTCTCTGGCGCGCCCTGGCCAAACCATTTGCCTTGTCCCGCTCCTTTGTCTTCTGGTTCGTGCTCTTCACCTGCTTTTTGTTCTACAGCGGGGCCGCCTTTTGCTATTTCTTCACCCTGCCTTTCGGCATCGATTTCCTGCTGGGTTTCCAGACCGAACAGCTCAAGCCGGTTATCTCCATCAGCGAGTTCGTTTCCTTTGTTTCCATCTTTGTCCTCGCCTTCGGACTGATTTTCGAGCTGCCCATCTTCATGATCTTCATGGCCAAGATAAAAATTCTGCCCAGAACCTTCTTTGAAAAAAACCGCCGCTACGCTGCACTGGTTATCAGCGTCGTCGCCTCCCTCCTCACTCCGACCCCTGATATTTTCAACATGCTGCTCATGGGCGTCCCCCTCTATATGCTCTACGAAGTCGGGATCATTGCCCTAAAACTGCTGCGGATCGCGTGAGGCGCCGCTTTTTTGCCAGCCAGTTCGTTGACGGTGCGGATCATCCAGTACAACTCACCGATTGCATGAACTTTCCATCTATGCTATCTAACAGGAATAATAAGAGAAAAATCTTGTCAAATCCCAGAGTCAACAGGGAAAAACCATCTGCAACGGGCGGCCATGCCAGCGAACCTCTCAGAGAGTGACCGGAAAAAAGTGCTGCTGTACAGCGTGCTCATTGTCACGGTGGTAGGGGCCTGGTCCATATTCGGACCTTACGGGGCTTTGAAATACTACGGGGTTGCCCATGAGTTGGACGAGATTTTGGCGCAAAACGAACAATTGCGCGAGAGCAATACCGCATTACGGCAGGAAATCAACAAACTGAAAAAAGACCCGGTCTATTTGGAAGAAGTGGCGCGACGTAAATTCGGCCTCATTAAAAAAAATGAGGTTATCTACGAGTTTCCCGAGAAAAAGAAGCGGCACGAATAAACCCACAAGTTGTTTCTAGGGTGGCACTACCAAATCGTCCTTCGACAGGCTCAGGATGAACGGAATCAACCGATTTGCCGTTCGCCCTGAGCCTGTCGAAGGGTGTCTCATTCATTAAACCATCGTTATATAAAAATCCCTCGCCAGAACCTTACCCTGCCATATCCTGTACAATCCACTCCACCGCCGCATACAGGTCCTCCGCCACATAGGCCGGCTGCACCGGCTGCGTCGGGCCGATATACTCGTAATCCCCACGGCCATAGCCGGTGAGCACCAAAACTCCCTTGGCCTGCACCGCCGCCGCCGCCTTGAGATCCGACCAGCGGTCGCCCACCACATAGGAGCGGCCAAGATCCAGGTCCAGATCCGCCGCAGCCTGGAGAAACAGCCCCGGCTTTGGTTTCCGGCAGTCGCAGGCGAGACGGAAACGCTCCTCCTTGGCCTCGGGATGATGGGGGCAGATGTAGATGCCATCCACATGGGCTCCTGTCTCGGCCAGCACACGGTTCATCTTGGCATGCACCTCTTGAATCAGGCTCTCGGGAAAATAGCCCCGGGCCAGGCCGGACTGGTTACTGACCACCACCACCGGAATCCCCTGCGCGTTGAGCAAACGGATACCGGCAGCAGCGCGCGGCAGCATGACAAAACGGGAGATGTGGTTGATGTAGCCCATCTGCTCGTTGATGGTTCCATCCCTGTCGAGAAACACGGCCGGTCGCATACTCATCCCTCCTTTCTTTCCAAAAGCCTGCAGGTTGCGGCATATACCTCGCCCACCCCGATCTCCAGCATGCAGGCAAAATCGTTTTGAGGACAATGGGTTTTCAAGCACGGGCTGCAGGGGAGATTTTTATTCACCACCTCCACCCTTGGGGCGAATGGCCCGGTGGCCACGGCATCGGTGGAGCCGAAGATGGCGACCAGCGGAGTTTTCTGGGCGGCAGCCACGTGCATCAGGCCCGAATCGTTGGTGACAAAGGCATCGCACATCCCGATCAGGGCCATGGCTTGGGCCAGCGTGGTCTTGCCGGTCAAATCATGTACCTGGCCCACCGCTGCCGCACAAATCTCCGCCGCAGCCTCGGCATCGGCAGAGGTGCCGAAAACCAGGAGGGTGGCGCCCTGTTCCTCGGCCAGACGCTTGGCCAGTCCGGCATACCTCTCCGCGGGCCAGCGCTTGGCCGGGCCATAGGCCGCACCGGGATTCAAGCCCACCACCGGCTTCTTCGCCTTGGCCGCTAAGAAATCCCTGGCCCACGCATTGGCGGAATCCGGCAGGGCAAGAAACAGCTCCTGGGGAGAACAGATCAGGCCAAGATCCTTGAGCATTTCCTGGTAATAATAGACCTGATGCCGCATCCTGGTGCTTTTTTTAATGGTTACCCCATGGCTCAACAGCAGACCGCGGCCATCCCTCCGGTACCCGGCCCGCACCGGGATTCCGGCCAACAGGGCAAGCAGCGCGGCGGAAAAAGCATTCTGCAACAGGATGGCCATGTCAAAGCGCTGGGCCGCAAGTTCGCGACCCAGACGCCACATCCCGGCCAATCCCTTATGCCTGCCTTTTTTCTCATAGAGCATGACCCGATCCACATGGGGACTGGCCGCAAAAATATCGGCAACCCAAGGGTAGGCCAGGATGGTTATCTCGGCGGCGGGAAAATTTTCCCGGATGGTCCGCACCGCCGGAGTGGTCATGATGGCATCGCCGATCCAGTTGGTGGAGCGGATCAGGATCTTTTTGGGTGAAAGCTGGCTGATTGTTTTCGTCATACCTGTTCCTGGGATGTGTTGCCTGAAGTGGACATGCGACCTTTGCTTTTTTTCCCGGAGGCGTCAAGTTTTTTTCTTACTGGAAATTTCGGACAAGGCGGAGATAATCTTTCTGCTGTTCTCTCTTTCTTCTTGTGCGTGCCCAAAAGAAGAAACAAGAAAAAGGCACCCCAGCCAGTCCTGGCCCCGCGGGCTTTCCTCACCTCTCGCCGAAGGCGGCAGAACAAATGGGGGAGGGTAAACCTCCCATTGGCACGCAGCCGAGCACCGGAAAGAAAGAAAAAAGACCAATCCCCCTCTTCTTCCTTGCAAAAAAACGGTTCGGATGTTAAAAAATTCGGGTTCAAAAATAAACACACCCCTGCAAAAAGCTCCTCTGGTGCCCGAAATCGGGTTGGAGCGATGGGGTGGACGAAAAACCAAAACCACAGGAGAAGTACCATGTCTTACATGACCATGAAGGAAATGCTGGAGGCCGGTATGCATTTCGGCCACCAAACCCGCCGCTGGAACCCGAAAATGAAGCCGTACATCTTCGGCGCCCGCAACAAGATCTACATCATCAACCTCGACAAAACCCTGCCCCTGTTCAACAAGGCCTACGAATTCATCGCCAAGACCGCGGCCAAGGGCGGCACCGTGCTCTTTGTCGGCACCAAGCGCCAGGGCCAGGACATCATCAAGGAAGAAGCCGAGCGTTGCGGCATGTACTACATCAACAACCGCTGGCTGGGCGGCATGCTGACCAACCACCAAACCATCAAGAACAGTGTCGACAAGCTGAAGAAATACGAGGCCATGCAGGAAGACGGCACCATCAACCACTACCATAAGAAAGAAGCCCTCCAGATCCAAAAGGATGCGATCAAACTGGACCGCAACCTGGGCGGCATCAAGAACATGAAGGGGCTGCCCGCCGCCATCTTCCTCATCGATCCGAAACGGGAGAAGATCGCCATCGAAGAGGCCAACCGCCTCGGCATTCCGGTGGTTGCCCTGATCGACACCAACTGCGATCCCCGCGGCATCGACTATCTCATCCCCGGCAACGACGACGCCATCCGCGCCATCAAGCTGATCGCTTCCAAGATGGCGGATGCGGTGTTGAGCGGCAAGGAGAAACTTGCCACCGCCCACCAGGCCGCCACCGACAAGGACACCGAAGCCAAGGCTGCCGCCGCGAAAGGCGACGCATAACCAGTCTCTTTACAATGGTAACCATCCCCGTTGGGGACAGGAAAGATACAAACCAAGAAACGTAACTGTTCAGCAACACCGCAGATGCTAGGAAGAAGTCTGCAAAGTGTGCCAGTGCACATGAGCAGGCCGATGACAGGTAAGCGAGCCTGCGAGACTCCGACGCAGATGCGGCGCGTTGTTGGACAGTTACCGAACATGAAGGTAGAACCGTGAATATTACAAGTCAGATGGTAAAAGAGCTCCGCGACAAAACCAACGCGGGCATGATGGATTGCAAGAAAGCCCTGACCGAAACCAGCGGCGACATGGAAAAAGCCATCGATCTGCTCCGGCAGAAAGGGTTGGCTGTTGCCCAGAAGCGTGCCGGCCGGGCAACCAGCGAAGGCTTGGTGGAAACGCTCATTCAGGCCGACGGCAAACTGGGCGTGATGGTCGAGGTTAACTGCGAGACCGATTTTGTTGCTAAAAGCGACGCCTTTATCGAGTTCGCCAAGAACGTTGCCCTGCATGTGGCAGAGAGCGGTGCCACTTCCCCTGCCGAGCTCATGGCGGAAAAATTTGTCAAAAACCCCGCGCTCTCCATTCAGGACATGCTCAACGAACTGGTCGCCAAGCTCGGCGAGAACAGCGGCGTCAAGCGCTTCGTCAAATTCAACGAGGGCGTGGTTGAAACGTACATCCATGCCGGCGGCAAGTTGGGCGTGATGGTCGAATTATCCTGCGCAAACGACGCAGTTGCCAAGAACCCGGCTTTCAGCGAGTTCGCCAAGAATATCTGCATGCATGTTGCTGCGGCCAATCCCGTATCCATCCGTCGCGAGGAAGTCCCCGCGGATCTGGCGGAACGAGAGCGCAACATCTTCATCCAGCAGGCCATCGACTCCGGCAAGCCGGCGAACATCGCCGAAAAAATGGTCGGCGGCAAGATGGATCGCTTCTTTGCCGAGAGCTGCCTCTTGGAGCAGAAGTTCGTCAAGAACCCCGACATCTCCATCCAGGACCTGCTCAAGGAACTGGCGGCCAAGGTGGGCGAAGAGATCAGCATCAAACGCTTTGCCCGGTTTCAGGTTGGCGCCTAACGCTGTTTCCACGTAATGTCGTGACCGGCATAAGCGGCCGTAACGAAATGGTAAAAAATGTAATGGTTATTTCGTAACGGCCCCTAAATATGAAAAGAACGGCATAAGCGGCCGTAAATGAATAACCAGAAAAACATGGATAATTCTTTGACGGCTCCTAAATACCCAAGAGTTCTCGTGAAGCTGAGCGGCGAAGCCCTTATGGGCGACGCCGCTTTCGGCATCAGCACCAAGGTGCTTGATTATCTGGCCGCGGAGATCCAGACCCTTGTGGATCTCAAGGTGGAAATCAGCCTGGTCATCGGCGCGGGCAACATCTTCCGGGGAGTATCCGGCGCCTCTTCCGGCATGGACCGGGCCGCCGCCGACAACATGGGCATGCTGGCCACGGTCATCAATGCCTTGGCCCTGCATGACGCCTTGGAAAGAAAAGGCATCCCGGCCAGGGTTCTTTCCGCCATCCCCATGCTCACGGTCTGCGAACCCTATTCCCGGCAAAAAGCAGTGCATCATCTGCGCAAGGGACGGGTAGTGATCTTCGGGGCAGGCACAGCCAACCCCTACTTCACCACCGATACAGCCGCGGTGCTCCGGGGTCTGGAAATCAATGCCGACCTGATCTGCAAGGCCACCCGGGTCGATGGCGTCTACGACAAGGATCCTCTCAAGCACACGGATGCGGTCAAATTTCCCCATCTCAGCTTCAGCGAGGTTCTACAGCGACGTCTCAAGGTCATGGATGCGGCGGCAATCTCGCTGGCCATGGACAACAACACCTCCATCATGGTTTTTGACATGAACATCCCCGGCAATATGAAGAAAGCCATCTGCGGAGAACAGATCGGCACCTTGATACAGGGAGAGGACAATGAGTGAAATTATTGAAGCGCTAACCGAAAAAATGACGGCAAACATCGAGGCCTTTAAGCGCGATCTCACCAAGATTCGTACCGGACGGGCCACGACCTCCCTGCTCGACGGGATAAAGGTAATGGCCTACGGCACACCGATGCCGCTCAATCAGGTCGGCGCCGTGACCATCCCGGAAAGCAGAATGCTGGTTATCCAACCCTGGGACACCAAGCTCCTTCCCGCCATCGAAAAGGCCATCTTCTCCTCGGACCTGGGCCTCAACCCGTCAAGCGACGGCAAGATGATCCGGATCTCCATCCCGCAGCTCACCGAAGAACGGCGCAAGGAGCTGGTAAAAAACGTCAAGAAAATCAGCGAGGAGCACCGGGTTGCCATTCGCAATCTGCGGCGCGAGGCCATCGACACCCTGAAAAAGCAAAAAGGCAACAAGGAAATCCCGGAAGACGATTTCTTCAGGATGCAGGATGAGGCCCAACACGCCACCGACCGTTTCATCAAGCAGATCGATGAGATCATGGCTGACAAAGAAAAAGAGGTCATGGCGGTTTAGGAGCCGTTTATTTCGTTGCAGCTTCCCATGCTGTTCTTGCCAGCCAATTGACGACAGTATCGGATTACAACGGCGTAAATATTCACGACCTGCCCATCCTTACTTCAGCCGGTTGCACACTGTCATCCGCTGAGAATCGAGACCGCTCCAATGCCCAAGCTTGATACCACCGCCTTGCCCCGCCATATCGCCATCATCATGGATGGCAATGGCCGCTGGGCCGAACAGCAGGGCAAACCACGCATCATGGGCCACCGGGCCGGGGTGGAATCCGTACAGGATATCGTCCGCGCCGCCCGGGAACTCGGCATCGGCGTGCTGACCCTCTACGCCTTTTCCACGGAAAACTGGAAGCGCCCCCCCTTGGAAGTCCAGGCGCTCATGGGGCTGCTGAAGTCCTTTTTGGAAAGCGAGCTCGCCACCATGGTCCACAACAATGTGAGCCTGCGCTGCCTCGGCCAGAAAGAACGCATCCCCTCGGAAGTCCGTAAGGTTTTGGAGCGGGTGATCCAGGAAACCTCCGGCAATACAGGGCTGATCCTCAACCTCGCCTTGAGCTACGGCGGCAGGAGTGAAATCACCCAGGCCGTGCAGGCAATCGCCCAAAAATGCCTGGCCGGAACCCTGAGCCCGGGAGAGATTGACCAAAGTATGCTGGAACAGCACCTGTACACCGCAGGCTTGCCGGATCCGGACCTGGTGATCCGCACCGGAGGCGAAACCCGCCTGAGCAATTTTCTCCTGTGGCAGGCATCCTATGCGGAGCTGTATTTCACGGAGATCCTCTGGCCGGACTTCAGAAAAAAGGACCTGCTGCATGCCATTCTCGACTTTCAGAAGCGGCAACGGCGTTTTGGCAAAACTGGCGAACAGGCGGAACAGACACCCACCCATTGATCATACGCCGCCAGAATCGGCTATGACAGGATCTGCATGAAACGACTCATTACCGGTATTGCGGCAAGCGCTGCCTGGCTGTTCCTTCTTTTCGCGGGACCATTGCCCCTGTTCTGGCTGGTCATCACTGCTTTGGCCGCAGTGGCGCTGAACGAATACCTGGTCATTGTCCTGCCCGACCTCAACACCCGCGCCAGAACACCCATTCTCCTTTTCGGCCTGTTGCCGGTGCTCGGCGCCTATTCCGGCGACGCCGCCACCCTGCTCGGCGGCTTGAGCTTTGCCTTGGTCGCCCTTCTGCTCCTCACTTTGTTCCGGTACGCCAGCTTTGTCCAGCCCTACGAAATTATCAGCCGCGCGGGCTTTGGCTATCTCTATCTCGGCCTGTGCAGCGCCCATCTGGTGCTGCTCATGGCCCTGCCGCAGGGGCGCGCCTGGTTGCTGCTGCTCACCGCCATAACCGTAGCCTCGGACACCGCCGCCTTCTATACCGGCAGCAAATTCGGCAAGCACAAGCTCTGCCCGACCATCAGCCCGGGCAAGACCTGGGAAGGCTTTGCCGGCGGCCTGGCCGGCAGCCTTGGCGCGAGCCTTCTTGTCCGCCATTTTTTTCTGCCCGAGCAGGGGTTGCTCTGGATATGCCTTATCGTCCTTCTGCTGGGCTGCCTCGGCGCGGCCGGGGATCTTTCGGAATCAGTCATCAAACGGGCCTTCGGCGTCAAGGATTCCGGCAGCCTTCTCCCAGGACACGGCGGCTTGCTGGACCGCATCGACTCCCTGTTGCTCACCGCGCCGGTACTCTATTACCTGTTGTATTTTGGGACAGGACTGTGTTTGATGTGACCCATGCGGGAGCACATTACCGTTGCCCCCCATTTTCAAGAGAACCGAAAGACGCATGAAAAACATCTCCTTGCTTGGCTCAACCGGCTCCATCGGCCGCAACGTATTGGAAGTGGTCCGCCAGTTTCCCGGCCGCTTCCGCATCGTGGGTCTGGCCGCGGGCACCAATGGCCGGTTGTTGCGCGAGCAGATCGAGGCTTTCAACCCCGAAAAAATCTCCATTAGCGAGGCAAAGCTGGCGGGCGAACTGGCCCAGAGCCTGCCCCCCGGCTGGTCTGAAAAGATAGTGGTCGGCACCGAGGGCAATGTGGCCGTCGCCACCCTGCCCTCCGCGGACACGGTTGTTTCCGCCATCGTCGGCGCAGCCGGGCTCACCCCCACCATGGCCGCCATTGAGGCTGGAAAAAACATCGCCCTGGCCAACAAGGAAACCCTGGTCATGGCCGGGCACCTGGTCATGGCGGCGGTTCAGCGCAACAAGGGAACCCTGCTGCCCATCGACAGCGAGCACAGCGCCATTGCCCAGGCCCTGGAAGCCGGGAAAAAAGCGGATGTCAGCAAGCTCATCCTCACCGCCTCGGGCGGGCCGTTCCGCAATCTGAACGAACGCGATCTCTGGGCCGTCACCCCGGAACAGGCTTTGAATCACCCCAACTGGGAGATGGGCAAAAAGATCTCCATCGACTCCGCCACCCTGATGAACAAAGGTCTGGAGGTCATCGAGGCCCGCTGGCTGTTTGACATCGCCATCGAGGACATCGAGGTGCTCATCCACCCGCAGAGCATTGTCCATTCCATGGTGGAATACGTGGACGGCTCGGTGGTCGCCCAACTGGGGGTGCCGGACATGCGCATCCCCATTGCTTATGCCCTCTCCTACCCGGAACGGCTGCGGATGAATCTGCCGCGGTTGAACCTGGCGCAGGCCTCGGATTTGAGTTTTTCCCGGCCGGATTTTGAACGATTTCCCGCCCTAAAACTCGCCTACCAGGTGTGCAAACGGGGAGGGAGCCTGCCCGCGGTGCTCAATGCCGCCAACGAAGTGGCGGTCGAGGCATTTCTGACCGGCGCCATCCGCTTTCCGGAAATCGCCCTGGTGGTTGCGGAAACCGTGAGCCGGTTGCCCAGGGAGGAAGGCGCCAGCCTGACCGCAATCCTAGACGCCGACCTTGCCGCCCGAATGCAGGCGGCCTCGATTATCGAGGCCCTGCGCATGCAGACCCAGCAACGCCTCGGCAAAGACGTTCTCAGTCCGGAGCTGCCGCCCGGACACACACCCTTAACCATCTGAAGAGACCCATGACCTCTATCCTCGCCTTTATCCTCGTCCTTGGCCCTCTGATCTTCATCCATGAATTCGGCCATTTTCTCTGCGCCAAGCTGTTCGGCATCCGGGTGCTTAAATTCTCCCTGGGGTTTGGCCCCAAGGTGTTCGGCCGCACCGTGGGCGACACCGAATATCTGCTGAGCGCCTTCCCCCTCGGCGGCTACGTGAAGATGTACGGCGAAAGCCTCACCGAGGAGGTGGCCAGCGACCAGCAAGGGTTTTCCTTTTCGCACAAGGCCATCTGGCAACGTTTTCTGGTGGTCTTTGCCGGACCGCTCTTCAATCTCCTGTTCGCGGTCCTGCTCTTCTCGACCATCTTTGCGGTCATGGGCATCTCCCAACCGGTGAACGAAGCGCGAATCGGCGGAGTCACCGTGGATTCCCCGGCGGACAAGGCCGGGCTCGCGCCAAACGATCTCATCCTCAGCATCAACGGCGCCGCGGTCCAAGAGTGGAATGATGTTGCCCGCCTCATCAAGCTCAGCGAGGGAAATCCCGTGACCCTCATGGTCCAACGGGGCGACCAAACCCTGACTCTTACCGGCCAGCCGAAAATGGAACAAGACAAGAACATCTTCGGCGAGGTGATCGACACCCGCTACATGCTCGGCATCCGGGTGGCCGACGAGGTGGTTCCTATTTCCCCTGTCGAAGCGCTGCAGACCGGGGCAATGCATACCTGGGCCCTGATCAAGATTACTCTCCTGGGCATTGTCAAGATCATCCAGAAGGTGGTCCCGGCCAGCGAACTGGGCGGGCCCATCCGCATCGCCCAGATCGCCGGGCAACAGATGGAGGCCGGCTGGCTCAATCTGCTGCACTTCACCGGACTCCTCAGCGTCAGTCTCGGGGTGCTGAATCTTTTCCCCATCCCCATCCTCGATGGCGGGCATCTGGTCTTTTTCGCCGTTGAGGCCATCCGCCGCAAGCCGTTGAGCGTGGAAACCAGGGAGCGCCTCCAGGTCGTCGGCCTAGTGCTGCTTATTTCCCTGATGCTCTTTGTCTTCTACAACGACTTCCGCTTTCTCGGCAACGGGGGCTGATCCAGGCAATGGTCCCTTCCTCCGCATCCGCCCCGGTTATCCTCGCCCTGGAAACCGCCACCACCTGCGGCAGCCTGGCCCTGGTTGCGGAAGACCGCTGCCTGGCCGAGTATTCCCTCAACACCTCCATCACCCACTCCCGCCGGTTGCTCTCCGGGATCGACTGGCTTCTTGCCCAGTGTGAGCTGAGCTGGCCCCAAATCGGAGCCATTGCCGTTGGTCTTGGCCCCGGGAGCTTTACGGGTCTGCGCATCGCCTTGAGCACGGCCAAGGGACTCTGCATGGCCACGGGCAAACCGCTCCTCGGGGTGGAAACCCTGGATGGGCTTGCCGGGCAGTTGCCCTACTCTTCCCTGCCCATCTGCCCGGTGGTTGATGCCCGGAAAAACGAAATCTACACCGCCCTCTACCGCTGCAACGAACAAGGGCTTCCGGAAAAAACCACCGGTCCCATGGTGATCAAGCCCGAACGCTTGCAGGAATTCATCACCACCCCCACCCTGCTGGTGGGCGATGGCCTGCCCCTGTATGGCCGGATGCTCAAGGAACTGCTGGGAGAATCCGCTCTGCTAGCGCCCCAGGAGATCTGTTTTGCCAGGGCGGCAGCCATTGGTTCCCTGGCCTGGGGTCTTTTCCGGCAAGGTTCTTTCCTGAATCCGGCCACGGCTGTGCCCATCTATGTGCGGGCCTCGGACGCGGAACTGCAATTTGGCGAAAGGAAGAAAATAGCGAGCTGAAGGGACGGGGTCTAAGACGGCGAAGCGGATATGTGCGCTTGCGGGAATTCAGAGGGGGGCTGCAAAACAGTTCCAGGTTCAGAAGCCAAACTCGGCCAGAAGATCATCAACCAGGTCCTGCTTCAAGGAAGAAGGCGCGCTGGGAGCATGAACCCCTCGCAACAATTCCTTCTTTTTCTGTACGTTTTCCATGGAACCATCTTTCTTGATGTTGAGAATCACCAGAACTTCAAGGAGCCAGTCACGGATCTGATTGAGATCAACGATGATTTTCTCCATCTTCTGCCGGGCAACATCCTGATACGACTGGGACGCGATGATATCGTACATGGCGGCCTTCATTTCGGTGACAACCGCCTTGGCCCGGGCGTCATTCCCGCCTGTCTGGCGGAGCATGTTCTCAAGCTCTTCGATCTGCAGGATAATCCTGTCGGATTTATCAAGAACCGCACTGGTGGATTGCTCCATGAGCTGCACCACATCCAGGGCATGGCTCAGCACGAAAGGCGCCTGCTCACCCGCGCTGGCCAAGGGAACCTGCACGGTCTTCATGTTGACCAGCATGGTGTTGATTCTTTTGGTCAACATCGAAAGCACGCCCTCGGCGTCAACCTCCGGGATCTCTCCCTTGTAATCACCCCGCAAAAAAGAATCGGTGATCTCCACCAGGGAGGCGATGCTTTTTTCCAAGTGTGAATCATTGACCTTTGCCATGTTGTTCCCTTTTTGCTGACTGATCATCCCATGAAACGTTCAAGGCAACTCCCTGAGCGGCCAAGGGCTTTTTGCTTCCTTGTGCGACGATTTAACACTAAAACCCTACCGAAAGATCACGGGAAAAGCAACTGAAATGGTTGATTTTTCACAAAAACCACCACACAATCCCCCTTCAGCGGCAGCAGCCTATCGGTAGCGGGAAGCCGTGGCATAAAACCGTTCTTTGGCGGCATACATTTGCCTGTCGGCCTCCTTGGCCAGAGCTTCGGGAGGATGCTTGTCGGTTGCAGCCTTGCCCAGACTGACCGTGACCGGAAATTCGCTCCCGTCCGGCAAGGGAAGGGTGAGGCTGGAAAAAACCCGGGTTTGCAGCCTTTCGATAAAATACCCCGCGTCCTCGTCCGCGCTGTTGTTGAGCAAAACAATGAATTCATCACCGCCGGTCCGCGCCGCGATATCGGTATTGCGCAGGGTGCTCCGCAGGGCCTCGGCAACCGCAACGATCAGCCGGTCCCCGGTTTCATGGCCGTATTGATCATTGATTTTCTTCAACTGGTTGACATCCCCCAGCACCAGGGCATGATGGATTCCGTATCCATGAAACTTTTCCTGCGCCTCTTCCAGGGACTGGGTCAGATAGCCGCGGTTGAAGAGGCCGGTCAGGGCATCCTTGTTCGCCTTTTCCTCAAGCTGCCGCAGCAGGAGCTGGTTGTGAAAATAGGCGCCCAACGGTTCGGTGACCAGGCGGAGAATGCCCAGCGCCTCTTGGTTGATGCTTCCTTCCAGCAACACCAGCCCCACCCTCTGCCCTTGGGCTCCCATGAGGGGAATCTGCGTGCTGTTCGGCCAAGGGAGAACCGTGTCGGCGAGAAGCCCGTCGGACTTGAATCGTTGCTGATCCCGGGACATGCAAGCCTTGGTCACGGTCTTCCACTCCTCGGTGGTCATCCCGCTCTGATGGGAAAGCCAGATATTTCCTGCCCGGATGTCGTTGATTATAAGGCCGGCCGCACCGGCATGGAGATCCGGCAGGATCGCGTCGAGAAAATAGCCGGCCACCTCTTTGATCCCGGCCTCCTTCTGCATGTAGATACCGAAATCCACGAGAAGCGAGAGCACCTTGTTCTTGCTTGCGATCTCTTCGCGCTGTCCGCGAATCTGACCAATCAACTCGACCTGGCGGGTAATATCTCGAAACAGCAGCAACCCGCCTTTACCGTTGGGGGCGACGGAAAATATTTCCGTGTAGACCCGTCCCCCTGTTTCGTGGCTTTTTTTCTGCCCATTGGCCTCGCTGAAACCGCGCTGGGCAGGGCAGTCAAGACATGGGGCGCTGTTGCCGAACAGAGCATAGCAGTGGCCGCCCATTTGCCGGGGAAACAGGTCAAGAACCGCCTTGTTCTTCCGCTGCACCAAAAAATTCTCATCCACGGCGAGCAGGGCTTCCGGAAGGTTGTCCATGATCTGGGTGAGAAACTGCTGCTCTTCCTGGTTCAACCGCCGACGGCGTTCGAGGAGGATGTTCTTGGCCTGCAATTCCTTGCGGTCAAGATCGCTGCGCCTGAGAAGGCTGATCTCCTGGGAAACATCGTGGAGTGTGAGCAGACATTGTCCCTGCCAGATCTGACAGAATATCTTCAGGTAGATGTCGCCCTCGTGCGCTTTGAGGGTAACCGCCTGGCGCTTGCCTTCAAGGTCGGCTCTCTCGACCGGACACCCTTCGCACCGCGCCTCGCTGCCAAACAATGCCTTATGGCACGGCTGCCCGATCGCATCCAGCCCCGCCCGGCTAAAAAAATCCTGGGCAACGCTGTTGGCAAAGGTGACCGAACATGCTCCACTGCACAGCAAAACCCCTGTTTGCACAGCATGGAGAAGCGCTTGAATCTCCGTATCCGGTGAGAAAAAATCCGTTTTTTCCATGTATGGCGGCTTATCCTGACAGAGTGCACATCTCGACGAAACGATTTCGCAACCTAGCAATAAAACGTTTTTTTTTCACACCCAAAATACTCTGCCCCAAAAAATACAGAGAAGTACGTAGCAGTGAGCCGTCAACAGAGCTGGTCAATCTCCTGCCATTTCTTATCAAGGCGCTTGGCGGAAACCGGCAAGGCTGTCCCCAGCTCCTGGGCAAACAGGGAAACCTTGAACTCCTCAATCATCTCCTGGTATTCACGCAACCGTTCCAACAGGGCGCCGGAGAGATCCTTGCCGGCAACGGCCCTGGCATAACGCTCCTCATGGATTGCCACCTGCTGCGCCTTGAGTGCATCCTTGCCCGGGGAAACCCGAGCCCGCTCAAGCCGGATACGCAGGGCTTTCAAATACCGGCACATGGCCGGCAGCCGGCAAAGGAGGGTTTTCTGCAAAAAATCAGCAGGCACAATCCGCGACACTTGCCGGCGGTAGTCGGCAAGCCGTGCCTCCTCTCCGCTTGCCGAACCGCCTTTGCCGGAAAGCCTGGCAATCGCGTCCAGGGTTGTTCGCCGCTCCTGCAATACCTGGTCAACCGCCGCAAAGATTTCCCGGCAGAGGGGGGAAAGCCCCTGACGCCGCAGCTCTTCGATCTTGGCGGCGAATTGCCCGGCAGAGGGCGGCAGGCCGTCGCGAATGTCGAACACCGTATACACAACAAAATCCCAGACATCTTGATTGATCTGCTCATGGGTGGCCAATCCTTCATACAACGCCCAATGCGAGCGAGGAATAGCCAGATCTTTGCGCAAGGATTTGAGCTGGAGCGCAAACTCCTTGGAATACAAAGACAGCAGCGCCAGCCTGGTGCTCTGCCGCGCCTCGTTTTCCAGGGCAAAAAGACGCTGCCCCAGTCCCTCTTGATCATCATAACACAGACCGGGATAAACATAGCCCTGCAAAGTCCCGTTTACCCCAGGAACCGGCAGGGATACCGGCGTTTGGCCCAACTGGGCCGGAGTGAGATTTTTTTGTTCCCAGCGCGCCTTCAGCTCGGCCATTTGCGCGGAACCAAACACCTGGACCTGCCCCGTTGCCCCGCTTTTCAAGGCGCTGAAATCCCTGGTCGCGCTGACGATCTTCCCCTGCCCATCCAGCAGGCAGAAACGAAATCTGAGGTGGGGCGGCAGATCGGCCAGGGGCCAGTCCCGGGTGGCAATGCGCAGCTTGAAGGAGTCGGCGATCACCTGTTCCAAGGCCCGGTACAATGAGCCCCTGCCAAAGGGCAGATCCCGGACAATCTCCGTTGCGGTCTGGGGAATGGGCACCAGTTGTTTGCGCAACCCCTTGGGCAGCCCCTTGAGCAGGAAAACCACCTTTTCTGCCAGCATGCCCGGCACCAGCCATTCAAAAAGATCAGCGCGCAGATGCGGCGCCAGGCTGAGGGGAATCCGGGCCGTCACCCCGTCGTCCTCCTCCCCGGGGGCAAAGCGGTAAGAAAGCGTAAGCTCACACTCGCCAGCAGGCAAGGTTACAGGGAACTGCTCCAGCACTCCAGCCTCGGGCAATTGCCGCCGGACATCATCGGCGGTCATAACCAGGAGTTCTTGAGCGCCTGGGTTTTTCAGCCACTGATTCAGGCTTCGCTGATCGCGGACCTCCGGGCCAATCCGTTCCTCGTAAAAGTCAAAAAGGGCCTGGTCATCCACCATGATGGTGCGCAACCGCAGCCGGTCTTCCATCTCCTGCAGCTCCGCCACCAACGCCGTATTCGCGGCAAGGAAGGGGTATTCCCCCTTCAGCTCCCCCTCCACGAGGGCGGACTGGATAAAAATCCGCCGCGCCTCCTCCGGCTTGATCAAGCCAAAATTCACCTTGCGCCTCGGCACAATAACCAGCCCGAAAAGGCTGATCTTGGCAAAGGCAACCACCTGGCCCCGCCCCTTTTCCCAATGGGGTTCGGAATACGACGAGCGGCACAGTTCCCCGGCCAGAGGCTCGATCCACTCGGGGTTGATCTCAGCCACGGTGCGGGCGTAGAGACGCGAGGTCTCCACCATTTCGGCGGCCATGAGCCAGTCCCCGGTCTTGCCGTATTGGCTGGAGCCGGGAAAGATCATGACCTCCTTGCCTCCCCCGGTCTGATAGAGATTCTTCTCTTTTTTCACCGCGATATTCCTGAGGTTGCCGCTCAGGATCGCCCGGTGGATGGCCTCGGGCGAAGCGGGCTGGGCGTTCATCACAAAGCCGGGCTCCTCGCCAAGCACCTGACAGATCTGCTCGTGGATATCGCGCCATTCACGCATCCGCAAAAAAGAGAGATAATGACTGACGCAGAACTTGCGCATCCGGGAAAGGCTTTGCAGCTTGTCAAAGGTGGAGTGGTACCCGTCCCAAAGAGCGAGGAAGAAAAGAAAATCCGAGGGAACCTTGGTAAAACGGGCATGGGCCGCATCCGCCGCCGCCTCCTTGTCCGCGGGCCGGACCCGCGGGTCCTGGATGCTCAACCCCGCGGCGATGATGGTCACCTCGCGCAGGGCGTTGTGGTCCCGGGCCTCGATGATCATCCGGGAGATCCTCGGGTCCAGGGGCAGACGGGCCATGAGCCTGCCGTGCGCGGTAAGGCGGTGCTGGCGATCCAGGGCGCCAAGCTCGGTGAGCAGTCCATAGCCGTCCTGGATGGCGCGACCCGTTGGCGGATCAAGAAATGGGAATTTGGCCGGCTCACCCAATTTGAGACTGATCATCCGCAGGATGACCTCGGCCAGGTTGGTGCGCAGGATCTCGGGCGGCGTGTATTCCGGCCGGTTGCGATACTCCTCCTCGGCAAAAAGACGGACGCAGACCCCCGGCCCCACCCGGCCGCACCGGCCCTTGCGCTGATCGCAACTCGCCCGGGAAACAGCAACGATGGGCAGCTTGCTGGTCCGGGCCCGGACATTGTAGCTCGCCATGCGGGCCAGACCGGTATCAACCACATAGCGAATACCGGGCACGGTGATGGAGGTTTCGGCCACATTGGTGGCCACCACGATCTTCTGCCCTTTGACCGGCTGAAAGATCTTCTTCTGGTCGCCAGGGGAGAGCCTGCCGAACAGGGGCAACACCACGGGCGCGGCGTGGCGCCGGCCAAGCTTGGCGTGCAGCGATTCCACGGTTTCCAGAATATCCCGCTCGGTGGGCATGAAGACCAGGATATCCCCCTCCCCTTCGTGCTGGTGCAAAGCGCAGACCGCCTCCACCGCCTGATCCACATAGCTCTGCTCTCCTTCCTCCTCCTTGGCCGGATCCAGGGGCTGGTAGCGGACCTCCACCGGATAGGTCCGGCCCGAAACCTCGATCACCGGGGCATTGGAGAAATGCTTGGCAAACCGGGCCGTGTCGATGGTGGCCGAGGTGATCAGCAGGCTGAGATCCGGGCGGCGGGCCAGAAGCTGCTTCAGCAGGCCGAGGAGGAAATCGATATTAAGGCTCCGCTCGTGGGCCTCGTCGATGATGATGGTATCGTAGGCGGAAAGATTCCGGTCGTGGTGCGCCTCGGCCAGCAGGATGCCGTCGGTCATGAATTTGAGGCGGGTATTCCGGCTGGTCTGGTCCTTGAACCGGATCTTGTAGCCGGCCAAGTCTCCATGGACGCCCAGCTCCTCGGCAACCCGCTCGGCCACGGTGATGGCCGCAATCCGCCGGGGCTGGGTGCAGCCGATCCTTTTATGCCTGCCGCGCCCGGCCTCCAAGCACATCTTGGGCAACTGGGTGGTCTTGCCGGATCCGGTGTCCCCGGCAACCACCACCACCTGACTTGCGCGGATCGCCGCGATGATTTCCTGCCGGTGCGCCACGATGGGCAGCTCCGCCGGATACTGAATGTTCCTTTCCTGTTCCATGCGTGTGAAGAGCCTGTTCCCAAGAGGGTTGCCGGAAAAAATCCAACCGGCTCCACCCCTGATCCGCCATGCGGGAGATATTTTTTTATAATTTCTTCAAGAAGAATGCTGAACCAATCGAAAATAATGTAGAATTTTTACAGTGAGATAAGTACAATAATACCAATTTTCCTGTAAAACTGCAGGAAAGAACGCAACAACAGGCAGAAAAAACATCGGCGGCGCGCAAGCGACAGGCTACGGGGCAGGCTACCGCTCTCAGGCGGGGAAGAGAGGACCAAGGAGGAGCATACGAATGACGGAAGAAATGGGAAACATTGACAATGCCATTGAAGCATCGCAGAAAACCGTGGTCTCCCGTGAAAAGGAAACCGGCGAGGATGCCGAGCGCCCCAAGGGTCCGGTAGGCCTTGATATCGGCACCAGCCATATCGTCATGGCCCAGAACAAGGGAAAGAACATCCACACCATCAAGCAGCTCAACGCATTCTTCACCATCCCCTATTCAAAATTCACCAAGAAGATCCTGGTGGACAACGAGGTGACCTTTTTTGAAAAGGGAGACATGTTTTACATCCTCGGCTATTCCGCCGAGAACTTCGCCAACATGTTCAATACCAACACCCGGCGCACCATGGAAAAAGGGTTGCTCTCCGCCCGCGAGGACGAAGGGATCAACGTGCTTCAGGCCATCATCGGCACCCTGATCAAGCGTCCCAAGAATCCGGGCGAGGTCATCTGCTTCAGTATGCCGGGCACCCCGGTGGACAGCGGCCAGTCCGTGGTGTACCACGAATCGATCATCAAGATGTACCTGGCCACCCTGGGCTACAACCCCATCTCCATCAACGAGGGTCTGGCCACGGTCATGGCCGAGCTGGCGGAAGACAACTTCACCGGCATCGGCATCAGCATGGGCGGCGGCATGTGCAACATCTGCCTGGCCTATCTCTCCGTGCCGGTCATCACCTACAGCATCCAGAAAGGCGGCGACTACATCGACCAGATGGTCGGCATCTCGGTGGGCGAACCGGCCACCAAGGTCAAGACCATCAAGGAAAGCACCTTCCGGCTGGCAAAACCCCCGAAGAACCGGGTTGAAACCGCCCTGCAGATCTATTACGACGACCTGATCCACACCCTGCTCCACAGCCTGCAGGACGTGCTGCACTCTTCCGACAAGATTCCGAAGATCGCCAAGCCCATCCCCATCGTGCTGGCAGGCGGCACCGCCCTGCCCACCGGCTTTAAAGAGCACTTCGAAAAGGCGCTCAAGGAATTCAACCTGCCCATCGAAATCTCCGAGGTCAGGATTGCCGAAGACCCCCTCAACACCACAGCCAAGGGCGCCATGGTCATGGCGCTTTCCGAAGAGATCTAACGGAATAGCGAAACAACACAGAGTTTACGAGGGCGCAGCCGAGTGGCTGCGCCTTTTTTTTGGACAACTGCCGGGAAGGAAATCATCCCGGTGCCTTTGCCCGCAATCACCCTGGCCTCACGGGGCCGCTGCTTACAAGACCGCTCCGTCCTTGGCAAGGCTGACTTCCAACTGCTTGCCCTTTACGACCTCAAAGCGCTGTTCCCCGATCTTCCGGTTCTGGTGAAAGAACTGGACCGTCCAGGTTCCATGCACCGGCATCTTTTCCGTGATGGTGAGAGCCTCAACCAACCGCTGCATGTACTTGACCTGCTGGTTTGCGGTGCGCACCAGCTTTCCGTCCGGCCCGTACCAGCGGATAACCAGGGGTAGATCCTGGTCCACCGGCAGAAAATTGACCGAGTACAGCGCTCCCAAGGTGGTCCCGATCTTGCCGGGGATATTGTTCGCCCCCCCGGCAAACATCTGGAGCTTTTTCATGTTCAATTCGATATCGCGGACATTTTCATAGGCAGCGCTCAATTCGGAAACCTGCTGAAACGGCTGCTGCACCAGGCCGGCGCTTTCGATCTGCAACCCCCAGATCTTCACCGGTCGGGCCGGCTCCGACGAGGCTTCCGGGTCCCTGGCCGGGCGCCCGGCCGCGGCAACCTTGCTGCTCCGCGAGGCAGTCGTCGCCCCCAAACTGCTCTCCGGGCCGGGAGGGGTGAACCCCTTTGCCGTGTTGATCTTCTTGGCCCTTTTGATATTTTTCACATTCAACAGGGTGGCCTTGGTCAGATCGGCGCCTTCCAGGTTGGTCCTGTTCAGGTCGGCGTCATTGAGATTGGCATTGATCAGGATGGCGCGGGACAGGTCGGCGTCGGTAAGGTCTGCCCAGCGCAAATCGCCATCCCGGAGATTGGCGCCGGCAAGCACGGCATTGGTCAAATCGGCGTTGGCCAGATCCACATTGGCAAGATCGGCATTGCTCAGGTTGGCGTCGATGAGATTGGCGTTCCGCAGATCGAGGCTGACCAGCTTTGCATCGCTCAGCACAGTCTCACGCAGATTCTTGAGATCGAAATGTTTCGCCGCCGTCAGGTTGATTCCGGAGAGGTTCGCGCCCTTCAGGTCGGCGTTGCTCAAATTGGCATTGGCCAGTTCGGCCTTGGCAAGGTTGGCCCGGTTCAGATAGGCATGGTTCAGTTTAGCCTTGGTGAGATCCGCGCCTTCGAGATTGGCGTTGTTCAGATTCGCCCCGGTGAAATCAACCGTGTTCAACCGGGCTTTGCGCAGATCGGTATTGGTGAGATTGGCTTTCACCATGAGGGTGCGGACACCGAAATCCACCCCGGACAAACGGGCGCCGGTGAGATTGGCCTCGGTCAGATCAACCCGCCCCATCAGAGCTTTTTCGCAGTTGGCCTCGGTGAGATTGGCCTGCTGGAAATTCGCGCCGCCAAACTCCCCGGATGCCAAATCAGCCCTGGTGAGATTGGCTCCCCGGAAATTGGCTTTTTCAGCGGTTACGCCGGTCATGATCGCGCCATTGAGATTGGCCTGCACCAAAACCGCCTCATTCATCTTCGCCTTACCCAGGTTTGTTCCGTTGACGCTCGCCTCGGAAAGATTCGCCTCTTCCAGATTTGCGCCCTGCATATCCGCGCCATCGAGATTCGCCCGGATCAAATTCGCCTTGGACAAGGCAATTCCCCGCAGATGCGTGCGGCGCAGATCCACCCCGTTGAGCACGGCGCCGGACAGCTTCACCCCCGCAAGAATCGCGACGGTGAGATCTACATTCCCCAGCTTTGCCTCGCTCAGGTTGGCCGAGGTAAGATTGGTTTTCGTGAAGGTCGCCCCGGAAAAATCTGCGCCGCTGGCATCGCTTTCGGTCCAATCCGATTCAAGCAGGATGGCGCCCGCCAGCACCGCCTCCTGGAGATCAGCACCACGGAGATTACTCCGGGCAAGATCGGCATCGGTCAGGTTTGCCTCGGCCAGCCGGGCCTGGGACAAATCGGCTTTTTGAAGTCTACAGCCGACAAGGATGGCGCCCCTGAGGTCCGCCTGCCTGAGATCGGCATTCACCAGATTTGCCTGGCTGAAGTTCACCCCGCGCAGATCGGTATCACGCAGGTTCGCTCCTTCAAAATTGGCGCTCCGGAAGTTGAGCCCCCGCAAATTCTTGCCGGCAAAATCCGCGCCATGAAAATCCTTGCCCACAAAACCGGAAGGTTCGACAACGCCTGTTGCCGGAGAGGGAGCACCATTATTTGCCGGCGTGGTTTCGCTGGAAAAACTGCCCGGCGCAGGGGAGGAAGCAGCGGGGAACCAAGAGGGCAATCCAACTCCTGCCTGGCCCCAAAAAAGAAACCCTCCGCCCCCAACCAGGGCAACAACAAGAACCGCGGCGAGCCCGAGCCCGAACCTGGAAAAAAAAGACCGCCCCCCTTCCCGTTGGCCTACAGCCCGGACAAGGGTTTTTTCCGAGTGGCAACGCGGGCAGGGCGCTTTTTTGCCGACAAAAGCAACGGGCACCATCTGCTGAAATCCGCACCTGCCACAGGAAAATTTAGCCCGGTTGGCGTCGCTTGCCGCCGCGGACGAATTTTTCCCCACGACAACGGTATGCCTGCACTTCGGGCACGGCACCGACTTGCCGGCATGACGATCTTCAACCTCGACGGAATACCTGCATTTATCGCAATAAAAAATCATCCGACATCCTCAACAAAACAAAAAAACCGTTATCACCGCAAACAGCCGGGCCTGAAGCAACAGCTACACCAATCATCGACCATAACCAAAAAATACTTCATCTATTTTTGTCATCGCCCAAAGAAACCGCGATTACAGCAGGAAGCCGCAGCGACCGGCGATTTGCGGCGGTATCACCGGACAATTTCGTGTCCGGACCTGTTGCCTTGTGCCTTTTTTACGCCTCCGGCATATATTTCGACACACACGTTCAAGAGCAGTGCTGTAAAAAATATTCAGATGGGGTATTATAACACTTTACCTGGGGGGGTAACAGAATCTTGCCGAAGCCAAGCAAAAATCCCCTCGCAGTCCATGATGCGCCCTGCGCATTTTTTGTTTGCGTTTCGCCTGTAGTGCAGAGATGACCACTGAGGGTGGCTGGACATTACCCTGAAGCAGAATCAGAGGCCTTAACTTTCCGTGCAAAAACCAAAGCAGCCAGAGTCTCCCCAAACAGAAAGCAAGACCGACGCCCAAGGGACGCGGAAAATCTTCGACCCCAGGGAACAGGCCATAAAATACAAGGCCTACCGTCATATTTTCTCGGACAAGGACGTCAAAAAGGGCCTTGACGAAAAAGCCATCATCCGCAAGATCAAAAAAAGCAAAAGCCTCAGCGGCCGTTACCGCCAGTACCTGGAAATGCGGGACGACGACAAGCGCGGCAGCCATACCTATCCCTGGCAAAACCCGTTCAACCGCGTCCTGTTCTGGTCCGCCTACTGGCTTCCTCGTTTCATGAAATGGGGCGCCCTGCTTGCCGTCACTCTTTTCATCCTCAACTACATCCCCGGCCCGACCCAACATATCATCGAGGTGCTCATCGCCCGCTCCATTTATGACACCGCCCCCATCGAACGGCTGCCCGACGACTTGGAAACCTATGCCCACTCCGCCGACATCAAGGACAGCCGGGGCGCCATCATCAAATCCTACGGAAAACGCAAGGTTACCGAGCAGCTTCCCGTCTCCGCCCAAAAGGCCCTGCTGGCCTGCGAAGACCACTTTTTCCTGCCCCACCCCAACAACACCTGGTATGAAAATCTCTTTCTGATCCACCCCGGGGTCAGTTGGCTGAATCTGGTCGGCGCGGTGAAAGACACCCTGCAAGGCGATCCCCGCGGCGCCAGCACCATTGTCATGCAGAACGCCAAGAAGATCCTCGGCAACGAGGACCGAACCATTGCCAACAAGCTGGAGGAGATCATCATCGCCTACATGATGGTGGCCAAATTCGGCAAGGAAAAAAACCTCAACTTTTACATCAACACCGTGCCGGTGGGTGCCAACATCTATGGCTTCCCGGCCGCTGCCACCAACTATTTCAAAAAAGACCTGGCCGCCCTCAACATGCAGCAACTGGTGACCATCGGCTCCTTCATCCCCAACCACAACCGCCAGGTCGCCTTCTATGAAATCGTCAACGGCAAAAACTTCGGCGACCTCTCCCCTGCCATGCAGGGCCACGCCAAAAGCGCCCTTAACAAGATCAATCTCGCCCTCACCCACCTCTGGAAACAGAAGGAAATCCCGGACGACCAGTACCGGAGCTGGCTGCTGACCGACGAAGAATCCATCCGCCGCATCGGTTTCCGCGATTTCCGCTCGCCCCTGTACGGGGAGGAGGAGTGGACCTCCTGGAACGTCATCAAGGAGGTTTCCTCCCGCACCTACACCATCAATGGCCGTGAGGTTTCCGGCACCCAGCTCCTGCTGGAGGAGAAAGGGGCCGTTTCCATCGAAACCGGCACGGATCTGGCCCTGATCGAAAAGATGAAGGAAATCATCGGCGAATTCCTGCAGAGCAGCTACTTTAAGGAAATTCTCGCCGCCAGCAACCAGGGGAGCTGGCAGCGCGACAAGGAGCGCTACACCTCCCGCGGCCTTACCCCGCCCTACTCCGATTTCAATAGCTTTCTCGAATACCTGCAGCGCAACATCAATGTCGGCATCCTTGCCGTCAACCAAAAGGGCGAGATCGTTGCCTACGTGGGCGGCAAGGAGTTTCTGCAGACCAAAAACAGCGAAAAATACGAAGAAGAGGACGAGGCGCCCGATCCCAACGAAGCCGCTGCCGACACCGGCGCCAACCATGAATCGGTGATCATCGACATCATGAACAAGAAGGCAAAGATCACCCCCTCCTCCACCATAAAACCGATCATTGCCTACTACGCCATGGTGGCGAACAATGCCAAGATGAGCGACCGTTTTGCCGACAAGCCCATCGAGTACAAGTATGTGGCCAGCGAAGGCAGACAAACCTGGATGCCCCGCAACTGGTACAACTACGACGGAACCCATCCCATGGGCAAGGAATACAACCTGCTGGAAGCACAGGTGATTTCCATCAACACGATCTTCGCCAGGCTCTACACCAACCCCATGCTCCGCAACGCCATGCTTCAGGGCTTTGACCAGGTCGGCCTGGACTACAGCAGGGAAGACGCCAAATACTGGCCTTTCGGCATCGGCTCCTCGGCGGTGTCGGTGCAGCAATGGCTTGGCATCTACAATGCCTTTTTGGACGGCCAGTACCGCGATCCCTCCTTTGTGCGCCGGATACAGATAAACGGCAAGACGGTGTACGACCGGGACCTCGACGACCAGTACGCCAAGATCCCGCTCTTCGACGCCAAAAAGGAACGGGAGGCGGAGATGGGCGCCCTGTACGAAATCTGCAATCGCGGCACCGGCTCCTCCATGAAAACCGAATTCAAGCATCACAAGAATCTGGTCTCCGGCAAGACCGGCACCGCGCCGATGAACAAGTCCGCCCTGTTCATCAGCCATTTTAACCCCTACCGCGACCGGCTGACCCACAAGGACCGGACCATCACCATGCTCGTTTCCGTAACCACCAACACGGGCGGCTTCAAGAGCGTGGGCACCTCGGGCAACGCGCCGACCAAGATTGCCGGCCGCATTTACAACCACCTCTTCCAGCAGGAAATGCAGGAAATGATGGACAAAAACATCGACAAGGCAAAGCGCGAGGATACCCATTTCCGCAACAACCAGGTGTACTGGGCCAATGTCAACCGGTACATGGACACCCTTCTCTCCGGCAAATGCGGCAACAGCCCCATCTCCGACAACATCATCGGGGTTGACGACTACGGCGAAGCCCTGGTGCAGATTTTAAACAGCAACACCAAGATCTACACCGGCCGCGATGAAGTATTCTCCCAACTGGTGCAATATTACTGCGACCAGGAGAAGATGGTCCGCATGGACACGACCCCGGAAAACTAACTCCCGGACCGTCCGGGAAGATGCAAGCGCGGCTTTACAAACCATGCCGGGCGTGGCATAGTGGCGAAGCTTCATATCACAGACGAAACCTTACACTCAGAAGAGAGATTCCATATGGCAAAGATAGGAAGAAATGATCCCTGTTTCTGCGGCAGCGGCAAAAAATTCAAGAAATGCTGTCTGGGCAGCCGCACCGCTGCTCCAGCCGGACCTGCGATCCCCTCGGTAAAGATGGAAGTAGAAAAAATTCAGGAAAGCGCCAGGGCCGGAAAAGCAGCGGTGCTGGCCCTGGGGGTTTTCGTTCTCTTCTCCACCACCAGCGGCGATGCCTGGCTTCTGGAGGTCACGGACATGGACGCCATTCAGGTGGCCAAGGACGGTGAAAAACTGCCGGTGCAAATCGAGGAAAACCCTGAAACCATCGAAATCAACTGGACCCATAAGTTCGACGTCAAAAACAAAAAATTCGTCCTCACCTCCTATAAAGACAAGAGCGAAGAGATCCGCGACGATTATCCGGGCCACACTATTCTTTCCACGGTAAAAAAGATCCGCAGCCGTATTCCACCCGAGCTGATCAGCACCATCCATCTCGACAACGAGGAAGAGAGCCAACCACAGGCGGGCTGAGTGCGGGCTGCCCAACCTCCGCTGAAAACGAAAAAAAGCACGGGGCGGAGAATTTCTCGTCCCGTGCTTTTTTTAGGCTAACCAGCACCGTGTTGCCTGGGAGAAAAACTTTCAGAACCCATGAGCTATCTGGTCATCTGCAGCGTGGCCCTCGCAGTCTCCGGCCTGACCCTTTTCTCCGGTTTCGGCCTGGGCACACTCCTGATGCCGGCCTTTGCCCTGTTCTTCCCCTTGGAGGTGGCGGTGGGGGCCACGGCCATGGTGCATCTGGCCAACAATCTTTTCAAGGCCGCCCTGTTCGGCAAACACGCCGATCTCGGGATCGTTCTCAAATTCTCCCTGCCCGCCGCCCTGGCGGCCGTACTCGGCGCGCTGCTGCTCAACCAACTCAGCGGTATGGCGCCGATCATGCACTATTCCCTGGGTTCGCGCCTGTTTACGATCACCTGGCTCAAGTCGGCCATTGGGGTGCTGATCATGGGATTTGCCCTGGCCGAGTTGTGGCCGGGCTTGAAGAAACTCTCTTTCCCGCCACGCTTCATCCCCATCGGCGGAATCATTTCCGGTTTTTTCGGGGGGCTGTCCGGCCATCAGGGGGCATTGCGCACCGCGTTTCTGCTCCGGGCCGGACTGAGCAAGGAGGCTCTCATCGGCACCATGATCCTTTCCGCCATTATCGTCGATATCAGCCGGATCCTGGTGTATGGCTCTACTTTTGTTTCCCGGGATTTGGCGGTGATGCGGGCGGCAGGCGGCTTCGGCCTGGTGGCGGCCGGCACCCTCGCCGCCTTTCTGGGAACCTTCTGCGCCTCGCGCTTTCTGAAAAAAATGACCCTGCACATGGTACAGACCCTGGTGGGCGGACTGCTTCTGCTGATGGCCTTGGCGCTGGGGGCGGGAATGCTGTAAGCACGGGAGGCTCCCATGAAGCTGCTCGGACTGTTGCCCGTTATTCTCAGCATGCTGGCGCTTGGTGCCCATTTCTACCGGGCAGGGCATCTCCTTCTTGCCGGGGGAGCGCTGCTTGCCCTTGGCCTGCTCTGTCTCCGTCGGCCGCTGGCGGCCAGGCTCATGCAAGGGCTGCTCGCAGCAGGCGCGGTGGAGTGGTTTATTACCGCAGGTCAGCTTGTCATGTTCCGCCAGTCCCAGGGGCTTCCCTGGCTGCGTCTCGCACTGATCCTCGGGTTGGTCGCCCTCTGCACCCTGCTCTCCGCCTTAGTTTTCAGAACACCCACGCTCAAAAACCATTTTAACCTGGACAAGGATTAAGAAAAGACTTAAATTCTATTCATGCATGGAAGCAGAACCGATCAGCAATTTTCAAGGAGAACGACATGCCCATCTATGAATACCGCTGCCAGGAATGCAAGTCCCTGTTTGAGACCATTGTCACCTCCTCGGAAACCGCTCCTGAGCCGGTCTGCCCGAAATGCGGCAGCAGCGTTGTGAAAAAAACCATCTCCGCCTCAAGCTTCCGGATTTCCTCCGGTTCAAGCTCCATCCCCTCGGGAGCGCTCTCGGGCTGTTCCACAAAATCGGGTTTTTCCTGAGCCTGAACACAATGCGGCCAGGTTGGCCGCACACAGCTCAACAAACAACTTCACCCTGATTCACAACAACGTCCCCGTATAGTTGAAGGTTCTGAGCCTGCGCCCTCCGCGTCCCGGCTGGCCGGACTGGCGGAATACCGCGACCAGTTCGTCCGGCCTGGGGTGCAGGTGGGAGAGATCGACCACCCCGTAAGCGACACCCCGGGCGGCAAGCTCCGCGCTGTGCGGCACAAGGGAAAAAGGCTGGTCTGCCACGGCCACGGTCTGGCCCCAGCACTGTTTGAGCACGATCACCTCGCCCTTGGGGCTGACCAGGGGCTGATCGTATTTAAAAAAGGGCGAGGCCAGCCGGGCAGTGAAGAGCGGGGGCAGACCGTAAATGGTCATGCCCATGGGCAACGCGTTTTTATGACCGAAAACATCGAACAGGTTCTGCCGGTCGGTTTCAATGGCCAATTGGACATTGCCGAGCCCCAGTCCGGCCAGGGCCTGGACGCTCAGGCTGTTCAAGACATTCAGGGTATAGTCGCCACACAGAAGCAGCCTTTCGCTCGGCGGTTGCCCAACCCTCCCTTTTTTCCGGCCTGACGGATGGCTTTCCCCGCCCGGCGCATCCACCGCCTGGACATCAGCCGCAAAAAGGAGACGCTGGCCGATATGGCCGATCTGCCAGGCATTGTATCCGCTGGTGCGCAGATGACCGATGGCGTCGCGGTAAAATTGCAGGTCCTCCTCCAGGATCACCGGAGGCAACGCCCAGACCAGCCGCCGACGATACGGGATCAGCCGTTTCTGCTGCCGGGAGTATTGGGCAAAGGTCTGCCTGGACAAAGTGATGACCAGTCGCGACGGCGGGGTGGGCAACTGCACTTTCAGCGAGTCAAAATCGTCGATCTTCAGCCACCACTCCAAAGGAAGCTGCACCTGGGCCACGCCCCGTCGGCCCTGCGCCTGTCCCTGCTGACCTTGGCCGCGCACCTGACTCTGAGTGCGGACAGGCCGCTCCTCCCGGGTCTTGGCCATGGCCGGTCTGTTGACCGGCTTTCCCAGGAAATGGGCGATCTGCGCCAGCTTGCGGGGATCAACCAGAGTGGCTATTTTTTTACTGAACAACCCCGGCTGGATCCCCTTCTTGGTTGGCTGCTGGCGGCGCTCGCCGATATCCACCTTGTAGAGACTGTCGCCCCATTGCGCCCCCGGCGGCAGATCCACCTGCACCTTGCTGCCTGCCTTGGCCTGTTCCAGCGCCACCTTTCCCTGCCACAACCCCTTGAGGGTAAAGGACTGCCGCTCGCCCGAGCCTTCCTGGTGGATGCGCAGCCGGTCGCCGACCCGGAGCGGTTCTTTGAGGGTCATATGGGCGCGATTACCAGTGACCTTTTCGGTCTTGCCTAAAAACAGGCCGATATTGCCCGAGTGCTGCGGGGCGATGATGTCCATTGGCTGGGCTTTTTTAAAATACCCGAGCGAGGATTTGCGGCCCATGGCCTGCTCCAGCAGCTCTTTCGCCTCGGTCAGCACCGCCGGGGTTGCGGGATTATCCAAGGCCAGCCGGTAGGCCTTGACCACCGAAGCCACGTACTGGGCGCTGCGCATCCTGCCTTCGATCTTGAGCGAACTGACCCCGGCCTGCCGCAGTTGGGGAATCAGCTCAAGCCCGGCCAGATCGTTCATGGAAAAGAGATACCCGGCCGGAGCCCCAGTCCCGCGGCCTTTGCTGCCCCAGGTATAGCGCCTGCGGCAGGGCTGGACGCAACGGCCTCTCAGACCGCTTTTGCCGCCAAGATAGCTGCTGAACAGACACAACCCTGAATAGGCGAAACAGAGCGCTCCATGCACAAACACCTCAAGCTCCACCGGGCATTGCTTGTGGATCTGCCCTATCTCGCTTAACGTCATCTCCCGGGCCAGAACCACCCGTTTGAACCCCATCTCGGCAAACTGCCTCACATTAAGGGAGTTGTGCGCGCCCATGAGAGTGCTGGCATGCAACCGCAACCCGGGAAAAAACTTCCGGGCCAGATAGGAGATGCCGAGATCCTGAATGATGAGGGCATCGGCCTTAAGGGCCTCAAGGGCGGCCAGCTCCTCCACCGCCTTGGAGATCTCATCCTCCTTCATCAGGCTGTTCATGGCCAGATAGACCCTGACCCGGTTCTTGTGGGCATGATCGATCATAGCCGCCACTTCGGCCAGGGAGAAATGACGAGCCAAAGCCCTGGCATTAAAGGCCGGGGCGCCGATATAGATGGCGTCGGCGCCGCTCTCCACCGCCGCCTCAAAGGCCTCGATGGTGCCGGCCGGGGCAAGCAGTTCCATGTTCCGTGCAGGTTGTTTTTCCATGGTCCTACTGTACCAGATCGGGAGCCGATCCGCCTCCGGCAAAATCAGGCGGCAGCACTTACGCCGTCCTCTTTGCGATGAACTTTTTCTTGATTGACATCAGCGACGGAATTCTCCATGCTGATAGCAAAGAGTTTGTCAGGGATATTTTCCAACGATACATCGGGAAAATAGCACGCTTGCCAGCAACAGGGCGTTGCCCCAACACCCCGGGGGGGGGATGGGTTTTCGCATTTTTTAGCACCCACACGTAACAGGAGGCAATATGCTGAAAAAATTGATGATGCTGTCCGCGATAATCGCTGTTCTGGCGCTTTCCTTGGGCATTGCGGCAGCGGCCGATCAAGTACGCGCCCAGCAACAAATCCAAACGCAAGAGCAGATCTACGGCAGTCAAATGATGACGCAGCAGGAGCGGGAGGAGTATCGTTTGAAAATGCGCGCCGCCAAGACCGTGGGGGAACGCGAAAAAATCCGCAAGGAACACCACGAACGGATGAAAACCCTTGCCAAAGAGCGCGGCGTGACCCTTCCCGATGAGCCGCCGGCAATGGGTGGCGGCATGGGCCCCGGTGGCGGCGGCATGGGTCCTGGCGGCGGCATGGGTCCTGGCAGCGGCATGGGACCTGGCGGCGGGCGCAGCCGCTGAACAGGGCTGAGACTCCGACCGTAAAAACCACGCCTGTACCCGGCCAGGCGGTCATTGAGAAAAATTTCTAGCAGGGTGTTGAAAAACTTGTTTTTCGACGCCCTGCGTGCGATCCAGGGATGGATCGCCAATTTCAACGAGTTCCAACTCGATGAAATTGTGAGATCGGACAGAATTCACTTCTGGCCGATCGTGGTTGAAAAAGGCCAGAACGGCTTTTTTCAACATCCTTCTAGACCGCCTGGTCCCTCTCGCCGAACAACGCCGTACCCACCCGCACCAAGGTGGCGCCTTCCTCGATGGCCACTTCGAAATCCCCGGACATCCCCATGGAAAGCGCCACCACCCCCTCCCGGCCGAGAAACCCCTGGGCCGCAAGCTCTTCCCCCAACAAGCGAAGCCGGCGGAAATATCCCCGGCTTTCTTCCGGATCTTCGACAAAAGGCGGCATGGTCATGAGCCCTTGCAGGCTCAGGTGCGGAAACTGCTTCAGATCTCGGCACAGTTGCCCTGCTTCCTCCGGGGCAACTCCGGCCTTTTGCGCCTCGCCGCCCACGTTGACCTGCACCAGGACAGGCATGATCTTGCCCAGCTCGGCGAGTCTCGTTTCCAGCGCCTTGGCGAGCTTGAGCCGGTCCACGGTTTCGATGCAGTCAAAGATCTCCGCCGCGATCCTGGCCTTGTTGGACTGCAGATGCCCGATGCAATGCCAGGCCGCCGCCTGGCCAAGGGCCGCGATCTTGGCCTCGGCCTCCTGCAGGTAGTTCTCGCCGAAAACCGTCTGCCCGGCAGCCATGGCCTCCTGGATTGCCTCAAGCGGTTGATGCTTGCTCACCGCCACCAGGCGCACCGAATGCGGATCGCGCCCGGCCCGTTGCGCCGCAGCCTGGATCCTGGCCCGGATTGCCTCGATATTTTCCGCCACCGTTCCCATCTCTTTCACCGTTCTTCAAGTCCAAAAAGACGCACAGCGTTCCTGGTGGTCTGTCTGGCCACCTCCTCCAGCGAGAGACCTTTCAGCTCCGCCACCTTGTGGGCGGTAAAAAGCAGCAGGCGCGGTTCGTTCCGTTTTCCGCGCTGGGGCACCGGGGCAAGGAAAGGCCCGTCCGTCTCAAGAACCAGGGAGTCAAGGGGAATCTCGCGCACTGCCTCCTGGAGCATCCCGGCCTTGGCAAAGGTCACCACCCCGGGGATGGAAATATGAAAACCCAGGGCCAGCACCCGCTTGGCAAAGGTTGCATCCCCGGAAAAGCAGTGCATCACCCCTCCGGCGGGAAACGGACCGGCAGCTTCAAGCATCTCCATGATATCGTCATGGGCCTCCCGGTCGTGGACCACCAGGGGCAGTTGCAGTTCTTTTGCCAAAGCGACCTGCCGGACGAAATGTTCCTTTTGCAGGGCAACCGGAGCATAATTTTTCACATAATCCAGACCGATCTCGCCGTAGGCCACGACCTTGGGATGGCGGCACAGCACGCGCAACTCTGCGTAATCACCCTCAGCAAGCTCCGCGACATTATGGGGATGCACCCCCACCGTGGCATAGACGCCTGCATGCTGTTCAGCCAGCCCGATGGCCCGGCGCGAGCTTTCCAGATCAATGCCCACAGTGATGATCCGGGTGACTCCAGCCGCCAAGGCCCGAGCCAGCACCGCCTCACAATCGGCCTGATAGGCCGACATATCAAGGTGGCAATGGGTATCGATCAGGACTGTCCCATGACCGGCAACCGGCAGGACAATTTCTGTTTTTTTGGTTCTCTTCTCCATGAAAGCCTCCTTGGCCGCAGTTTCTAACAGGTTTTTATTTCTTCCGCAATACAGCCCTTCCGTGGAAACCGTTTGACAAACCCTTGCCCAACCGACTATGATTTCAGTGAAATTTCACGGTGTTCCGAACAATTTTCGCCGGATGTCATCACAACGCGACCTGCACTCAACCCCATGTCTTCGTCGATTCTTATTGCCATCGAACAGCGGCGCAGTATCCGGAACTTCACCGGGCAACCGGTGGATCTTGGAGCGCTCTATGATATTATCCAGGCCGGGGTCTGGGCGCCTTCCGGCCTGAACAACCAGCCCTGGCGCTTCGTCATTGTCACGGATGCGACAATCCGCGGCCGTTTGGCCGAACAAACCACCTATGGCCACATTATTGCCGGCGCCCCTGCCCTGATCGCGGTGTATCTTGACCAGGAGGCCGTGCATGATGACCTTAAAGACGCGCAATCGGCCGGAGCCTGCATCCAGAACATGCTGCTGGCTGCCGAGGCCCTTGATCTTGGAGCTGTCTGGCTCGGGCAGATCCTGAAAAACCGGGAAAACGTCAGCCGGATTCTCGGCCTGGCCGAAAATCTGGAACTGATGGCAGTCATCGCCATCGGCCACCCGAGTCGCCGGGACCAGCAATCACAGAGAAAACCCTTGGCGGAATTCATCGTCAAGGAGTTATAACCGTATTGTCTTTCACCCCATTCCCAGGAGGCCTTTCATGACAACCCCATGCAAACCGTTCCGCACTGTTTTTCTCACAACCATTCTCGCGCTCGCAAGCCTTGCCGCCCTGAGCGGCTGCGCCGAATTGGGCCTGGGCGCCAGCACCGATCAAGGTGTTCCCTCTTCGGACCCTTTCGCCTCGTCCGCCGCTTCTTCCACGGAACAGCCCTATCGGGCCAATGAATTCTCCGACATCCTGATCCCCAGCGAGTTCGACTGGGACCGGGAAAAAAGCATGGTCGTCCGGACCGACTCTTTTGCCGGCGGGGTATTGCAATACAACGGCCGGGTCGACATCTCCTCGTCCGCCGATTTTTTCAGCAACAACATGCCCAGAAACGGCTGGAAGCTTGTAGGCTCCACCCGGTACAAAAACGTGCTGCTGGCCTTCACCAAGCCGAACAAGACCTGCACCATCGTCCTGACCGAAAATAAACTGCTCATGCGCACGGAGATTGCCATCTATGTCACGGAAGACATCACGGCAGGCGGCGCCAAACAGGCAAACCCCTTCGGTTCCGGTTTATAAAAAAATCAGCAGGCGCGAAGCCATGTCTCTTCTCACCGACAAAAAGATCCTTCTCGGGATCACCGGAAGCATCGCCGCCTACAAGGTGGCGGACTGGGTTCGCGCCCTGCGCCGTGAAGGCTGCCGGGTTACCGTGGTCATGACCGATGCCGCCTGCCGGTTCATCAGCCCCCTGACCATGGCGGCCCTTTCCGGCAATCCGGTGCACACCTCCATGTTTGCCGCCGAGGCGCCGGAAAAAATTCCCCACATCAGCCTGGCCAGGGAGCATGACCTGCTGGTCATTGCCCCGGCCTCGGCCCAGACCATCGCCCGGCTGGCCCATGGTTTGGCCGATAACTTGCTGGCCACCATCACCCTGGCGTCCTCCGGGCCAGTCCTGGTGTGCCCGGCCATGAACAGCGCGATGTTCCAGCATCCGGCCACCCAAGCAAACCTTGCCGCCATCAACTCTTACGGGTATGTGGTTATCGAACCCGATTGCGGGAAAATGGCCTGCAACGAAGAAGGCCCCGGCCGCCTGACAGAATGGGAAAACGTGCGGCAGGCCATCCTCACCGCCTTTGCCCCCCAGGATCTTGCCGGGGAACAGGTGCTCATCACCGCCGGCCCGACCAGGGAGCCTTTTGACCCGGTCCGTTTCTTGAGCAATCCCTCCACCGGCAAGATGGGCTATGCCCTGGCGGCCGCGGCCAAACAACGGGGGGCAACGGTCACCCTGATCAGCGGCCCCGCCTCCCTGAGTGCCCCTCCGGGAGTCCGATGCATCCAAGTCACCTCCGCCCTTGAGATGCGGACCCATGTCTTGGCGTGCCTCGATGCGGCCACCATTGTCGTCAAGGCCGCGGCGGTGTCCGATTTCCGTCCCGCCGAAACCGCGGACCACAAGATAAAAAAGGGGCAATCCGAACTCTCCCTGCAGCTTGTCGCCAACCCGGATATCCTCAAGGAGTTGGGAGAACGCAAGGAAAGCGCTACGAAATTCCCTTTACTCGTCGGTTTTGCCGCGGAGAGCCGGGATCATCTCAAGGAGGGGGCGAGAAAACTCAAGGAAAAGAATCTTGATCTGATTGTGATCAATGATATTGGGGGAACGGAAACCGGTTTTGGCGTCGGCACCAACCGAGTCACCCTGCTGGACCGCAATGGCGCGCAGGAAGAGGTGCCGCTCTTGAGCAAGGAAGAAGTCGCCCACCGGATCTGGGATGCGGTGGCCCGGCTGACGGACAACCGCTGAGCCCAGGGCGGACAACTTCTCCGCCGGGATCATTCTTCCGGCAACCGGATCACTTCTTTTTCCCGCGCCGCTGCATTTCCTCGTGGAACTCCGGATACAGTTTTTTGGTGCATTCCGGGCAGATCCCATGGCTGAACAGGGCATTGGAATGCGTGCTGATGTATTCCTCTATCTGGCGCCAATACCCGGTGTCATCCCGAATCTTTTTGCATGAGGCGCAGATGGGCAGAAAACCGCTCAAAACCTTCACCTCCTGCATGGCCTTTTGCAACTGGTCAATGAGCTGCACTTTCTCCGCCTCTGTCCGTTTGCGATCTTCGATTTCGTCAAGGAGTCGTCTGTTGGCGGCGTCAAGTTCCCTGGTCCGCTCACTGACCTTCTTTTCCAGATTGCAGTAAATATCCAGATACCTGGAGGTCGCCTCCTCATACTCCTGCCTGGTCAAGCGGAGTTCGTTGCCAAGATGGCGCACCTGTGTTTCAAGTTCGTCAATGCGCTGGGAAAGCTTCGGGTCGCGAGTGCTCATGCGCTCAGATATCCTTTCTGCTCGATTCTTTCCAACTCGTCCCTGACCAGCTCCCCGATAAGACGCAAGGCATACCCCTGCAGACCAAGATCCCGGACATATTGCTGGAGAATCTCCCTCTCGGGAAGCGGCATGGCCACGTAGCCATATCCCTGCTCAAACATGAGATAGTCGGCGATGAAGATTGCTTTGACAAACAGACGGTGTTCTTCCCCGGCACTCTCGGGATCATGATGAAACCCTATGCCTTCCGTGAGTTCCGACGGAAAATTCCAGCTTTCGGCCAGGGCTCTGCCGACCCTGCCGTGATCGTATCCGAAGAGAGAACTCTCGGCGACGGACAGGGCTTGGGGCGCACTTTCCATGGTTTGCATCAACAGCATGAAGTCCCGATGCAGGAGCTGGTCTTCGACAATGACCCCGATGTCGTGCATCAATCCCGCGGCGTAGGCATTGTTTCCCTTCTCCCCGAACTCACGCCGGTAAACGGTCTTGGCAAAAAGGGCGACGGCCAGGCTGTGCCGCCACAACTGGAGTCGGGAATAGCCGCAAATGGACGTGCCGTCTTGGAAAAGCTCGCTCATCTTCTGGGTGAGGATGATTTCTTTGAGCGTGTCGGAACCTATCCAGATCAGGGCCTGCTGGACATCGCTGATGGTCCTGGAGAGCGCGTAGTATGAGGAGTTGGCAACCCGGAGAATCTTTGCCGTCAGCGGCGGATCAACCTCGATGAGCTGAATGAGATCAGAAAAGCCGGCGCCAGGATCGTTGATAATGGACAATATTGCACTTACCGTCCCTTTGATGGAGGAAATGGCCGAGATCTCAACGCGCTCCAGCAGACCGGACAGGGAAACGTTGGGGCTTTTCTCGGTATCCATGGAGCTCGCCTTCGGTGAGGATTAAGAGAGCAAAAACGGCTCCTGCCTCCGGGGAGTTCGCCTTTTCCCCTCTCCCAGGAAAAACCAAAAACAGGGGCGGATATTTTACAAAACCGGAGGGCCGACAACATCTCCCCGGCGCACCTCGTGACTGCTCCGTTTCGTCACCACCGCAGCCGCGGTCGTTGCCGAAACCCGCAGGATCATAATTTCGCCGGAAGCCCTCCCCTCGGAGGGATCCGCCCCGGCAACCGACAACAGGTGTCCGGGCGCAAGACCCTGATCCGCGCCGATATTGAGATAGACAATATCCTCGGGTCCGGCAAATTGACGCATCATATGAAACGCCACAACCGATCCCGTTGCAGAGGCTGGCCCGGGCTGGATCGGTTGTTCGGAAACATTAGGGAACACAGGAACCTGCCCCAAAAGATCACCGTTTTTCACCTCGGCAAAAGCGCGCCGGATAATCCCCTGCTGCCGGGTCCCGTCCGAGACAACAACCTCGATAACGCCGATGTCCGCCAGCAACCGTCCAGGACTTGAACCAAAATAGGAAAGGGCTTTGACCTTGCCCAAATCCCGATATACCCCGAATTGCTGGCCAACCTGCGCGCCGGGGGCAGAGATCAGAATGGTCTCGCCGAGAGCCGCGCCATGCCAGCCTTGTTCGGTATGCAACACCCGCCCCTCGTTGGGGATATTGTTGGTGACCATGCCTACTCCCAGGTCATAATAATGGGCCGGGATATTGCCCATGCCTGCCCGGGCCTGTTCCCCGTCACTGGGCAGATCTTGTTTCGCCACCACAATGGACAGCGGTTCGGAAGAGGACGCCATTCCGGCCCGGGCAAGGGCGGAAGGCCCCGACTCAACCGGAGCAACAATCTCCACGACGGATATTTCCCGTGCCGGAGCTGTATCCAAGCCGGGGATCCTGACGATCTGGCCGGGCAAGATCAGGTCTGGGTTGGAAATTTCGGGATTAAGCCTCCAGATTTTCGGCCAGAGCAGCGGATTATTGAGATACCCCCCGCTCAAATCCCACAGGGTGTCGCCCTTTTGCACCGCATGCGTGGTGGTATTTTCCGCCAGAAGATCCCTGACGCCAAAAACTCCGCAGACAGAGGCGATGATAACCGTACTCGCAACAATTTTTTTCATGCAATGCTCCTTTCGAAACGGACACGATACAATCGGGGAAAACCAGCCGCACATTAAGAGGCCAGTAGTATCATCTACGCAAGATTTCTGAAGATTGTCAAGCCGAGGCTGTGAATCTCCGGATTTTAAAACGCCGGTTAATGGCTCCTGTTGGCAGTCGGCGGATTGAAAAAGCGCAAACGCAGGGCATTGGAAACCACGGAAACCGAACTCATGGCCATGGCCCCGCCGGCGATCATGGGGTTTAAGGTGGGTCCGCCGAAGAGATGCAAAACCCCGGCAGCCACCGGAATGCCGATGATATTGTAGATAAAGGCCCAGAAGAGATTCTGCTTGATATTGCGCATGGTGGCGCGGCTTAGGGAAAGCGCGGCGAGCAGGCCGGAGAGGTGGCCCTTCATCAGTACGATATCGCCGGACTCAATGGCCACGTCGATGCCCGTGCCCATGGCAATGCCGACATCCGCCTTGGCCAGGGCCGGGGCGTCGTTGATGCCGTCGCCCACCATGGCAACCCGGAACCCCTCTGCCTGCAAGGCCGCCACTTTTTCCACCTTCTGGTCCGGGAGCACTTGGGCAAAGACCTCGCTGATCCCGGCCTGGGCAGCAATGGCCCGGGCGGTAATCTCATTATCGCCGGTAAGCATGAAGATCTTGATTCCCATTCCTTGCAGAGCGCTGATGGTCGCGGGCACCTCGGCCTTCAGCCGGTCGGCGATGGCCAACAGGGCGATAAGTCTGCCCTCGGCCGCACAGTAAAGCGCGGTCTTGCCGTCCCCGGCAAAACCGTGGGCGATTTGCTCAACCGCCATACCAAGCCCGGTCACATTCTGCTCCGCCATGAACTCCCGGTTGCCGAGCAAAATATTCTGCTCCCGAACCATGGCCCGGATACCGCGGCCGGGGACCGCCTCGAAATGAGAAGGCTCGGCCAGGGTCAAGCCCTTTTCCCTGGCCGCGTTGACAATGGCCTCGGCCAGGGGATGTTCCGAGCCGCTCTCGGCGCTGGCAACCAGGGAGAGGATCTGGCCGACATCCATCTCCGCGGCGATCGGTTGCACGTCGGTCAACTCCGGACGGCCATGGGTCAGGGTTCCGGTCTTGTCAAAAACCACGGCATCGATCTTCTGCGCCATCTCCAACGCCTCGCCGCTTTTCACCAGCACCCCCAACTGAGCCCCGCGCCCGGTGCCGACCATGATCGAGGTCGGGGTGGCAAGCCCCATGGCGCAAGGGCAGGCAATGACCAGCACGGCGATGAAGATCCGCAGGGCAAAGGAAAACTCGGCCTGACCGATGAAATACCAGGACAACCCGGCGAGAATGGCAAAAACGATGACGATGGGGACGAAATAGAGGCTGATGCGATCCGCCAGATTGGCGATGGGCGCCTTGGAGCCCTGAGCCTCGCGGACCATGGTGATGATCCGGGCCAACACCGTGTCTTGGCCCACCTTCTCGGCCCGCATCTGCAATAAGCCGTTTTTGTTCAAGGTGGCGCCCACCACCGAATCGCCGGCCTCCTTGGAAACCGGGAGGGATTCGCCGGTGAGCATGGACTCGTCCACACTGGAGCGGCCCTTGACCACCGAGCCGTCCACCGGGATGCGCTCACCCGGCTTGACCAGCAGGATATCGCCGGCCTCGATCTCGGCCACGGGAATCTTTTTCTGCTCCTCCCCTCCTTCCACCAGCAAGGTCGCCTCCTCCGGCGCCAGGGCCATGAGCTGGCGGATGGCGTCCGAGGTGCGCACCTTGGAACGGGCCTCCAGGTACTTGCCCAGGGAAACCAGGGCGATGAGCACCCCGGCCGACTCAAAATAGAGATCCATGACCCTGGCCATAACCTCGATGCCCAAGCCGATCTCGATCAGATTCCAGGTGCTGTAGACAAAGGCGGCCCCGGTGCCGACGGCGATGAGCGAATCCATGTTGGGCGCGCCCCGCCAGAGAGCCGGAAAACCGAGCTGATAAAAATTCCGGCCCGACCACATGATCGGCAGCACCAGAAGAAACTGGACAAAAGCGAAGGTAAACGGCGCGTGATGGGGGGCGAGAAACACGGGCAACGGCAGCCCGGCCATCTCGCCCATGGAAAGAAGCAGCAGCAAAACGGCAAAGGCAAAGGCCGGATAGAGGCGCTTTTCCATGGCAACAAGCCGGATGAGGGCCTCCTCCTGCTGGCGCTCAAAATCCGAGCCGCCGGCCAGCGAGGCCACCTGGGCCTTGAAGCCAAGGCGTTCGATACCCTCTCGGATCTGCCGCAGGCTGACCACCTCCGGATCAAAGACCGCCGCCGCCGACTCCGTGGCCAGATTCACCTGCATGGTCCGCACCCCAGGCATATCTCCCACCACCTTTTCGATCCGGGCGGCACAGGAGGCGCAGGTCATGCCAGTGATGGCCAGGGTAAGCCTGGTCTCCTTTTCCGGCAGCACCAACTCAAAACCAAGCCCTTTGACGATCCCGGCAATATCCGCCAGGCTGAGCCGACTAGGCTCCCACTCCACCTCCAGGCTCTCGGCGGCAAGATTCACCGCTGCCGCCCGGATACCCTCGGTGGAGGCCAGCACCTTTTCGATGCGGGAGGAACAGGAGGCACAGTGCATGCCCCGGATGGCGACCCGCTGCTTTTCGGTTGACGGTGTCATGTGTACATTGCTCCGGTATTGATTGCTTTTCCCTTTCACAGTTAAATTGCGCAAACGTGTAAAAAAAATCATTTGCGCCTGACAATACTTTAGTTTTTACTATAATCCTTTCCCACCATTACTCACAAACACAACCAAGGAGTCTCCCATGCCAACCATCCAGATCAAGGGTATGCGCTGCGGTCATTGCGTAGCCTCGGTTACCAGCGCACTCAACGCCATCGACGGCATCAGCGAGGTGAACATCGCCCTGGACAAAGGAGAAGCCACCTTCAACCAGAGCAAGGATGTCCCCATGGCCGACATCAAAAAAGCCATTGCAGCCATCGGTTTCGAGGTGGTGGAGTAAAAACAGACCGCGCCGCGCCGGACCGGGTGCGGCGCGATAAAAAACTACAGCACCATGACCACCGCCGAATGTTCTTTGAAGGCCAGGTACTGAGCCTCGCGGTCCTCGGCGCTGAGCACCACCAGCTCCACGTCCAGACAGAGATATTTACCACCACTGCTCGAATTGGAGAGGGATACCAAACATTCCCGAGCCTGAACAACCTCGGCGATGGCCCCCCGCAGCTCTCCCTGTTCCCTGCCGATGATCTTGTACACCCAGGGGCAAGGGTACTCCATTTCGACCTTTTGCTTGCAACCATTCACCAACACGGCCAGCCTCCGCTCGGTATTTTTCATCCCGCATAAGGGGAAAACGCTCGTACCTATTTATTTTACCAGACCACCCGTCTTTCGCCAACAGCAAGCCAGAAAACGAAAGCACAGACTTACTCCCGAAAAAAATTACACCATTTTGGCTTTATTCTGTATACTTTATCATCCTACTAACCTTTTGGCCTTTTCATAGGCCGTACCAGGTACCCGCCATGGCACAATTGAGATTCTTCGCTTTTGTCTTCATTGCCCTGCAGCTCTCTTTCCCGCCGATGGTGGTCGCCGCAGAGATGTCCGCGTCCTTCACCTTGGGCAAACAGTATTTTGACCAAGGCCAGTTCGAGGATGCGTACAAGGAGCTGCACAAGGCTTTTTTACAAGATCCGGCCGACCTGGAGGTCAATTTTTATCTCGGACGGGCGGCCTTCGAATCAGGACGCCTGGAAGAAGCGGTCATGGCCTTTGACCGAATCCTCATTGCCGAACCAGACCTGGCCCGGGCCAAGCTCGAACTGGCCCGCACCCACCTCCGCCTCGGCTCCCGCGAACTGGCCAAACAATATTTCAAAGAGGTGCAGGCCACCAACCCGCCGGAGCAGGTGTGGAAAAACATCCAAAACTTTCTGGACGTCATCGCTGCCTCGGAGCAGCGCCATTTTGTAAACGGCCTTTTCACCTTCGGCGTCAGCCATGACGACAACGTCAACGTGGCGCCCTCCGAGGGCAGCGTCAATATCAATCTTTCCGGCATCACCATCCCGATTACCATCGACCAGACACCCATCAGCGATCAGATCTACAACACCACCCTGGTGGCCAACCACATCTATAAATTCGAGGACAGCCCCTACGCCTGGAAAACCACGGCAGTAAACTACAATGCCTTTTACGAAAACCAGAACATCCACGACATCAACTTTCTGAGCCTCGCCTCCGGCCCTGTTTTTCAGGGGCAGAACTATCTCTGGCAGGTCCAGGGCATGGTCAATCAGGTCGATCTCGAATACGACCGCTACCAGGGCGCCTACGGCTTGAGTTCCAGCCTGACCTGGTTGGTGGACCCGACCATTCTCTTTAGCATCGGCGCCACGGCGCAACAAAAAAACAACTACCAGGACGGCGACCGGGATGCGGACAACTACCTGATCACCGCCGGTCCGATCTTCACCCTGGGCCCGAACCGGATCACCTTCGCTCTGGGCAAGGAATTTGAAAACGCCGCCCACGATTACAACAGCTATGACCGTTTCTTGGTCCTGACCCGCTATGACCGGCAACTGCCCCTCGATTTCGGGTTATTTGCCAGCTTCCGTTTCCAAAACACCAATTATGACAAAACCGACCCGCTCTATGTCAACAACCGCAGCGATGATGTCCTTGACCTCTCCTGCGGCGTATCGAAACAGCTCTGGCAAGCAGAGGACAAGCGTCACAGCCTGGCCGGCCAGATCAGCTACACGAACACCAAGGCGGAATCCAACGTCGCCCTCTATGAATATGACAAGAACGTAACCGCAGCGGAGCTGACTTTCGCCTTTTAACCATCTTTACAATGACTGCACAGGTTGAGGCCATGACCGCCACACACAAGACCTGCCCTACTCGCGCCTTTTCCGGAGGATCGCGCATGAAACAATCCATCACCAGCACCCTGTTCCTCGGTTTCTTCGTTTTCATCCTGGCCTGGTCGCCGGCCTATGCCGCGGAACAGGTGGCCACTGTGGTCGCGGCGCGCGGCGACGTGCAGGCCCTGGACGCCAAGGGCAAAGGCCGCGCCCTCACGATCAAAGCCCCCATCTTTGCAGACGACACCATCAAGACCAGGGAACACAGCCGGGTGCAGATCATGTTCACCGACAACACCCTGATCAACCTCGGCAATGCAACAACCATGAAAATCGCCGAATACCGCTGGCAGCCCGAGCAAAACGATGGCGCCCTCAAAACCCAAATCAAGGAAGGCACCTTCCGGGTCATGGGCGGGGCGCTGACCAAGACCGCGCCGCAGAACTTCAAGACCGAAACCCCCACCGCCACCATCGGCATCCGCGGCTCCATGTACGCCGGGGTTGTCACTCCGGAGTTTCTCTCCGTTGTCTTCCAGGGCGGCAAGGGCATCGACATAACCAACGCCTTTGGCACCGTGGAAATCACCAAGCCCGGCTTCGGCACCAAGGTGGCCATGACCAAGCCGCCGCTGCCGCCGATGAAATTCACGGCCAAGGAAATGGGTGAGCTGAACAAAGCCCTGTCCGGCAACGGCGCTGGGGATAAGGAAGAAAAGAAAGAGGAGAAAAAGGAAAAGGGCGAAGAAAAAGGCAAAGGTCCGGAAAAAGCCCCTGCTCCCAAGGAAGGAGGGAGTACCGCTCCGGCTCCTGATGACACAGCCACCTTCAACAGTTGGGGAGCGACCATGGACCCGGTCATGGAGACCGCGTCGCCCCTGGACCCCGTCACATTCACCCCCCCCCCTCTTGTTCCCCCGGTTCCGGACGATATAAAGAAGGATATCGTGGTGGATAACTCTCAAGACGACCAAACCACCACGACCACCGAGACCGCAGCCACCACGGTGGTCAACAGTACCGCTCTAGCGGGCAATTACCGCTCTTTCGCGCGGGACATCCAGTACGATGAATTTTCTGGCTATTATTCCACCTATCTCGCCTGGGATAGCGGCACCGTAAGCACCACCCTTTCCGACACCGGAACATTCCAAACCTCTCTCCTCAGCAGTGGCTCTTATATCAATCAAGTCCCTGTAGCGAGTTTTCTCCCGACCTTCGTGGCATACACCTATCTGGGTTACAACCCGACAATCTCAAGCTATGACGGCTTCACATCCTTTTCCGACACATTCAGTTACAATGACCCGGACCTAGGCCTGCTTACCATAGCCACCACCAATTATGCCGAACCATCCGGTCAATTCTTTTACAATACAACCTACTTTTCTACCTCAGCCTTTCTCCAAGGCTCGCTGGGTTACGTCGGCAGCCCCTCGACCAGCATCCCCACCGCGGGCATCAACATGTTCACCGGCCACCTCATCTACAACAACACCTCGGCGGCTTACCCCGATGCGGATCTGGAGAAAACCTCCATCGAGGTCAACTACTACAACCGCCGCCTCATCGGCCGCTCTTCCGACTTGGACGCCGCCATTACCAAATACGACGGCGCCATCTTCTTCGGCACCGTGAACAGCGATGGCACCGCCAATGTCATCATCCTGGGCGGCGGCGGGACAAGCGGAACGAGCCCGACAGCCACTTACGGCACAGCTTCCGCCAATCTGTACGGCAGCTTCAACCAGGGGTTGGGCTTTACCGCCTCCGGCGCCGATTACAACATCACCGACAACGTCCTGCACTCCACCTGGCAAGCCACCGGCGCCGCCTTCCGGGCCGCGACTACCGAAACCATCAGCGCCTACCCAACCGCTTCCATTGATTATACGGGCTTCGTCGTCGGTGTGGGAGACAATACCGCCACCGGCACGGCCAGCCGTATCTTCATGAACAACAGCCCCACCCTGGCCATGTCCATCAACCCGACCACCGGCACGATCAGTGGCTCCTTAAGCGCCAACGAACTGTCCGGCGGCACCCCGCTCAGCAATATCACCATCGGCCATGCCACGGATCTCACCAAGTCAGCCTATGTGCTCAACGACCAGATGGTGGCAATCCTTACCGATGCCGACCCCAACTATGCCTTAAGCAGTTACGGCAATTTCCTTTACACCGCCGGCCCTGACGCCCCGGAAATCACCAGTGCCCACACCGAATACCTGACCTGGGGCTACTGGGAAATGGGCTACACCGACCCCAACGATCCCATTGGCAGCCAGAGTAAGGACCACCTGTTCAGCTCCCAGTCCTTCTTTGTGGCAGGAGACCAGACCGATCCTACATACATCACCAACAGTCTCCTGAATACACCCTTCACCGGCACTTACACAGGCAAGGCCTTTGGTGTGCAGCTCGACAGCGACGGCCAAAACGCAACCCAACTCACCTCCGCCTCCGGCGTGAATAAATATGGCACCGTCAACCTAAGCATCAACTTTGCTAGCGCCACCGCAAACCCGGTTAACGGCACCATCAACTTCGACCAGGCCACCTTGACCATCAACTCCGCTGCCAGCACCGTAACCAGTGCCGGCTTCGCCGCCACCATCTCCGATGTTTCCACCATCGCGCCGACTTCCAGCGTGGTTAACGGCGCCTTCTACGGCGATACCGCCCAGGCAGTGGGCGGCAACTTCCACGCCCAAATGAACACCGGCGTCCGTTACCTTGGTATCTTCGGCGGAAGCCAAGCTCCTCCTAATTAATTCCGTGGAAAATAGCGCCACGAGATGATGATCCGCCACCGGCTCAAGCCATTCTTTACCCTCTCCCCCTTCAAGGTCGGCTGCCTGGTTACCCTGGCAGCCGTCCTGCTTTTCGCTTCCTTTGGCCAGCGGAAACCGGAGATTTTGGAAACTCTGGACAACCGGCTGACCGACACCATGTTCCGCTGGCGGGGTACGGTCAAGCCCAACCAGCCCATCGTCATTGTCGATATCGACGAGAAAAGCCTGCGGACCGTTGGTCAATGGCCCTGGCCGCGCAACACCGTGGCCAGGATGATTCACAATCTCGGCGCAGCCGGGGCACGGGTTATCGGCCTGGATATCGTTTTTGCCGAGGCGGACCGCACCTCGCCGAAAAACTTTGTCGACGAGTTGCAGCAGCTTCTACCGATGCAACTCCCGCCGGAAACCATGGCGGAACTGAAAGCAAAGGAGAGCCTGGATCACGATCTCGCCCTGGGCAAGGCTCTGGGGGCAACGCCCTCGGTGCTGGGCTATGTCTTCCAGACCCAGGATGACGGCCTGAAAAACCAAACGGACATTCCCTTTCCCTCCGGCACCACCCGCCTTGCTCCAGACAACCTGCGCTACGAGGATATTTCCCTGTTCCGGGCCTACCGGGCCATCACCAACGTAGTGGCCGTGGCCCAAGGGCGAAGCGAAGGCTTTTTCAATGTGTTCCCCGATGCCGCGGGCACGGTGCGCAAGGTTCCTCTCTTCATGATGATGGACAACATCCCCTACCCATCCCTGGCCATGGAAATGCTGCGCATCGGCATCGGGGCGCAGGAGACGACCATCCAGGTCTCCCGGCAGGGGCAAACCTACCCCAGGGACGTCCTCGGCGTTGAATTGGGCACAACCTTTATCCCCACCGACGAAAAAGGCCAGATCACCATAAATTTCCGGGGACCGGGTCAGACCTATCCCTACCTTTCCGCCGTGGACATCCTGGCAGGCAAAAACCTGGATCGGGTACAGGGCAAATATGTCCTCATCGGCACCTCCGCCGCCGGTCTTCTCGATCTCAGGGCCACGCCCTTTTCCAACATCTATCCGGGGGTCGAAGTCCACGCCAATATCATCGACAATATCCTGAGCCACGATCCCTTCACCCACGACATCTTCACCGAAATCGGCATCACTTACGCCCTGCTGCTGATCGGCGGCTTTGGATTAAGCGCGTTGCTCGCCTATGCCACTCCTTTGGCCGGCGGCCTGGGCGGCCTGTTGCTCATCCTGGCCACCCTGGCCGGCAACTATTTTTTCTTTTTCAGCCACAGCCAGCTTGTCGGCCTCTCCTATCCGCTGCTGACCATCCTTACCATCTTCCTGGTGGTCACCCTGTTCAACTATTTTTTCGAAGGGAGGCAAAAACGCTTCATCAGCTCGGCCTTCGGCCATTACGTTTCCCCCCAGATCGTGCACCAGCTCATGGAGCACCCGGAAAGGCTCTCTCTGCAAGGGGAGCAAAAAAACCTGACCGTGCTCTTCAGCGACATCAAGGGCTTCACCACCATCTCCGAAAAAATGACCTCCGAAGAGCTGGGCCGATTCATGAACGAGTATCTCACGGCCATGAGCCGGATCGTTTTAGAAAGCAAGGGAACGGTGGACAAGTTCATCGGCGACGCAGTCATGGCCATCTGGGGCGCACCCCTTGAGGATGATGACCATGCGGCAAACTGTGTCCGGGCGGCGTTTACAATGATGGCAAAACTCAAAACACTCCGGGCGGATTGGCAGAAACGGGATTTACCCGAGGTGGACATCCGCATCGGCATCAATACCGGAATCATGAGCGTGGGCAACTTTGGCAGCGACCAACGCTTTGACTACACGGTCATGGGCGACAACGTCAACCTTGCTTCCCGGCTGGAAGGCGCGAATAAAGCTTACGGCACCAACATCATCATCTCGGAATACACCAAAGCAGCGCTGGGAGAAGGATTTTACTGCCGCCTCCTCGATCTGGTCCGGGTCAAGGGCAAGGAAATGCCGGTGCGGATATACGAGCCCCTCTGCGAGGGCGAACCGGAGCCGGAGCTAAAAAAAGAAACCGAGGCCTTTACCGAGGCCCTGCGCCATTACGCAAACCGTGAATTTCAAGAGGCGACGGAAATCATCCTCGCCCTCAACACGACAACACGCTTAAAAATTTACGACCTCTATCTCGATCGACTCGCCCATTTCGCGATCAATCCGCCGCCGGACGATTGGGACGGCTCCTTCACCTTTACCAGCAAATAAAGGACGGAATACTCGTAACAACCACCCTTCGACAGGCTCAGGGCGAACGGAGTTATATCTTGATAAATGGATATTCCGTTCGTGCTGAGCCTGTCGAAGCACCTGTTTAAAGCAAATCCAGGGCTACTCAAGAGTCCATCAACAGACAAACCAAGAGCCATCCTGCACCCAGCATTAGGAGGACTTACCATGCCGGAATCCACCATCCATGACCTTATCATCATCGGCGGCGGCCCTGGCGGCTATACCGCAGGCATCTATGCCCAGCGGGCCGCCCTGAAAACACTGCTCATCGAAAAGGGCATCCCCGGAGGCCAACTCAACAACACCGACGAGGTGGAGAACTGGCCTGGCACCGAAAAGATCAGCGGCGCGGAACTGGCCGTGAAATTTTCCCAGCATGCGGCCGCCTATGACCTTGAGGTGATGAATCGCGAGGTTGTTGGTATTGAACCCGGCCGGGATCGCCACACCGTCACCCTGGACAACGGCGAAACCCTTGCCACCCACGCGGTTATTCTTGCCACCGGCGGCAGCCCGAAAAAGCTGGGCATTCCAGGGGAAGACCAGAATTATGGCCGGGGGGTTTCCTACTGCGCCGTGTGCGACGGCTTCTTTTTCCGCGACAAGACCGTGGTGGTGGTGGGCGGCGGCGACAGCGCCCTGGAGGAATCCCTCTATCTGGCCAAGCTCGCCAAACAGGTGTACATAGCCCATCGCAGGGACGCTTTCCGGGCCGGGATGATCCTGCAAAAAAGGGTATTGGCTGAAAAACGGATCACCGTACTCTGGAACACGGTGCTGGCTGAGATCCAGGCGGATGGTCAGGGGGTGAACGGGGTGATCACCAAGAATACCGTGGATGGAACAACCGCCCCCCTTGCCACCGACGGGGTTTTCGTCTTTATCGGCTTTGAGCCGAACAATTCCCTGGTTCCGGCGGGAACCAAGATGAATGCCAACGGCTATGTGATCGCTGACGACAAATGCGAAACCAATACCCCGGGCATCTTTGTTGTTGGGGATCTCAAGGAAAAATACGCCAAGCAGATCGTCACTGCCGCTGCGGATGGCTGCACAGCGGCCCTGGCCGCGGCCCATTATGTGGAGAACAAAAAGGGCGGGGAATGAGCGGAAAAATATCCGCCTTCCGGAGTATGCTGATTCCATTTCAAAGCGACAATACTCTTACGAAACGCAGAAGCGGCTTCAGCCGCGATATCTTGCGGTTTCGCGGCTGAAGCCGCTCCTACAAGCTGCGCTTTCAAATTACCCCCGCACCTGCCCTGCCTTTTTCCCGTTGCCCCGCTTGAAAAAATACAGCAGCAACACCCCGGCCACAAAGCCGCCGACATGGGCCCACCAGGCAACCCCGCCCTCGGCCAGCCTGCCCACCGCCACCTGCTGAACAGCGCCTTGCAGAAACTGCATGAGAAACCAGAAGCCGATAAAAAAGTAGGCCGGAATCTCCACCAGATAAAAAAGAATAAAGATCGGAATAAAGGTGAGAATCCGGGCCTGGGGATAGAGGAGAAAATAGGCGCCGAGCACCCCGGAAATGGCGCCGCTCGCCCCGATCATCGGAACCTGGGCCTGGGGATTGGCCCAGAACTGGGCAAAGGCGGCGCCAACCCCGCAGAGAAGATAAAACACCAGATAGCGGCCATGCCCCATCCGGTCTTCCACATTGTCGCCGAATATCCACAGCATCCACAGGTTGGAAAAAACATGGAGCACGTCGCCGTGGAGAAACATGGCGCTGAAAACCGGACCGTAGCTGGCAAGGGAGATACCGTTTCCCGTCAGTTCCGCGACGAAACGAGCCGGAACAAAACCATGGGCAATGATAAAGCCTTCCAGTTCGGGGCCAAGGCTCAGTTGATAGACGAAGCAGAGGACATTGACGACGATGAGCCAGAGATTGACCACGGGAAAATGCTGGGAGGGAATATCATCCTTGAGGGGGAACATGCCGGGGCAATTCCCCCTCAGCTCTGGTCAACAAGAACGTTGTTCGGGTCTGGCAGGGGCAGGATGAAATAAAAGTTGTTTCCCTCTTCCGTGGCTTCGTAGCCGGCGACGCCGCCATGGATCTCCACCACCTGCTTGACAAAAGCCAAGCCATGCCCGGTGCCGGGCACGGCCTTGCTCCGTTCGCCCCGGACGCCATCGGCAAAAACCGTTTTCGCCTCGGTCTCGGAAAGATGCTCGCCGGTGGTGAAAACATTGAATTTGACCGCACCCTTGCCTGGGCCGAAATAATCGGCAAGCAGCTCCCGGCCATAGGCGATGGCTTTTCTCGCCCTCCCGTCGCGGCTTATTATTTCCCCGGTGTACTTTACCGCGTTGGAAAAAAGATTGGCATAGACCTGCGACAGCAGCCCGACATCCACCCGCAGAAAAAGTTCTTCCTCCTGCATATCCCGAGGCTTTTCCACCGCAATCCCCCGGGCCCCGAATCTGCTCAGAAAATGATCGAGTTGCGGAGCGACAATCTCCCGGTCAATGGAGCATTTCCTGGGGCGCAGCACGAAACGGCCCTGGGCAAAGTGATCGCGCCTAAACAGGCTCTCCAGGAAAAGGCTGTAATTGGCATGGTGCTCCAGCAACTCCCGGTGATTCTCAAGCAAGCTCCGGTGCAGGCTGCTCACCTTGCTGATCACCAGCTCACAGCTTCCGCTGGGCACCCCCTGGGCGGCCTTGAACCCGGCTATCATTTTTTCCAGTTCGTCGATATCCCCGATACGGGCTTTGAGCTGGTTGAAGAGATGCTTGAAATACATGTTGGGGGTGATGACGTTGTGCTCAATGTCCATCACCAGATTGTTGATAAACCGCAGATGCCTGATGTTTTCGTGTGAAATCAGACGATTATGCAGATTGTAGCCGATGCGGTTCGCGTATTTGCGCAAAAAAAACCGATCGGCCTTGGAGATCTTCTCCAGGGGATAGACCTCAAGAACCCCCATGACCTGCATGTTGATGGGTTGCTGCCCTTCGTCCTGCGTTTCAGTGGAGGGCTTGCTGTGAATCGGCACCAACAGCGAATGCTCGCCCTCGTAGTTCTTGAAGCTCAAACGGACATGGGGTGGGGCAGCAACCGGTTTTGCCCGCAGCCCTTTTTTGCTTTCGCAAACAAGAACCAGCTTTTCCTTATCCTTGTCAAACAGATAGAGGCGGCTGTGCAAGCCGAGAAACTCGGAAAGGGCTGCCACGCAGACCCGGTAAAAATCCTCGTTGGAGTCGAATTCCTGGGCAAGGTCGAAGAACGCCCGCAACAGGTCGTTCTGGGCAGGGCTAAGGTTATAGCTCGCGTAATTTCGCTGCTTTTCCCTAATCCGCAGCCTGATCTGCTGCAAATCCATGCTTGACTGGGGTTCCTGGCTCATGATTTCCCTGACCGGCAAGAGCGTACTGCATGATTTCCCTAGGCTACCGAAAGCATTGTATCACCTGAGCCGGCACAGGCAAAAGACTAATCCCGGCCAACAAGCACAATTTCATCACTCCCGCTCTTTTCGGCAAGGCGCACATGGATATGCTCATCGGCCTTGACCGGGATATCCATCCCCACATAATCGGGCTGGATCGGCAGCTCCCGCCCGCCCCGGTCAACGAGAACAGCCAGTTGGATGCACTGCGGCCGGCCGATATCCATCAGGGCGTCCATGGCGGCCCGGATGGTGCGGCCGGTAAAGATAACATCGTCCACCAGAACGACGACCATCTCCTCCATGGGAAAGGCGATGCTGGTTTTCTTGACAATGGGATTCTGGCTGGCCAGGCTCCAGTCGTCGCGGTAGAGCGTGATGTCCAGGGTGCCGGTGGGCAGCTCGATCTTTTCCCGGTCCTGGATCAGCTTCTGGATCCGATCGGCGAGAAAAACCCCGCCGGTATGGATGCCGATGATGGCCAGGTTGGCAACCCCGTGGTTGTTTTCCACGATCTGCAAGGCGATCCGGTGCAATGACCGGTCTATGTCCTCAGCCGACATGATCCGTTTTTCCATCATTTTTCCTCCAGGATTAAAAAACAACACCCGCCGGGTTACGGCCAGAACGAATCGATGCCCCGCGCCACCACCGTGTTGATCGCCTCGGGATATGCCTCGCATTCGGCATCAAAAACCTTATGGGCGATATCGTCAGGAGTGTCGCTCTCGTCAAGCTGCACACATCGCTGGACCACAATCGGCCCCTCGTCATACACCTCGTTGGCAAAATGCACCGTGCAGCCGGTCACCTTGACCCCGCGCGCCTTGACGGCCCGATGCACCCGCATGCCGTACATCCCGGCCCCGCAGAAGGAAGGAATCAGCGAGGGATGGATGTTGAGCACTGCCCGTTGCAGATGGGGCGGGGGCTGGTAGAGCTTGAGATAGCCGGCCAGCAGCACCAGCTCAACCCCGTACTTTTGCAGGATGGCATTGGTGGCCTCATTGTCCTTGGCATGGAAGGCCGGATAGTCGTAGTTTTTGGCCTTGGTCAGACCCAGGGCATCGGGCACGTTGGAGACCACCACCTCGATGCTTCCCTGCATGGCGCCCGTGGCAATCCGGTCATGAAAGTTGTCCAGGGTCCGGCCGGAGCCGGAGAGCAATACCGCCATCTTCATTTGCGCCACCTACTTGAAATGTAGTGTTTTCTTTTCGCATCCCCCCTCCCTTGACGGGAGGGGGTTAGGGGGCGGGTGAAGTAACAATGTGGGCGTCTCCGTAACGAGTTCCCCCCCACCCTAACCCTCCCCCGCGAGGGGGGAGGGGACTAGGTTTCTTGTCGATTCAAGGGGTAGAAAACATTAGATACTTCCCTTGAAATAGGGGTTGGCATCGACATCAACGCTCTTCAGCCAGTTGACGATGGCAGTATCGTAGGCGCTGGTCAGGGCAAAGACCTTTACCGCCAGGCGGAAGCGGGTCTTGAGGGTGGTGTTGCCGGTGGCCTTGATCTCGGCAAGCACCTGCGGGTAATCAGCCGGATCGACGATCACCGTGACATCCTGAAAGTTTTTGGCGCTTGAACGCAGCATGGTGGGGCCGCCGATGTCGATGTTTTCGATGGCCTCGCCCAGGGTGCAGGCCGGGTTGGCCACGGTTTTCTCAAAGGCGTAGAGATTGACCGCCACCAGGTCGATGGGTTGCAAGCCATGCTCCTGCATCTGCCGCACATGGTCCGGATTGGTTTTCTGGGCGAGAATGCCGCCGTGCACCTTGGGATGCAGGGTCTTGACCCGGCCATCGAGCATCTCCGGAAAGCCGGTGAACTCGGAAACATCCTTGACCTTGATGTTGTTGTCCCGCATCTTCTTGGCGGTGCCGCCGGTGGAGAGGATCTCGATCCCCAGTTGTTCAAGCTCGCGGGCAAACCCCTCGATCCCGGATTTGTCGGTGAGACTGATCAATGCCCTTTCTATCTTTTTCATGGTTTTCTCCTGAATGCCATATCAAAATTACTGCCCTTCGACAGGCTCAGCACGAACGGGCATTGCCTTAACGCATTGATATTCCGTTCGTGCTGAGCCTGTCGAAGCACCTGTTTGAAGCAAGTTTCGAGTTGCGACGACCCCGCAAACCTTGCACCGACACTGTAACGCAAAGAGGCGAAGACGCAAAGCAAACAGATGGGCAGGCGAAAAAAAGCCGTCCTTGCCGCCCCCGAGCCTTATTGCTCTTTTTTGGTAAACCTCCTGATCAAACGCCGGTCCCGCTTGCCTGGCCGCCCTGGCGGCGCAGCGCCAACAACCCGCAAGAGCCGCCGGGTTTCCCTTGCCTCGGCGCGGGCAGCGATGCTTTCCGCCGTTTCCTCATAGAGGAGTTGCGCTTCCGGCGCACCCCGCCGCTGGGAGCTGAGAGCCCGGACCACGATGGCGAATTCCTCCTGCTCCTTCTGAATCCGCACCCTATCGCCCACAGCCACCAGCCGGGAGGGCTTCACCCGCAAACCGCCCACCTGCACCTTGCCCCCGGCCACTGCCTGGGAGGCCTGGGCGCGGGTCTTGAAAAAACGGGCGGCCCACAGCCATTTGTCCAGCCGGACCTGCGTCTCTGTCATCGTTAATTCCCCCTCCCCCATTGCCTTCAACCTACCACAGCTCAGGCCCTCGGGCCAAGCCCCATCCGCGGCCTGGCGTGCTCCTTATGCCATCTGGCTGCCCAAAACGGCCATGTTATTTTTAGACAATGGCTTACCGCTTTCCGCACGCAAGCAAATGGTGTATATATCTGGGCACCATGAAACTCAATACCGTCGGCATAAAAGATATCAGGTATCCGGTGCGGGTGCGCGAAAAATCCGGAGGCATGCAGGAGACCGTGGCCAGCATCAGCCTGCAGGTCAGCCTGCCGAGCCAGTACCGGGAATCCTGCGTCTCCACCTTCATCAAGGTCCTGAACACCTATCAAGACGAGATGAGCAACCGGATTTTCCGGAATCTACTGGCCGAGGTGAAAGAAGAGTTGCGGGCGGAATCAGCCCATGTGGAGATGACCTTTCCCTATTTTCTGGAAAAAAAGGCACCGGCCACCGGCACCCCAGGGCTCATGGAATACACCTGCCGGTTCACCGGCGGCATCGGCAAGGATGAGGATTTCATCCTCTCGGTCTGGGTGCCGGTGACCACCCTGTGCCCCTGCTCACGCGAGATCAGCGATTGCGGCGCCCACAACCAGCGGGGCGAGGTGAATCTCACTGTCAAATATTCGGGATTTATCTGGATGGAAGAGCTCATCGCCATGGCCGAGGCGGGCGGTTCCTGCGAGGTGTATTCCCTGCTGAAACGGCCGGATGAGAAATACGTGACGGAAAAGGCCTACAACAACCCGATGTTTGTCGAAGACGCGGTGCGCAAAGTGGCGGAACAGGCCATGGCCCATCCGGCCATCACCTGGTTTTCCGTGAGTGTGGAAAGCTTTGAATCCATCCACAAGCACAGCGCCTATGCCTATGTGGACAGCGACGAGATCCGCTGAAAAGTAACCGCGGGCAGCACCGCATCTGCTTTGTCATCGGCCTGCTCGTGTGCAATAGCACACTTCGCAGGCCTCTTCCGCGCATCTGCAGCACTGCCCGCGGTTACTCTTCCTTGAGTTACCGAAAAATTTGGAAGACCTTATCTCAGGCGGCCAGCCGCACCAGATTACGGCCTGAGTGCTTGGCCGCATACAGCGCCTTGTCCGCCCGGTTGATCAGCCCGTCCATGCTCTCCCCCGGCAGGCATCCGGCAATTCCGCAACTGATGGTGACGCCAATCGGCAGCTCCTCCACCCGTTGCCGCAGTTTTTCCGCTATGGCCACCGCATCCTGGGCCACGATCCCCGGGCAAAGCACCATGAACTCCTCGCCGCCCCACCGCCCCAGGGTATCCGTTTCCCGGATCTGCTTACCCACGGTGGCAGCCACCTCTTTTAAAACCTGGTCACCGATGGAGTGGCCAAAGGTGTCGTTGACCTTCTTGAAGAAATCAAGATCAAAGAGGAGAATGGTCAGGGGGCTGCCATATCGAGCGGACCTGGCCATTTCCTGACGCAACGATTCCTCGATTTTACCGCGATTGCAAATGCCGGTCAGGGTATCGGTGGTGGCAAGGCGGGTGAGCGCCTCTTCCATCTTTTTGCGCTCGGTAAGATCATGCAGGGTTTCAATAACCGCGACAAGCTCCTTGTTGTGGTTATAGATAGGCACCGCATCGCAGGAGAGATAGCGGCGCTCTCCCCCCACCGCGTCCAGCCATTCCTCTGCTTGGATGCCTTCTTCCAGCAATTCGGATTTTTTGGCCGAGGCATACAGGGCGTCGAGATTGTGCCGGTCGGCGGAATCAATAACCAAATCGGCCAGGCACGGCCGTTTTTCCCCATAAAATGCCTGCCAGTGGTTTGAAGTTCCCACCATCCGTTCCGCGGGAATGCCGGTGAGCATCTCGCAGGCCCGGTTCCAGTCGGTGACCCGGTGCTGCGGGTCCAAAACAAAAATGGGCACTGCGGAGTAGCGGATCAGTTTCTCCGTGAGCAGTTTCTGATCCCGCAACAGGTCTTCCGCTGCTTTCCGCTTGCTGATGTCGCGAAATATTCCCCTGGTCGCCACCAGTTCGCCATCCTTGAAATCGGTGCTGATCTTTCCTTCCACCGGGATGCGGCGTCCGCTCTTGGCGACAAAGACCACCTCGTAGGTGTGCGAAATCTTGCCCGCGGCTATATCGCGAAACAGGGTGGCACAATTCTCGCGGCACTCCGGGTCAAGGATATCGAAAACAGAAAGGGTGGCAATCTCGGCCTCATCATAGCCCAAGGTTTCCCGCCAGGCCCGGTTGACATAAAGGAATCGCCCGTTCCGGTCGATGCTCTGGATCAAATCATTGGCACAATCAAGAAAGGTCTGCGAAAAACGGCTCCCGGCAAGATAGGACATTGCCGCCCGCTGGTGGGGCACGGAATCATTTTCCGAAAAAGCACATGCCTCTCCCCTTTCTGTATCTTCAGCCGAATCCTGAAAACCCGAACTTTTCAAATCAGTGCCGCCTTATATCCGCTCTGTTGTCCGTCATTCGTTACCGCACATATGCAAGCGGTCTCATGTCACAGTATCTTACAACCTTAAATCATTTGCTTAAACACTTTTTTTCTCGCATCCTGCTGTTTCCTCGCAACACTTGCCAGGATACTCCGCGGAACGCCGCCCGTAAGGCCACGGTCAACGCCCTACCACAGGAGGTTTCGCAGATGTTCAACCTGCAAACAGGTATCAGGCCAGGGACCACTGTTATCAATGACGTAATCCGCAAGGAGAGTCTTGTCCGCCAGGGGCATCTGCGTCTCCATGGCCTTTACGGCCGCAGCCTCGCTTATCCGGTCCCGCAGCATAAGACGGCGCAGACAGGTTTTCTCATCCGCATATGCCACCACAACCTGAGAAAAATCATGTTCCCAGCCCGCTTCATACAACAGGGGCACTTCGACCACGAAGCGAGTCTGTTTTCCGGAAGTGTGGCCGCTCTCCCTCTCGAGACAACCGGCTATCTCGTCTCGCACCAGGGGATGAAGCAGGGCATCGAGCCTCTGGCGAAATTCGCGGTCCTCAAAAAGAACCGTGCGCAACAAGGGTCGATCGATGCGTTGATCCGCCAAAAAAAATCTCTCGCCGAAAGCCGTGCGCATGGCCAACCAACCGGCAGCCCCTGGTTCAAGGAGCTGACGGCAGAGGGCATCGGCACTAAGCCCCATGGCCCCGCCGATCTCACACAGATAGGCTGCCACGGAACTCTTGCCTGAGCCCATGCCCCCGGTAACGGCAACCACCGCTTTGCGCGCCTGCTGCACCACTGTCGCACCCTCACAAATAACTCAAATACTAACAAACGAAACGGCGATGACCAAGAAGAGAACTCGTTTCCCTAACGGCCCCTATACGCCGCCCGCCTGTCGCAACAACTCCAAGGCCTGCAGCATATCCGGCCAGAGCGGCGCGGTAAACCGTAAATCCTCTCCGGTTCTGGGATGGGAGAAGGCCAGGGTATGAGCGTGCAAACATTGGCGGGTTATCCCCAGCTCCTGATAACAGGGGTTTTTCCGGCCATAGACCGGATCACCGGCCACCGGATGGGACAGGGCGGCCATGTGCACCCGAATTTGATGGGTGCGCCCGGTTTCCAGGCCAAGCTCCAAAAGGGCCAACCCCTGGGCAAAGCGCTCCAGCACACGCCAGTTGGTCACGGCCTCCCGGCCATCTTCCCGAATCGCCATTTTTTTCCGATGCACCGGATGACGGCCAATGGGCAGCGCAACCCTGCCGGATTCGCCGATGAGCCTGCCGTCGACCAAGGCCTGATAGATCTTTGTCACCTCGCGCTCCTTGAACTGCGCGGCCAGGGACTGGTGGGCATAATCCGTTTTGGCCACCACCATGACTCCGGAGGTGTCCTTGTCAAGCCGGTGGACGATCCCGGGACGCAGTTCCCCATTTATCCCGGATAACCCCCCGCAATGATGGAGAAGGCCATGCACCAGGGTTGCCGTGCTGTGTCCGGCGGCAGGATGCACCACGACTCCGGGGGGCTTAATCAAGACGATGAGATCCTCGTCCTCGTGGAGAGTAACGAAATCGACCTGCTCGGGAATCAGGTGGGACGGGAGTTGCGGCGGGATCGTCACCGTAAGCGCGTCCCCAGCCTGGAGAATATGTTTGGCTTTCAGGGGAATCCCGTTCACCAATACCATTCCGCTCCGGATAAGCTGCTGAATCCGCGAACGGGTCAATCCTTCCCGCTCGAATCGGCTTGCCAGATACTGATCAAGACGCTGCCCCCCCCTTTCGATGGTAAAGAGGCTCTTCTCAATCATAGGATCCCGGGGAGAAAAAAGTGGCTTCATAAGAAAATAGGGGGAAACGTTTCAGCATACAAAAAAACACCCGTGCTACCGAAGGATAGCACAGGCGGGAAGGTCAAAAGCAATTTACGAAAAAACCATGGGCCAGACAGGCCTGGATCAGGAAAAAATCTGCTCGATGTTCTTTTCCACCTGGGTCTCGGTTTCCCTGGCTTCGTTGGCAAGGGCGATTTCTTTCACCAGAAGGCTTTTGGCGGTGTCCATCATCTTGCGTTCGCCAAAGGAAAGATCCTTGTCCACCCGCAGAAGAAAAAGATCGCGCAGCACCGAGGCAATTTCGTAAACAGACCCGGTCTTGATTTTTTCCATGTACTCGCGATACCGCTGGTTCCAGGGCTGGGAAACAATGGCCACGTCCTTTTCATTCAGGATGTCGTAGATCTTGCTCACATCCTTGGAGCTGATGATATTTCTCAGCCCCACATTCTTGCACCCTGCGGTGGGGATCATGATCACCATGCTTGAATCGAGAATCTTCATCACATAAAAGGATTGCTGCTTGTCCCCGACCTGCCGCTGCTCGATGGACTCTATCTTGCCAACGCCATGGGCCGGATATACTGCCATATCACCAACGTTAAACACACGTGCCTCCCTTTCGCCGATTACGGAACACCCTGTTCCTTTTTCTACAAGGAAGCACTCCAACACCGGCGAAGAAATGAAGATTAGGAGGCACTATACCACAGATCTCGGGATTATCAATCCAAACTTGAAAAAACATGATATTACAAGGCGTTATACTACGACTACTCCGAATTGACACGGTTCATGGCAGCGGCGGCCCCTTGTTCCATGATAAGACGCACCCCGGTCTCAATGCGCGCAAGTTCTTCGCGCACCATCTCCGCTTCATCCTGCCCAAAGCGGGAAAGCACAAAATCACTCACCCGCTCCGCATTGTCCGGACGCCCGATGCCAACCCGCACCCGCACGAAATCATTGCCGCCAAGATGCTCGATCAGGGAGCGGATGCCGTTATGGCCGCCTGCCCCTCGGTTGAGCATGATCTTGGTCCGCCCCAGGGGCAGATCAAGATCGTCGTGGATCACGATGATCCGGCTGGGTTCAACCTGATAAAAGTCGGCAATCGCCCGTACCGCAACGCCGCTTCTGTTCATATAGGTCTGCGGCTTGACAAAAAGAACCGGATAGCCCCAGGAAAGATCCTTTGCCGCTTCCGCCTGCCATTTTGTTCCCTTGAAAGCAAACCGGTATTTTTCCGCCAGATAATCGAGGAAAATAAAACCGATATTATGCCGGGTAGCAGCATATTCCTTGCCGGGATTTCCCAAGCCAACCACGACGTACACGATAGTGCCCTCTTTCCTCTTACGCCATCGGAACGCGCCTGCGGCCCAGCCCGATAAAAAAAAGCCGAAAAAAGGAAGCTCCTCTCTTCGGCTTTGACAACGCTGTATTGAAGAAACGTATTTCCGGCGTCTACTCTGCAACGCCGGAGATGGAAACGCAAACAGCATCCGGGTCGGTCACCAGGGTTACGCCCGCGGAAAGACCGAGCTCCTTGCAGGTCAGAGCCACGCCCCGATCCAGGGGAGCTACATCAACCTCGATAACATCGGGGATATCAAGCAGCTTGCCGGAGACAGTGATCTTGTTCTTGACGATGGTCATATCGCCGCCCAGGTCAACGCCCTTGGCTTTGCCGACATACTTGAGCGGCACCTTGAATACCATGGGCTTATCAAGGGAAACTTCATAGAAATCGGCATGCAGAACATTGTCCTGCACCGGATCCGTCTGAATCTCCCGGGTAATAACGTGGCGCACCGATTTCTTGCCGTCTTCATCAATCTCCAGATTGATGAAGGCATTCTTTCTGTGGATCGAGAGCAACCCCTGGGTGAGATCCTTGGTGTTGCATTCCAGGGCAACAGGAGCGCCCAGCGGACCATAAATAACAGCAGGAGTGTTCCCTGCCCTGCGCATTGTCCTTGCCGCACCTTTGCCAACAGTTTTCCGGACCCGCGCCGTCATATCGATTTGTAACATTGAACTGACCTCCTCATGTACCGATTCTCATAACAAAAAACCAGCAACGGCCACAATAGCAGTGGCCTCCGGTTGTATAGATATCTCTGTCTTACTCACTAGACAAATAATGAACTGACAGAATCCTCACTGTGAATCCGCTTCACCGCCTCACCCAACAGCTTGCAGACGGAAAGCACCTTGATCTTCTTGCAATTCCGGGCGGCTTCGCTCAGGGGAATGCTGTCGGTGATGATCAGGGTTTTGATCTTCGACTTTTCCAGCCGCTCAATGGCCGGCCCGGAAAGCACGCCATGGGAACAACAGGCATACACATCCGTAGCGCCCGCATCGATGAGGGCATCGGCCCCGGCGCACAGGGTTCCGGCGGTATCGACCATGTCGTCCAGCAAAATCGCGGTCTTGCCGGAAACGTCGCCGATGACGTTCATCGCCTTGCATTCGTTGGCCCGCTCCCGCCGCTTGTCGACAATGGCCAGGCTGGCATTCAACCGCTTGGCGAATGCGCGGGTCCGCTCAACCCCGCCGGCATCCGGAGAAACCATGACCACGTCGTTGCTCAACTTCTGCGAGATGTAATCAAGCAGTACCGGGGCGGCAAACAGGTTGTCCACCGGGATGTTAAAAAATCCCTGAATCTGCCCGGCGTGGAGGTCCATGGTCAGAACCCGCCGCACCCCGACCACCATCATCATCTCGGCCACCACCTTGGCGGTGATGGGCACCCTGGGGGCAACCTTGCGATCCTGTCTGGCATAGCCATAATAGGGAAGCACCGCGGTAATCCGGCGGGCAGAGGCGCGCCGCATGGCGTCAACCATGATCACCAGCTCCATGAGATGGTCGTTCACGGGCGGGCAGGTCGGCTGGATGATAAACACATCGCGGCCGCGGACGTTTTCGCCGATCTCGACAAAGATTTCCCCATCGCTGAACCGGCGGACTTCCGCCTTGGACAGGGGCACCCCGAGATAGTTGCATATATCCCCAGCCAGGGCTGGGTTGGCGTTACCGGCAAAGACCTTCATATCTTTCATGCTGTTGCCTGCAGTTCGGGTTATCGTGTTTCCGCCGCTTCGACCCGCCTCACCCAGATATGCGCGCCAGAGAATAAGAAAATGGCTGGGGCGGCAGGATTCGAACCTGCGAGTGCAAGAGTCAAAGTCTTGTGTCTTACCGCTTGACGACGCCCCAACGCCTTAAAGCTTTTCCTGTGTGCTCAGTGGTCTTGCCAGAAAGACATTCCGGCCGTAACGCTGGGCAAAACGAGCAACGCTCTTCCGCGCTTGCGCCTCGTCTGCAAAAAGACCAAACACTGTGGGGCCGCTGCCGGACATCAATGCCCCGTGGGCGCCAGCAGCCAGAAGCTCATCTTTGATGCGGCCGAGCTCCGGATATTTCCCGATGGTCACGGCCTCTAAGTCGTTATATAAAGGAAGATTCCCCGGCCCGGCACATGCATCATTACCATGCACGAAGTCGCGGCCTAAGATATATGGATTGCCACCCGTTGTCAACGTAAAATTCTCATACACCCACTTGGTGGACACGGCAAATCCAGGGTTTACCAGAACGATCCATCCGAGAAAGGGAATATCCTCGGCCTGGATCTCGTCGCCGATCCCGGTGGCCCAGGCCGCGGTGCAATCATGCACAAAAAACGGCACGTCGGCTCCCAGCGGCCGCGCCAGGTCCGCAAGCTGGCGCAAGGAAAAAGGGAAACCGTGGAGTGTATTCAGGCCGCGCAGTACAGCGGCGGCATCACTGCTCCCTCCTCCCAGCCCCGCGGCAATGGGGACTTTTTTCTCCAGGACGATATGCACGCCCCCGCCTCTGCCATGGGCGGCGAAAAACCGTTTCGCGGCCCGATGGACAAGATTGCCTTCCCCGGCGGGCAGCTCGCTTCCCGGACACTCCACGGTGATGCCGGAATCCCGTGCGGCAAGACACAGACGATCTGCCAGGGTGATTTTGAGCATCCGGGTTTCCAGGTCGTGAAACCCGTCCGCCCGTTTGCCCTTGATGGCAAGGTAGAGATTTATTTTTGCCGGAGCCTCGCAGACAAGCTCCATTGCGCCATCATTTTTCATCTTCAGCACAGGCTCCGTACACCCTTTCCGGTCGCCACAAAAAAAGATCGCCTGATTTCAGCGGATTGAAACCCAGGCGATCTCGAATATTGGCGGCGGGAAAAGAATCAACTGTTGGCTTTCACATACCGCAGTTTCAAATCGGCGAGCACATGGCCAAGAAGCTCCTCCTCCTTGCCGGTCAGGTTCCCCTTGGTCTTGTCCTTGAGCAACTGCAGGGTGTCGATGGTATGCTTGGCCAAAACGAGATCCCTCCCGGTCTTGCCGGTTTCCGGGTCCTGGAGATCGCCCAGATGAAAAAGAGCCGAGGTATTCAACGACATGATCAGGGTGGTAAAGGTAACCTCCGGCAGCACACATTTTCCGCCCTGCCGGACATACCCCTCCGGACAGCACTCTTTCTCGTTTTTCTCGTTTTCAGTCATGGGCTATCCCAAAGGGCAAAAGGAAAAAACCAATCCGCTAGGCCCCTACCAACTCCGGCAACTCAAGAACCATGGCCTCGTTGATGTTCGGCAGGGAACGGACCTTGTCCAGCAGGGCGTCAGGAACCACCTCATCGGTGTTGAGCAGGATAACATTGAGGTTCATGTTCCCTTCCCGCTGCTTGCCGACGGTCATCCTGGCGATGTTCACCCCTGCACTGCCGAGGGTGGTGCCGAGCAGGCCGATCACCCCGGGCACATCGTTGTTCTGCACAAAGAGCATGGGCCCGGCGGGCAGGGCTTCCATGCGGAAGCCGTTGAGGCGCACCAGGCGCGGCTCGTTTTTGCCGAACACCGTTCCGGCCAGGACATTTTCGCCCTCGGTGGTTTTCACCCGGATGTTCACCAGATTGAGGAAGTCGTCGCTCTTGGTGGTCTTGGCCTCAACCACCCGGATGCCCCGTTCCTGGGCGATGATGGGAGCGTTGACATAATTGACCGCGTCTTTGAGGATCGGGGTAAACAACCCCTTCAGGAAGGCGACGGTGATCGGGCTGGTGATCATTTCGGAGAGATCGCCGCAGTATTCGATGGTGACTTCCTCAACCCCGCCCTTGGCGATCTGCATGTGGAAGGAACCCAGCATCTCGGCCAGGGTGATGTACGGGCCGACTTGGGAAAGAACCTCGGCGCTCACGGAAGGCACGTTGACCGCGTTGGTGATGGTGCCGCGGAGCAGATAGGCCGCAACCTGTTCGGCAATGGCCACGGCGACATTCTCCTGGGCCTCCGCCGTGGAAGCGCCCAGATGCGGGGTGCAGATGAAATTATCCAGGCTCAGCAGCTTGCAGTTTTCCTTGGTGGTGGGCTCCACCTCGAAGACATCCAGGCCAGCGCCGCGGATCTCTCCGTTTTTAAGAGCCTCGTACAAGGCCTCCTCATCAACCACGCCGCCGCGGGCGCAATCGAGGAAGACGCACTCTTTCTTCATCATCTTAAATTGCTCGGTGGAGAGCAGATGCTTGGTCTCCTTGGTGAGCGGCACATGCACGGAGATGAAATCGGCCCGCTTGCACAGCTCGTCCAGGCTCACCAGCTCCACGCCGATCTTCTCGACCAATTCCTTGGGCATATGGGGATCAAAGGCAATAACCTTCATCTTCAAGCCCTGGGCCCGCTCGGCAAAGATGCTGCCGATCCGGCCGATGCCGACAATACCCACGGTTTTGCCGGTTACTTCCCGGCCACCGAATTTTTTCTTCTCCCACTTGCCGTCTTTCATGGAGGCGGTGGCCTGGGGGATGTTCCTGGTCAGCGACATCATCATGGCAATGGCGTGTTCCGCCGCGGTGGTGGCGTTGCCGTCCGGGGCGTTCATCACGATGATCCCCTTCTTGCTCGCCGCGGGGATATTGACATTATCAAGACCGATACCGGCGCGCCCTACAACCTTCAGCTTTTCTCCCGCCGCGATGATCTCCTCGGTAACCTTGGAGGCGCTGCGGATGACCAGGGCGTCATATTCGGGAATAGTGGCTTTAAGCTCCTCCGGGGAAAGGCCTGTTTTCACATCAACCTCAAGCCCAGCCTCCTCGAGAATCTGAACACCAATGGGCGACAGGTTGTCACTGATCAGAACTTTCATTGTTTCTCCTTTATATAAGAAAAGCGGCCACGGTCATTTCCTGACCCTGGCAAATGGATAGCGCACGGACATTACAAGCAAAAAAACCTGAGACAACCAGAATTTATGGCACTCTAAAAAGGCGAATATTATGTGATACGGGAAGTTTGTCAAGAATAAAACATGTACACCAGCCCTGCCTTGGCGCGCCTCTCCTAGTCTTTGAAACAGGCGGAAAAATCGGCCGGTCCCTCATCCGCGTCCCCCTCCCCTTCTGCCTCCGGCAGGTTCCGGTAATGCCGGGCCGTGGCGCAGGCTTCCCGAAGCTCCGCATATTTGCGGGCAAAGAGCCTTTCGGGAAATTCCGGCCTGTTCAGGTAGGTCACCATGTTGCTCATGATCTCCGTCACCATGCGTTCCACCAGCGGCGCCCGTTCGGTCTCGGCGATGAAGGTCCGCTCTTTGGTGACCGAAAACGTGAGCGACCCGGCCATCCTCTCGCGGACCTCTGCCTGCAGGGCGCTATCCTCCTCAACCACCCGGGAGAAAAACCCCTCGTCAACCGGCAGTTCCGCCTCACAGATAATCCGTATCAGCCAACGGTCTCCGACCATTCTTTTCGACTGGTCATAGACGGTCAGGGTCATGTTGTTTTCAAGTGTGCGTTGCGCAAGTATATCCATGGCCAAAACTCCTCAACAGCTCAACCGTTTGGGCAAAATCCCTGTTTTGATATTTGCATATGCACGCAACAAGGCTTGCTCTCTTTCCTGGAAACGGGTATATAACATATCTTTTTACAAAGGGGCTAACTCCTTTATCATAAATACAGAAACAATGCCGGGAAATGGCCCGAACACAGCAGAAAGAAGCGGTGGCAAGCGAAAAACGCTCCACTGCCCCGGCCTTCCTGTCTTGCATGGCAACTCGATGGAACAGACCATGAGTATCGAGATCTACAACACCAAAACCGGCCGGAAATCCCTTTTTATTCCCCTGGAAGAGGGCAAGGTCAAGCTCTATGTCTGCGGCATCACCGCCTATGACTACTGCCATATAGGCCATGCCAGGTCGGCCCTGGTGTTCGACATGATCGTCCGCTACCTCCGCTACCGGGGTTACGATGTCACCTTTGTCCGCAATTTCACAGACATCGACGACAAGATCATCAAGCGGGCCCAGGAACAGAACACCACCTGCGAAGAGCTCTCCAGCCGCTTCATCGCCATGTTCCATGAAGACATGGCTTCTCTCAACATTCTCCCCCCCACCATCGAGCCCAAGGCCACCGAACATGTGACGGAGATCATCGAACTGATCGAAGATCTCATCCGCAAGGGACTTGCCTACCAGGTGGACACCGATGTCTACTACCGGGTGACCGGGTTCGGCGGCTACGGCTCCCTTTCCGGCCGCAACTTGGAAGACATGCAGGCAGGCGCCCGCATCTCGGTGAACGAGAAAAAAGAACACCCCATGGATTTCGCCCTCTGGAAAGGGAGCAAGCCTGGGGAACCCACCTGGGAAAGCCCTTGGGGCCCGGGCCGTCCCGGCTGGCACATCGAATGTTCGGCCATGAGCCGCAAGTACCTCGGCGACTCGCTTGATATCCACGGCGGCGGCAAGGACCTCGTCTTCCCCCACCATGAAAACGAAATGGCCCAGAGCGAAGGCGTCACCGGGGAAGAATTCGTCAAATACTGGGTGCACCACGGCTTTGTCACGATCAAGGACGAAAAAATGTCCAAGTCGCTTGGCAACTTCCTCACCATCCGGGAGGTGCTCGACAGGTTTTCCCCGGAATCCCTGCGGCTTTTCATCTTTTCCACCCACTACCGCAACCCGCTGGATTACTCGGAAGCGGCCATGCTCGATGCGGTGGCCGGGCTCAACCGTCTATACACCTGCCTGGCCGAGATCGAACAACTTCCCGCCACCGGCAACGATCAGGCAGCCTCCGCCGTCTCCAAACCGGACCGCGAGAAGATCGAAACCCTGGCCGAGCGGTTTCTCAAGGCCATGGACAACGACTTCAACTCGGCCCAAGCCTTGGGGCATCTCTTCGAAGGGGTGAAGCTGCTCAACAAAATCCGCCAGCATCTGCCTGGTAAACCGGCCAGATCCGACCTGCAACTGCTCAAAAACGGCGCCAATACCGTCAGGGAAATGGCCAACACCCTGGGGCTGCTCAGCGAAGAGCCGGTGCAATACATGCGCAAAGAGCAGGAAAAAATCCTCAAGACCCTTTCGATTACCCCCGAGGAGATCGAAAAAGCCATCGCGGACAGAACCGCTGCCCGTGAGGCAAAAAACTGGGGTCACGCCGACGAAATCCGCGACCGGCTTTTAGCCCAGGGCATCGAGCTGAAGGATGGCCCCACCGGAACCTCCTGGCAGGTTAAACTCCCGTAGGCTGTTTTTTTCCGCATATCTTTTTGATTCAGTAGTGCGTTCTGGACTATAATGGGTGAAACACCTTTTCTGCCTGTTTCCCCCGGTTGCGTCCTGGAGGTCCGCCATGAAACGAGAGCCTGCGGTTGCCCATCAGTTTTACCCCGGAGATCCCGCCACCCTCAGAAGCACCCTCGAACGCCTCATCCCTTCCACAGCAACCAAACAAAAAGCCCTGGCCGTGGTCTCGCCCCATGCCGGCTATATCTACTCCGGCTCCGTGGCAGGGGAAACCTTCGCCGCGGTGGAGATCCCCAAGGACATCGTGCTCCTGGGCCCCAACCACCACGGCTACGGCGCCCCGGTATCCCTGATGCACACGGGCTCCTGGAACATGCCCCTGGGCGAGATACAGATCAACACCGTCCTGGCCCAAACCCTCCTCGCCCAGACAGACCTCATCGAACCGGACACCCTGGCCCACCGGTTTGAACATTCCCTGGAGGTGCAGGTGCCGTTTTTGCAGTATTTCCGGCCGGACATGACCCTGACCCCCATGGTGATCTCCCATCTCTCCTTCAAGGCCTGTCAGGAAGTAGGCGAGACGCTCGCCGAAGCGATCCGGAAATACAACAAGCCCGTCCTCATCGTGGCCAGCTCGGACATGACCCATTACGAATCCAGAGAGTCCGCCACGGCAAAGGATTCCCTGGCCATCCACCGGCTTGAGGCCCTGGACCCAGAAGGGTTGTACAACACGGTGCTGGGCAAGGGCATCACCATGTGCGGGATCATGCCCACCACCATCGCCCTGGTCGCCGCCCTCCGGTTGGGGGCAACCCAGGCCAGGCTCATCCGGTACACCGACTCCGGCGAGGCCAGCGGCGACACCAACCAGGTAGTTGGCTACGCGGGCATGGTGATTTCCTGAACATAACGGTCCAGCAGCACCGCATCTGCTTTGTCATCGGCCTGCTCATGTGCAATAGCACACTTCGCAGACCTCTTTCGCGCATCTGCGGTGCTGCTGGACCGTTATGCCTTCTTGGTTATGCTTTTTTCCGGTCCCGACTTCTCAGTTGCTCATAAACAAACCTGCTAAAGAACCACAATTCTCCTTGACATAATCGCCCTGTTCCTCTATTTTTCGACGGTTCTTTGCCCGGCACATAGTGGGGGATCGTCTAATGGTAGGACTGCAGACTCTGACTCTGCCTATCGGGGTTCGAATCCCTGTCCCCCAGCCAGAAAATATCAAGGGTTTCCGTTCATCACGGAAACCCTTTTTTTATTCCGGTTGCGTCTAAACTTCTCGGCCTGGAAACAAAAAAGCCCCCGGCATAGGTCGGGAAAAAACCTATCCGGGGGCATTTCTCTCACTCAATCGAGTCCCTGCCTTTCCAATGGCTGAGTCATGCCTCAGCGAAGTTGCAGAGGCGCAAGATTGGTTGTCGGAGGCACTGGTGACGGCTTCGCTCCCCTGGCCTTTATTGCCTGCACAGGAGGGGCTTGCCTGCCCTTCACCTGCCCCACCGGAACCAAACGCCACTTCGTCCCCTCTTTTTGTGTTGAGCATTCACTCGTAAAGTTCAACACATCGTTGGTTGCGGTTATACATGCCGCAAACCCTTTGGGATTCCCAGGATTCGAGAAATAGGCGGTGAAATTCCCCTCTATGGGATCGAAGAAGAATTTCGTGGCAGACAAAATATAACTGGCCCAGTTCAGTTTCTCATCCACACAGTCTTTCATCAGATATTGCATTCCGCCTGTGGTGTAGCCTCGATCAGTTGGAAATTTAACAAACATCATGCAGGCATTCCCAGCCACCAAATCCCCCCCCGCGCGGAACCTGAAAACTTGATTCTGCGCGCCGGTGCACGGCACGAGCTTGTTTTTTTCGTTGGTATACGTACATTGCAGGAGTGCCGGCGCCTGCAAACAGCGGGCATTGCTCCCCTCCCCAAACACGATATTGACCGGGACATCGAAATCCATGGTCGGGAGTGTGGGCACGGTTTCCCGCAACTTTCGTTCGGTCTCATCCTCGATCTTCTGCGACACCGCTTTCACAACCAGTGCATTCTTTGAGCCATCAACGAATTGCTCCATTTGCGTCTTGCCGGTGCTGTCCTTCTCCATAAGCTTTGCCAGGGTTGGGTAATCGGTTGTAAATTGGGTCTTGCGTTCATCGATGAACGCCTTGGCATCTACTCCGCCCAAGATCTCTTTGCGCTTGCCTGGGTTCTTGAAGTCGCTGGCCAGGTTGGCGGCGTATATGGCCACATGCGCTTGCACTTCTTGCTGCGCCTGCACCCCGAGCATCTGCTGATTGAGTTCCGCCACCCGTCCGGTGATATTCGGCCCGGGGATTTCCCGCAGGGCTGTATTCGCCTCGGCCTTCACCGCCTCGGCCTGTTTCTTGCGCTGTTCCGCCGCCGCCTGTTCGGTGCGTTTTTTGTCCCGCTCGGACTCTTTTGTTGCTTTCTCTTTTTTCAGTGACTTGACCTGTCCGGAAACGAAGCTCCAGAGCTTTTTCAGCAGCTTTCCGATCTCGTTGGATATATCACGGATTCGGTCATCGAGCTTGCCGATCTCCGCACCCAAATCCTTAATCAGCTTGCCCGCCGCATTGACGGCCTGGTCCGCGGCCTGCACGGCATCCTTTGCCGACCTGACCTCGGCGGCATGGGTGGCCAGCGCCGGCCCCCAAGCAGCGACACGATCCACATGCAGCGCGGTGTAGGTTTTCTGCGCCTCATCGCTCAAGTTCTTGGCGGTCTCGGCTGCCCCATTCGCCACGGTTTCACCGACATCGGAGGCAATCGCGACGGTGCCATTGATCACCCCCATGATTTCCTTGGAATAGCAATCCTTGAGATCAGGCGTGATGGGAAAATCCGTGAGGCTCAGATCCGTAATATTCGCGGTAAACCCTATGGGCCGCAGCGGGCAATCCGCCGGCACATCGAGTTTCAGGCCATTGCCGCTGGCCGCGAGATCGAGATCCCCCAGAAGACCGCTCTTCACCTTGATGCCCATCTTGGGAACAGCCGTGAGATTGGCGGTCAGGTAAAAATTGGCGGAACCGGCATTCAGCGGCCCGAGTTTGGCG